>DUQG01000048.1 GCA_012837935.1 Bacteroidales bacterium
ATTTAGCGGCAGAGAGCCACGTTGATAGAAGCATTAAAGACCCTTTTACATTTGCTGAAACAAATGTGTTGGGAACGCTGAGCCTGTTGCAAGCGGCTAAAGAGTTTTGGAAAGAAGACTACTCAAAACATCTCTTTTATCATGTTTCGACAGATGAAGTGTATGGCGCATTGGAGTTTGACGATACACTTTTTACTGAAGAGACCCCATACGATCCTCATTCACCCTATTCGGCAAGTAAAGCAGCTTCTGACCACTTTGTCAGAGCATTCACTGATACATACGGATTACAAACGGTTATTTCTAACTGCTCAAATAATTATGGACCTTACCAATTTCCAGAAAAGTTGATTCCGTTATTTATAAACAACATTCGTCATGGTAAACCTCTGCCAGTGTATGGCAAAGGTGAGAATGTTCGAGATTGGTTATATGTAGAAGATCATGCACGCGCGATCGATTTAATTTTTCATAAAGGAAAAATACGTGAAACATACAATATTGGCGGTTTCAACGAATGGAAGAATATTGACTTGATAAAAGTTATGATAAAGGTAGCAGATAGGTTATTAGGTAACCCGGAAGGAACTTCTGAAAAACTAATTACTTATGTAACTGACAGAGCCGGACACGACCTCCGTTATGCTATTGATGCTACAAAACTGAAAATAGAATTAGGTTGGGAGCCTTCTTTACAGTTTGAAGAGGGAATAGAAAAAACTATTCAATGGTATCTGGATAATCAAGACTGGATGGATGAAGTAACAAGCGGTGATTATATGAGCTATTATGAACAAATGTATAATAACAAATAAATTTTACTAATGAACGATACTCCTTTTATAATCCAACTTCCAAAAATCATAGACAAACGAGGTAATCTTTCCTTTTTTGAATACCCAAAACAGTTGCCGTTTAAAATAGCAAGGACATACTGGATATACGATGTGCCGGGTGGTGAGATACGCGGTAGTCATGCATTTAAAGAACAGCAGGAGTTTATTATTGCACTTTCCGGTAGTTTTGATGTAGTGCTGCATGATGGAGAAAAAGAAGAGAAGTTTTCACTCAACCGTTCTTATTATGGATTGTATGTTCCCAAAATGTACTGGCGAAGATTAGAAAATTTTTCGACCAACTCATTGGCTTTAATTGTTTCGGATAAACATTATAATGCAGATGATTATATTCGAGATTATGAGGAATTTAAAAGATTAAGAGATGAAAAATAAATATTCGGTTCACGATTGTGAAATAGTGGAATTACCCATTGTCCATAACGATGCAGGTAATATTACCGTGATGGAAAACAATGGGAATATTCCATTTGACGTTAAAAGAGTGTACTACCTTTACGATATTCCGATGGGAAGTAAAAGAGGTGGGCATGCTCATTATGAATTACAACAATATGTTGTTGCTGCGAGTGGTTCTTTTGTGTTTGTTTTAGATGATGGAGTGGAAAAAAGAGAAGTATTTCTTAATCATCCCAATAAAGCTCTTCACATCAAAGCCGGTATTTGGCGTGAAATGAAAGATTTTTCAAGTGGAAGTATTTGTCTGGTGCTGGCTTCAC
>DUQG01000059.1 GCA_012837935.1 Bacteroidales bacterium
AGCAACAAGTGTCTCTAATTCAGGCGATTTAGAAGATATCTTAGCTAATGTATCAGAAGATATATATCCTAATTCTTTAAACTCAGCTTTTACATCATCTAGGAATTTACCACTATCATTCATCTTAGATAAAGCAGAAGATAGGGTTTCCACACCTTTAGCCGCATTCATAGTCTCATTATAGATTGCAATAAAAGCGTCATTTGATTTTAAAGTTTCGGGTAGGGTGTCAAACAGTCTCTGCAATAACTTTTGTAAAGCACCTTCTAAAACGTTTATACCCTCTGAACCTGTATATCCATATTCGGCTAATTCAGGGAACTGTTGCATTAGGTCAATTATTTCTGTGGGAGATATTTTATCTAGTTTAGATAGTGCATCTCCAATTGCTTTAACTGATTTTTGATAGTCATCTATTTCACTTGTATATAAAGAAAATATATTATCTACTTCATCGGCCGTATTTTTTGCTTCTTCTTTTATAGCTTTAAAGTGTTCCAGAACGGCTTGCATGGACAGTCCTGCATTATTAATTAATTGATGATAATATGTATTACTACCAATTATAGATTCATCTAGCTTCCCATGTTTAGCCATTTCTTCTTTATAAATGTAATCGACAAGACTTTCTAATTCTTGTTTGCGATATACTTCGGGATTTAACGCCTTATTAATAGCTTCGTATTGAGTTTCCCAATATTTCTTTATATCATCTTCTAAGGGATATTTCTCAAAGTACTCCTGAACGTCAACGGCAGTATCGGAAAGTTTTTTACCTAGCTTGTCATATTCTTTTTGTTCACTTTTAGTGAGTAATATATTGTTTTCTTTTACCTTTTCAAGTTCTTTGTATCTACTTATATCTAATTTAATAGAACTTTCCCATATTGATAAGGCGGCATCTTGTGTGATACTTTGCCCTAACATATTGGTGGGAGCATAATCACTTAGAAACTCTTGATATAATTTACTTGCATATTCTTTGTTGGTAAATTCGGATTGTGTTTTTAGTAATGCTATTTGTCTTTCTAATGCATCATTTGTGTCTTGAAGTTTCTTTAATTCTTCTTGTTCAACGATGGTAAGAGTATCTTTATTGTTTAATTGGTCAATTCTATCACCAACTGTTTTTAATTCAGTATTGACAGTCTCTATTTTTGATTTTAGTTCATCGTATTCAGCCTGTACTTCTATAAATGATTTTTGACTAGCCTTTATAACGGAATTTAAACCAATCAATGCTCCCGTAGCTAAAATAATCCAACCCACGGGATTAGTTAATAAAAAGCTTTTTAAAGTGGCAATATATCCTTTAAGTACAGTTGAACCTAACGCATAAGCACCATTTAATCCAGTCTGCGCTACAATTTGTTTTAGTGTAGTAGCTGTCACTCCAGCTTCTGTTAAGAGTAATGCACTCATATCCTTTATTAATAAAGGTAATAATACCTTAAAGGTTAAGAAGGCACCGCTTAATACTACAACCGCAGTTGTTAATCCGCCCATTGAGTTTGTAGTTTTTAATAATAATGTACCTAATTCTATAAAGAATTTTAAACTATCAGAACTAACAGTTGTTCTTGATAATTCCTCAAAAGCTGATTTGAATTCATTTATTTTACCAGAAACACTATTTAATACCTTTTCATTTTCTTTAAGTGCCGAGCCTTGAGAATTAACAGCCGAATCAACGGCTTGCTCTACATCACCCCAACCACTAACTATAGCATTTAATACCTTAACCTGCCTATTCCCAGCGACAAGTTCACCCAAGTATTGACGCTGTTTATCCGTAAGAGTAGGAAATACTTTTACTAAATCTTTTAGAATATCAAAGGTTGATCTTAATCCACCATCTTTATTTTCAATGTCTATATTGGCAATTTCTTTAAATGCATTTTTTAATTTTGGTGCAAGACCTTCTATTGCTTCTCCATCCTCACCAATCCCACGTAATCTCTGAGATATCATTATTAAACCAGAACTTACCATTTCGATGTCACGAAGACTACTAAAACCACCTGTTAATAAACCAATGGTTTCTTGAATAGACGTGCCTGTTTGAGACAATGTACCCGAAACTCTTCGTAAGCCTTCTGTAATATTCTCAAAGTCAATTGCGGCTTGATTAGATGTACTGTTAATCATATCAATAACGGTCATAGCGTCAGAATCGGATAACTTAAAACCCTTTAATGTTGCTATTAAAGCCGAACTAGCTACCTCAACATTTTTAATGCCATCACCTACATTGGTCATAACTAAACTAGCTTTTGCTAAATCAAGACTCTCTTCAATAGTATAGCCAGCTCTCTTAAAGACAGTGGTAGCATCTATAACTTCTTTTCCTGTTCTAGCAACTTGTTCTCCTAAGTTATAAGCCTTATCTACAAAACGTTCAAGAGAATCGCCTGTTAAATCACTGACTTTTTGCAATTCAACTATAGAGGTATCTAATTCTACAACGTTTTCTATTATTCGCTTAATTGTTCTAACAGAACCAGCCGTTACACCACCTATGGCGAACCACGAACTGAACTTGCGAAAATTGTCGAATATTGTTTGGAAAGCCGTTCTGCCAGTCACGCCCATAGCTTCGGCTCGCCTTTGCACTGCTTGAAATTCTTTAGTTAAATTATTAAATTTTAACTTATCCGCACCTTTTAATTCGCGTTGAATTCTGGACAAGTCATCTGCGTATATCTTAGCGGCTTTAGTATTTTGATTAGCCCAAGTAGTCATTCTTGAATTAAATTTAGATATATCAGTGTCTAAAACCTGTTGACCTTGCGCCTTTACTAAACTTTGAATTTCTTTGGTTGTAGCTGAAATCTCAGTTTTTAACTGATTATAAAGCTTGACTTTTTCTTCTTCGGTGCCTTTGAAACTATTAAACTCTTTATATCTTTGAGTTAACTGTTCTACTTTAACTCTTAGTTCTTCGGGTTGATTTTGCAATCTTTTAAAGTTAGACTCAACATCAAGTATATTAAAAGGCATTTTTGCTATATTTTCGTTTATCTTTTCAATGCCTGATTGTGGTAGATCTTTTTCCAATAAAGCATTAAGTTGTTGAAGTTCAAGTTTAGCCATACTTAATAAGTGAGCCATTTGTTCTATATCTTTACTGGTGTTAGCAACACCAGATATTTTATCAAATTGAGCAACATTATCTGAATTAGTTAATAATGATGATTTAGAATCTTGAGCCTTTAGTAAGTTCATTTGCTCAACGAGCTTTTCACG
>DUQG01000015.1 GCA_012837935.1 Bacteroidales bacterium
CTAACAATGTGGGATCTAAAAATTCGGGACGGCTATCCAATGTATTGCTTTCCTGAGCAACAGAATTACTGTATTCAGCAAATTCCTTCAAATTCATCATGTCAATACGCGCTGCCTGACGTTGAACCCCAAACATTCCCTCGTAATTAAATTTGGCTTGACCCGCTTTTCCTCTTTTGGTTGTTATCAAAACAACACCATTAGCTCCCTGAGCACCGTAAATAGCAGTTGCGGAAGCATCTTTTAAAATTTCAATCGACAATATATCAGCAGGATTAATAGTAGAAAGTGGCGAAATGGTTGAAATGGGTCCATTTCCTAACGCATCCCCAAGTCCAAAAGAAGCCCCACTACTTCCTCCTCCCTGAACAATAACACCATCTACTACATAAAGCGGTTCAGCATTTGCATTAATAGTCGATTGACCTCTTACTCTTATTGATACAGAAGAGCCAGGAGCACCAGACGTCATAACTGCAGTTACTCCGGCAGCCCTACCCTGCAAAGCTTGATCAATATTTGTAATTATAGAACTTTTTATTACACTTTCTCCCAGAGAAACAGAAGCTCCGGAAATATCGCTTTTTTTCATGGTGCCATATCCAATAACTACCACTTCTTCCAATGTTTCTACATCTTCTTCCATTTTAATGTTCAATGTAGAATTATTTCCTATATTTACTTCAATAGTTTTATAACCGACATAAGAAAACACTAAAACGGGGTTTTGAGTAGTAAGCCTCAGAAAAAATTTCCCATCAATATCGGTTACTGTTCCGTTTGAAGTTCCTTTCTCCAATACAGTAACCCCAACCATCGCAGAATTATCTCTGCCATCTACAACAGTACCGGTTATAGTACGTTGTTGGGCCATAAGTTGCAAGCTCAAAAACAAAGCTGCAAGAACCAACATAATGTTTTTCATACCAATGTTTCTCATAAATAGAACGTTTTTTGTTAAATTTTTTTAATTTATACCCCTTCCCGAAAAAAGAATTTCTTCTCTAGAGAATATACTATTTTCGTCATCACTTTTCTCCTATGCAAAATTAGGTTGAAAAATAATGTTTTATAGTGCATAATTTAGCTAAAAATGATACTATTTTGATTAAAAAGTTAAATTATGACTTTTGTTTTTCTAAAATTTTCTCTGAATTCTTTCGGAGTGCACCCTTTTTTCTTTTTAAAAATTCGATTGAAATTCGACAAATTATTAAAACCACAATCGTAACAGATTTCAGTTATTGAATTGGTAGTATCGACTAATAGTCTGGAAGCACACCCTAATCGAATATCGATAATATATTCTGAGACTGTTTTTCCGGCACGAAATTTAAAAAAACGACTTAAGGAAGAAGGGGTCATTCCTACCAAATCGGCCAAATCTTTTAATCGAATATTTTCTTTATAATGGAGATTAATATATTCATATATTTTCAATACTCGCCTGCTGTCGGCACTATCATCTGTATTTGCAAAAGACGAGCTTGCTAAAGGATGAATATTGTCAAAAAGAGAAAGTTCATACAAAATGGAAAGAAATTTTATCACCGCATAAAATCCTTCTACTTCCGATGACAAAGTATCCAATAAAGGATAAACTTTCATAATTGCTTCCATCGGGAAACTAATCCCTTTTTTTGCTTTTTCAAACATTCTTCGAATGCTGTCAAACTGATTTTTTTGAATAAAACTATCGGCAAACAAGTTTGGAGAAAATTGAAGAGTGATCTCTCGGATATTATCAGACTTGCAATGGTATTGTTCCCACACGTGTTCTAAACCTTCACCCGTAATTAAGGTTAAATCGTAATTCCCAATAATTTCCACAGAATCCCCCACTATCCGCCGAACACCTTTTGCATTTTCAATATAATTGAGTTCATATTCGGCATGATGATGAAGTGGGTAGGTAAATTCGGTCTTCCTACGATCCACGATATAAAAACAATCTTTATTGGACAACGGGGTAATTTCACGTATAATATAATTAATATTATTGCTCATTTACACAAAAGAACTCTATGAAATAAAAAAAATTCTAATTAAATAAATCATAAATCAAGATTATCCGTTTCTAAAAGAGACCACGGGCAATTCACGTATATTTTAAAGATTTCCAATTTGAAAATTCTTGAAGCAACATCTCACCTCTACCGGTTTGGGAAAAACTACTGCAACCAGGCAGTCAAACAAAAACATTAAAAAATAAACTTTTTTCATGATGCATATTATTACTTAAAATTGTTAGGATAAATTCAATTATTAAAGGCA
>DUQG01000060.1 GCA_012837935.1 Bacteroidales bacterium
GGTGATTTAATCCGTCTTTACGCACGCCTGCGAATTTTGCCTGCAGTAATGCGAGAATTTTTTCTTTCATTTCAATGATTTTAAAATTATTGTACAAATCAACACATAACAAAAATAATCTGTATTACTATAATACATTTGTCTTAGCATATATACTTATTCTTTTTTTATTCACATTCAGCAGGAAAAAATGAATTCCCAATAATTTTCCTACAAAATGTTTGTTATATTAAATAAAACGGTTTGCAGCTTGGCGAAGTGGCGGAAATCAAAGTCTAAATGTTCAGTTTTGCACAAAAGTTTAATCGAAGAACTGCCGTTGAATATACGACTTAACCCGCCATTTTGCCAAACTGCTGTTGTGCGTTCGGTGTTCTTTTTTTCGTCCTCATCGTCTGTTAGTTGAGGGGTTGGAATAGACACATTCTTTGCGAAGTTTTGGCTTGCGTGTCTGCTGGTGCAACTTGGCAATGTGTGTGACTGTTTAGCATTGGGAATATTTCGTTTTAAAAATGTTGTTTATTTCAACCAAAAGACTGTCGTCTGGTGATTTGTTTATAGCTGTCTCCCTATATTTCTTGTAAAGTTCTATGATTTTATTTTCAGTTTTCTTGTCAAGCAATGTTAGGTCAAGCATCATCGCTTTATTAAGGTCATTAGGTTCAAATTTTTGAAGTCCGTTACCATATTCTCTTCGATTGTCTTCAAATATCTCTCTTGCAACATCTGTCAAAAGATATGCGAATAATACATCAATATTCACATTTTCGAACAAGCTATTTTGAACGGGATAAACACAATGAAATGTTGTTAGATTGGAAATATTTGCTTCATTTCTAATGAATTTTAGTCCACTTCTATTGAAAACAGAAACCCAAATTGGTGAGGGTGGGCGATTTTCTAAAGAATACCACGGAGTTCTACAAGATGTTAGATATTTTTTATCAATTCCTGTTGTCTCTCCAAGTTCAATGTATTTTAAAACACTTTCATCTTGAGAACCTATTGCATTTAATAAGAACGCTTGTCTATCATTATTTACTAAAGTATTGAAATTATCATTCGTAAAAAAGTTGTCTTTAACATCAACAGCTTTACAGATGCAGGGAAGTAAATATTTCTCATCAATCCCATATTGGTTTGCTTTTGATTTAGAAAATGTGAAATATTCATTTGCGCCCGTGGCAATTCCACGAACAACTTTTGCTACACTTGAAAATGGAATTAAATTTTTATATCTAATTCCGTTTTGCTTTTGGTAATATTTACGCCATTTTATTTCTGGCTCAAGGTCGCTTATGCTAATAGTTGAATCGTCAGCATTGTTATGTGGATATCTTAAAATGTAATTTTTAATTTGCTCTAAATCATCTATCTTTTTAATGGTTGTAAACTTTACTTTCTGATTGTGCTTGTCATTTGAGCACAAAAGAATACACGCAGTTGTCAAAGCGTCATCAAAAACATTTTCTTCAAAATCGAAAACGACTATATGCCTTAAAACTTTATTCTTAATTAGTGCCGATTTTACAAGTTTTCCGTAATCTGAATTTAAAAACTCCGAAGGTATAATGTAAGCAACTCTGCCGTTTGAGTTTAACTGATAAATGGATTTTAATAAAAAAAGTGTGTAAAGATTTGTGAATCCATTGAGTTTGATATTTAAATGATTTTCGATTTCATTTAAAATTATTTTATTGTCATAATCGTGAAACTTAAAATAGGGTGGATTGCAAATTATACCATCATATTTGTTGTTCCAATCATTGAACATATAGTCTTCCAAGAGTAATTCGATATTCGGGAAATCGCTGAAAATCGCTTTTGCTTCGGATAGAATTGTTTCATCAATATCAAAACCTTTTATTAATAAATCTGATTTTTTACTTAATAAAGCTCTTGTAAAAATACCTAAACCAAAAGCTGGTTCTAAAACTGTTTTTAGCTCTTGATTCCCTAACAACCAATCTGCCATTAATGATGCTAGTTGAAAAGGAGTGAAGAATTGGGCAAACTTTTTCCTGTGCTCTAAGGAAATTATCTTAGAGTAGTTTTTCTCAACTTGATTGTTTGTTGCTTGCAATATGTTTTTAACGTCAATCATTAGAATTCATTATTATCAATTCCAAGAATGTGAATAAGGTTATCTACATCAAGATAAGCTGTCCCACCTTCAAAAGTTACATAAAATAAAAGTCGTCCTCTACCCATTTCCTTACGAACACTCTTATGTATGGGTTCTTCAACTTTATATGCAATCTGTAATCCACTTTTTGAATTAATCTTAATGGTAGTTTTATTTTGATTTTTGGTGTCTTTTTCTACTGAAAAGATTATACCTTCTTTATCGGGGTCTGAAATTATTTGTAAAATTTGTTCAAAGGAAATACCATAAACCTTGTCAAAGAAAACCTGAAAATAGTAATGTGGAACATTAAAAGTTTCAATCCATTTATAAACTACTTTAATGTCTTCAACTTTTGGCGTAATAGATAGAAAATCTCTTTTCTGAATTTCTTTGATTGCTCTTTTAAGTTCTTTGAAATGATTGTTTAACTGAACCAATCTTTCAGATGAACTCCATCCCGGTACTTTAAAATCAGTAACGCTTAAAGTTTCGGCTGTGATTGATTGCAAAACAGGAATGTATTTACTTCGGTTTGGATGTTCTAATAAATCAGAATATTCAGAAAGTATTTTATCTCTCGTATTTAAAGCTAATTGAGAATACCTTTCAGTTCGAATTACCATTGCTTGTTCATAACGGTCAATTAAAAACGCACTCGAACGAACTTCTATTCCTGCGATAGCTTTTTTAACATAATCCGTTATAGTATTGTGTGGAACGCGGCTAATGTCATAACCTAATTCTTTGTCAAAATCAGATTTTCTGAAAATCAACAAATCGGGTCTTTTTCCTATTGTATCTAATTCATTTTGAAATTCTTGATAGAAGCTGTCAAAGCCTTCGTCACCTGCGATTAAATCGTCAGATTTTCCGTATTTTACAGCAACGAAATTCTTTGAAGTCTCGTTAATCGCTCTCGTAACAAGGTTTTCAGCCCAATCCCCTTGTTCTTTATTTGTGATAAAATTAGATGATGCTTGCGTTGGTGTTCTTACAAGGTCTCTTGGTAGTCCGAAGTCCACCAAAGTTACTGGAACTGTTTTAGTTAATTCTCTTATTTTCTCGTAATATGTCATATTTATTTTTTGTTCCACAAAGTTACTTTTTTAATTCTGTTTGTCTATCTGAACGTAGGCAAAAAATGGCTCTTTTGTTTTTTGAGAGTTGGCTCGTGTATCGAAAAAACCAAATGTGCCATTTACGTGTCGGCTGTCTCTTTACACTGACGCACAACGGTTTCGGGCTTTGCGTTCGGGCGGATTTCGAAGCACTAAACTGTCTGCCAGCACTGAACTTGAATAGAAGCACAAAGTCCCAAGTTTGCACGTCACCCCGCCTGACGCAAAACCCGTGTTACA
>DUQG01000058.1 GCA_012837935.1 Bacteroidales bacterium
GAATACTTAGACCCGTAGGAATATTGTAAGCTGTAAATTGATAAGGGGTATTATCAGCTAATTTCGAATAGAACCACAGCGATTTGGTTATATTAGGATTCGCAACGACTTTAATCGTATTTAAGTATGACGGGTAAGGATTACCTAAGAAGTTAAATCGTCTGTCAGCGGATGTGATAGCGATTGGCACGTCTCCGTTGTTAAGTGTTCCTGTAAAGCTAAGAGTAGTGGCTTTTCCTCTATCACTTTCCGCCACATCGGCACCCACTTGCACGCCATAGCCTTTTCCCGCTACCGGACTAATGTTTGCGAAGTCTTCTGCCGGATTAGGTGTCCATTGGTCGGTGCTTTCGGTAAAGGTAATGTATTTACCCAGCTTGGTAGTAGTAACCATACCGCTTACCGGTGAACTTAGGTAATAGGTGCGATAATTTACTGCTGCTTGACATACGATAGCTTTACCTGCCACATCTCCCACCAGTGTAGCTGTGCCGTTAGTAGCACTAGAATGCAGAACAATGGTACCATTGTTGGTCGATTTGTTGGTAACAGTTAGTTTCTTTCCCGAATTTACTACGATGAGTTTACCTGCATTAATCACAAACCCTGCTACTTCTAAATCGCTGCTGATTGCCGCATTGCCGTCGATAATTACCTTTTGCGTAGCATCGGGGACAGTGCCTGTATTCCAATTAGTCGGAATTGTCCAGTCGCCTGCGCCGGTAAATATCGGTAAATTTGCGGGTATTATATTAACCTCGGTTTTAACAGCCTTTCCCGTATTAGGGTCGATTACGGCTTTTACACCTAAATCATCTAAATCAAACACCGCATTCGTAGGCTGAATAATCACACAATTGTTAAGGGTTAATTCGCTTAAGTTACAGATTGAGCCGAGATTGGTGCCTGTGGCTGATACCGTAGCGTTGTCAACGACAAGTTCCGTGTTAGAGAAAGGACCTGCGAAAATACCTGCATATCCACCGTTGGCAGTTACAGTACAGTTTTTAATTGTTATCTTGATATTATCAAAAGATGCTTTTATAGCTATGCCGTTTGGTACATTTACGGTAAGCGAGCCGCCACCCTCGATAGAACCTGATTTGTAGAATTCAATTCCAAAACTACTTGCACTACTCTCTACCGTATTGTTGTTGCCGATAACTTCAATCTTTAAGCCGTCGATATTGTTTTCGATACCATTGCCTGTGGTTGCATGGATATTGGCATTTTCTAAGCGTAGGGTGTTGGTTTCGGGGATGTATTTTACCGAACCCGATACGGTGCAGCCGTTTGTGCCGTTGATAACGGTCAGGTCGTCTTTATTATCAGCGGTAACCTGCTCGCCACAAACCCAAAGGTTGTAGGTGGGGATTATCCTTACCAAAGTTTTTATCACATTACCCTGATTGTCGCAAATGGCGCGTTGGGTAGAGTTAAAGACAGCACCCGAAGGCTCTACAATTTTACAATTGATAAGCTCTATATCATCAAAGTCATAGATTGAGCCTTTATTTGTGCCTGTGGCTGATACGGTGGCGTTGTCAATGGTAAGTTTATCTCGTCCCCAAAAACCTGCATATCCACCAATGGCATTTATCGTACAGTTTTTAATTACCAATGTATCGTTTGACCGTATAGCATTGTAATTTGGTGCATTTACCGTAAGAGAACCACTACCCTCGATGCTGTTGTAGGAAGACTGTTTCCTAAATGAAATTCCTTCCTGATTGGTATTACTTGTTACAGTGTTGGTACCTATAACATCTATTTTCAGTCCATTAATAAAGGTTTCAATAGCAGCTATATTTGAACTACTGATATCTGCACCATCAAGCGTAAGGGTCTTGGTCTGTGGATTGTAGCTGACATTACCCGACACAGTGCCGTTTGCGAATGTGCCACTTAGGTTAGCCATGTTACTTGGCGTTACTATTTCGCCACAAATTTTAAGTTCATAACCCGGTATTATCTTAACCTCCGTTTTAACAACCTCAGTGCCATCATAAATTGCTTTTTCAATACTGTTAAAATATGCACCGGCAGGCTGAGTAAGCACACAACCAATAAGTTCTATATCATCAAAGCTTTTGATTGACCCCTCGCCTGCACCGGTAGCTGATACCGTGGCGTTATCAATAATAAGTTTTTTAGCATATCCCATATAACGTCCAATACCAAAAATATCTCCATTGGCAGTAAGTGTACAGTTTTTGATTATCAATGTATCTCCGGCATCAATAGCATAATAGTTAGGTGCATTCACAGTAAGCGAACCACTTCCCTCAATGCTATTAGACGATGTCATGTCAAAACGAACTCCCGCGTGATTGGTATTGATTGTTATGGTATTACTGCCTACAAGCTCGATTTTCATTCCATTAACTTTGGTATTAATAGCACCGTAATAACCTGAATTGACGGTAATATCTGCACCATCGAGCGTAAGGGTCTTGGTCTGTGGATTGTAGCTGACATTACCCGATACTGTGCCGTCTGCGAATGTACCGCTTAGGTTAGCCATGTTAGTAGGTGTTACCCTTTCGCCGGCAACCCAAAGTTCATAACCCGGTATTATCTTAACCTCCGTTTTAATAACCTCTCTCGTATTAGGGTTGATTACGGCTTCTGCACCAGCATCAAACACCGCATCCGCAGGCTGAGTAATCACGCAATTGTCAAGGGTTAATTTGCTTATGTCGCAGATTGAGCCGAGATTGGTGCCTGTGGCTGATACCGTAGCGTTATCAATAATAAGATGTAAATTACTAGTGGTACCATTGATGCCTGCCTCTCCCCCGTTGGCAGTTACCGTACAGTTTTTAATAGTTATCTTAACATTATTATTATATGTATATATAGCTGCTAAGTTTGGTGCATTTACGGTAAGCGAGCCGCCACCCTCGATAGAGCCTGAATTATAGAATTCAATCCCGGCATTATCTGCACTTTCTACCGTATTGCTGTTGCCGATAACTTCAATCTTTAAGCCGTCGATACTGTTTCTGATTGCTATGTTTGTGGTTGCACTGATATAGGCATTCTCTAAGCGCAGGGTGTTGGTTTCGGGGATGTATTTTACCGAACCCGATACCGTGCAGCCGTTTGTGCCGTTGATAACGGTCAGGTCGTCTTTATTATCAGCGGTAACCTGCTCGCCACAAACCCAAAGGTTGTAGGCGGGGATTATCCTTACCAAAGCTTTTATCGGATTACCCTGACTGTCGCAGATGGCGTAGTGAGCAGGGTTAAAGAGTGCACCCGAAGGCTCTACAAGCTTACTGCCGATAAACTCTATATCATTAAAGCCAGCGATTGAGGCTTGTGCGGTGCCTGCGGCAGATACGGCGGCATTATCTATAACAAGATAACAGTTATTAACATCGCCGCCTGCAATGCCATAATCACCTCCTGTAACAGCCACCGTACAGTTTTTAATTGTCAGAGAATCGTATGTAATTATTCCTGCTAAGTTTGATAATACATTTAAGGTACCGCCACCCTCGATAGTAAAGGTTTTTCTTTTGTCGAAACTAGTTAAATTCATTGTCATCGAGTTATTGGATGTTATCGTATTGGTACCTGTAAGCTCGATTTTCATCCCGTCAATTCTGGAAGCAACAGCACTAAAACTACCTGAACCACTATTGATAGTAGCACCATCGAGGCGAAGGGTATTGGTTTCAGGGATGTATTTTACTGAACCAGTTACTGTACAGCCGTTTGTTCCGTTGATAACGGTAAGGTCGTTCATATTGCTTGGTGTTACCCTCTCGCCACAAATTTCAAGTTCATAACCCGGTACTATCTTAACCTCGGTTTTAATAACCTCTCTCGTATAAAGGTTGATTACGGCTTCTGCTCCTGCATCAAACACCGCATCCGTAGGCTGAGCAATCACGCAATGGTTAAGGGTTAGTTTCTCAAAGCCTATGATTGAGCCGTTGTTGGTGCCTGTGGCTGATACCGTAGCGTTATCAATAATAAGATGCAAATTACCATAGGCTCCATAGATGCCTGCCTCTCCTCCGTTGGCAGTTACCGTACAATTTTTAATAGCTATCTTATTATTACTATATGTACCTATAGCTGAGTAGATTAGTGCATTTACGGTAAGCGAGCCGCCACCCTCAATAGAACCTGAACTACGGAATATTATTCCATAATCATTTGCACTCTCTACGGTATTGCTGTTGCCGATAACTTCAATCTTTAAGCCGTCGATAAGGTTTGAGATACCATTGTTTGTGGTTGAACGGATATTGGCATTTTCTAAGCGCAGGGTATTGGTTTCGGGGATGAATTTTACCGAACCCGATACCGTGCAGCCGTCTGTGCCGTTGATAACGGTCAGGTCGTCTTTATTGAGAGCAGTAACCTGCACGCCGCAGATTGTAAGGTCGTAGGTGGGTATTATCTTAACCTCACTCTTTACCACGCCGTTTGCATCGCAGATAAAGTATTGGGTAGCATCGTAAGCTGCACCCGCAGGCTGAGATACCATACAGTTGATAAGCTGTAAATGCTTTGTAGCATAGATTGAGCCAAAAGCAGTACCGATAGCCGACACGGTGGCTCCGTCGATAGTAAGCGTATCGCCGCATTCGATACCGAAAGTTCCGCCTGTGGCATTTATCGTACAGTTTCTGATAGTTAGTGGTACACCTCCATCTGTTTCTATTGCTACACCTGCATTCGCATTTAGCGTACCGCCGCCGCAGATAGTTACAAGTTTTCCTTCGCCGGATTTTTCAACTTTTATTGCCGTAGCAAGACCTGTTACCGTATTATTTCCTATAAGCTCTATATTGATACCGCCATTTATAGAACGAATAGCATCGCTGATTGTGGCAGTAATAGCAGCACCATCGAGGCGAAGGGTTTTGGTTTCGGGGATGTATTTTACCGAACCCGACACCGTAGAGCCGTTTGTGCCGTTGATAACGGTCAGGTCGTTTTGGTTGAGAGCGGTAACCTGCACACCGCAGATATAGAGTTCGTAGGCAGGTATTATCTTAACCTCGCTTTTAATAATATAACCCTGAGCATCGCATACGGCTTTTACGGTAGGGTTGAACACCGCACTCGCAGGCGACAGAATTTTACAATCCTTAAAGTCGATACTATTAAAGTTTACGATTGAGCCGTGTCTGCTACCTGTGGCAGATACGGTGGCACCATCGAGGATAAGTTTAGAGTGACGTCCGTAGATACCTTCATATCCACCTACGGCAGTGAGCATGATGTCTTTGAGGGTCAAAGCAGCAGGGTTAGACGCATTAACGCCTTCTACAAGCACAGCTTCCGCCGGTGCATCTATGCTAAGCTTCCCGTTGCCGTAGATTGTTGCATCGTCCACAAACAGATAAATGCCCTTGTTGTTCTGACCACTTGCTGTTACCTTATTATTGTTGCCTGCAAGCTCTATTTTCAGGGTGTCGCTATCGGCACGGATAGCGGCATCGGCGGTTGTAGATGTGATAACGGCATTTTCCAAACGCAGGGTCTTGGTCTGAGCATTGAAGCTTGCGGTACCCGTTACGCCGGGGATAGCCGTGAGGTCGTCTTTATTGGCGTCTGTAACCTCTACGCCGCAGATAGTCAGTCCGTAAGTAGGCTCTATCTTAACCGTAGTTTTTACTATGCCGTTAGCATCAAATACTGCTTTATATCCAGCATTGAAAAAGGCACCCACAGGCTGAGTAAATTTACAGGAATAGAGGTCTAACACTCTAAAACCGCTTATCGAGCCTCGACCCGCACCGGTAGCCGACAGAGTGGCGTTTTTGACGGCAAGTCTTGAATAGTCACTACTAAAACCGTTAATCCCATACTGTTCACCTACGGCGTTTACCATACAGTTCATAATAGTCAAATGCCTTGCCTCTGTACGTATAGCAGTATTGAGTGCCTCTACGTTTAGCGTACCACCGCCTTTGATAGTAGTCTCTAGTGCGAGATATACTCCGTTAGCTACGGAATTAGTTGCCTCTACCCTGTTGGTGCCGATAAGCTCTATTTGCAGACCATCAATTAACGAGTAAATGCCACCGGAAGCATCTGAGCTTGTAATATTGGCGTTTTCGAGGCGTAGGGTGTGGGTAGCGGGGTCGTAGCTCGCGGTACCCGTTACGCCGGGGATAAGGGTAAGGTCGTCTTTATCAAGATTGGATACTTTTATGCCGGCAATCCATAGGTTGTAGTGAACAATAGGCTCTATCCTTATATCTGATAGAACAGGATTGCCGTTTTTGTCGCATATTTGCTTTAAGCCGGGATTAAAGGCTGCACCCGCAGGCTGCACAATGCCGCAGTCGGTAAAGTTTACAGTTGCAAAACCTTGAACAGGCGGGAAAGCACCTTCGCCTACGATAACCGATACATTGGCGTTAAGGAAATTGAGCTGAGAACTTGTGCCGTTACCCATAAATATTCCTGTAACATTGAGTGTACAGTTGTTAATATCCAGGGTGTTAAGCACTTTTATGGTTTTCCCTCCATTGGCTTTTGCATTAAGCGTGTCGCTGCCTTCGATGGTGTTTGATGCTGTGCCGTAAAACTCAATTGCATAGACAGTTACATCTTGAACAGTGCTTGTTACGCTGCTGTTGCCTGTAAGCTCTATTTTCATGCCTTCAATCTTAGAAAAGATAGCACCCGCGTTGCTTGCACTGCTGATAGTAGCGGCATTGAGGCTAAGGGTGTTGGTGGCAGGGTCGTAGCTTGCGGCAGTACCCGATACGCCGGGGATAGCGGTAAGGTCGGCTCTGTTGGCATCGGTAACCTGCGTGCCGCAAATCCACAGACCGTAACCCGGTACTATATCTACCTGCGTTTTTACGACATTGCCGTCAGCGACAATAGCTTTTTGGGTAGCGTCATAAACGGCTTTTAGAGGCTGAACGATGGCACAGTTGAGAAGGCTTAACTCGCTGAAACCAAAGATTGAGCCTAAGTCTGTGCCGGTAGCCGACACGGTGGCACCGTCGATAGTTAGTTTATTATTACTATACCCTAAAATGCCGTTTTCTTTGCCTGTGGCGGTTACAGTACAGTTTTTAATAGTTAGCGGAACAGCGGTTTCTATTGCAATTTCGTTTGTTGAGCTTGCGTTAAGCGTGCCGCTGCCATAGATAGAGCCGGGTGCTTGTCCTCTCAAAATATCAAAATCTATTGCCGTACCGTAACTTGTTACCGTATTATCCCCTATAAGCTCTATATTTACACCACCATCATCGCAATTAATAGCATCGCCGTTTGTTTTGGTAATAGTAGCGCCGTTGAGGGTAAGGGTTCGGGTGACGGGATTATAGCTTACACCACCCGATACGGTGCAGCCGTTGTAGCCGTTGATAACGGTGAGGTCGTCTTTATTGACAGAAGTTACTTGTACTCCGCAAATAAAGAGATTGTAGGCTGTGCCGGGAAGTATCTTTACCGTTTCCGTGATGATATTACCGTCAGCATTACGTACGGCATAAAAGATATCTGCTCCTTTGCTTACACTTGCCCCCGTTGGTTCGGAGATAGCACATCCGTTAAGATTTATATTGGCAAAGTGGGTGATAGAGCCGTTGGGTCCGGTTGATGTTACGGTGGCGTTGTTGATGGTAAGGGTACCGTTGTCGTCGCCGGTAATACTGCGTCCGGTGCTGGTGGCGTTTACCGTGCAGCCATCGATGGTAAGTACTGAATTACCGGATGCAAAGATTGTCCAGCCTTGAATGGCGGAATGGCTTACATTGAGCTTGCCGCTGCCTTTGATGGTGGCAGACTTGTCGAACCGCATTGTTGCCCATCCGTTGCTATTTACACTGTTGTTATCGCCTTGTACATCAATGTTCAGCGCTTCTATACCGGACTTGATGGCGTTTGCACCGTCCGGCATGTTGATATTGGCATTGTTGAGCGTAAGGGTTTTGGAAGTAGGGTTGTAGCTTATCGTGCCTGCCGTTACACCGGGGATAACAGTGAGGTTGTCTTTGTTTTGGGAGTTAACCTGCACGCCGTTAATCCAAAGGTCGTAGATGGTTCCGGGTACTATATTTATCTGTTGGTTTACAATTACGTTACCCGTAAGGTTGTGGCGGAAAGCAAAGAAACTGTCTGAGGCTTTGCTTACCATTACTCCCTGCGGTGCCGCGATAAGCGAGTTTTTGAGTACGATATTGCCGAAGTTGGTAATAACACCCGCGTTGGTAGCGTTGGCGGTAACGGTGGCGTTGTCGATGGTGAGCTTGTTGGTGCCGTTACCTGTGATACCTCCGTTTTGAGAAACCACATCTACCGTACAACTTCTGATGGTAAGCTGTGCGGTGGAATGGATTCCAAACTCGTAGCCGCTGTTGGATAACCGCAGCTTGCCTCCGCCTGTTATGGTGGTGGCACCGTTGAGCTCTATTCCTTTCAGTCCGTTATATATATTATTGTCATTACCTAAAATCTCGATGGTAAGTCCTTCGATATTAGACTTGATACGCGGTTCATTTATGTTTGTAGTAAAGTCCAAGATAACGAGGTTGTTCATCGTAAGTTTCTTGTTCGCGGGGTCGTACTTCAGCGTGCCGCTTGCACCAACGGTAAGCGCTTCCAGGTTGTCTATATTCTGAGGCGTTGCCTGTTTGCCACAAATCCAGAGGTCGTAGAAAGGCTCTATCGTTACCGTTCCGCTGAGGATGGCTCCGCTTGCATTACGCACTGCTTTGAAAGTGTCTGAACCGGTACTGACAACAGCTCCCGCAGGCTCCATAATGGCGGCACTGCGAAGCACTATATCTGCAAAGCGGCTGACAGATTCGCCTGACGAGCTAGCCGATATGTAGGCGTTATCAATGGTAAGTGTGCCACCCTTGCTGCCGATAATACCTGCACTGCCGTTGGTGGTGTTTACCGTACAGGTTTTAATTGTAAGCGATGAATTGTTATGTGCGTATATCGACCAGCCGGGTTGGTTGGGTTTGTTTTGGCTTACGTTGAGCGTGCCTCCACCTGTGATAGTGGCAGACTTTTCGAACCGCACTGTGGCGTAGTCGTCGCTACTGACGTTGTTGGTGCCTTGTACATTTATCGTCAGTCCGTCTATTTGGGACTTGATGGTGTTTGCACCCGACGCCATGCTGAGATTGGCGTTGTTGAGCGTAAGTGTTTTAGTGTCGTGGTTGTAGGTTACCGTACCACTAACGCCGGGAATAACGTTTAATTCATTCTTATTGCCAGATGTTACCTGCGTGCCGCAAAGCCAGAGGTCGTATTTTGTTCTCTCTATTTTTACTGTTCCTGTAACTATATTTCCATTAGCATCACAAATTGCCTTTTTTTTGTGGGTTAAAAACAGCGCCGATAGGCTGATTAATCTCACAAGAATTAAACCTTATATCATTAAAGCGTATGATTGCTCCATAATTTGTATTGCTATTGGTTACCGTAATCGCTGCATTTTCAAAGGTAAGTATATCATCTGAGCCGACAATACTTACTCCTCCATTTGTATTTATCGTACAATCGCGTATGGTTAACGAATATCCTTCAGTTCCTATTGCTACGCCGTTATCACTTGTTATGTTGATATTAAGCGTACCTTTTCCTTCGATAGAGGAGACTGCCACTATTCCATCATGAAGACTTGTTATTGTATTATTGCCAACAAGCTCTACTTTATTATTGCTACCCGCAATAGCAACACCCGGTGTGTAAATATTCGCATTTTCAAGTCTGACAGTATTGTTGTCGGAATTGAATTTTACCGTACCCGTAATCGTACTACCATTACCTGCATTGTTGATAGCAGCAGTTAGGTTGTCCTTATTGGCATCCGTTACCTGTACGCCACAAATCGATAGGTCATAATCTACTGCCTGTACGTTGGCAGCGCCCATTAGCATCGCCAGAATGATGGCGAGCGTGAGTTTGTGTTTAAGAATAGTTTTCATAGTTGTTTTTGTTAAAAATCCCCTAAATCATCCCCAACCCCCATCTCCTTCGGGACTTTCCCCTCAAGGGAAATGGGGAGGTACGGAGTGCTGTTAAGAGGGAAGTGGTGATTATGTTTTTTTATATTTTATATTTCATTTTGTATTTCATCTTGCCGTCTGTTAAGTAGTTAAGTAGCCGCTAACTTCAAGTTAGCAACTACTTCTCAAAACTACTGACTACTGACTACTTTCAACCCAAGAGCTGGCTATAAGCCAGTTCTTGGGTAACAGCGGGTTGGGAAATTCACTGTCCCGGTGTTACTTCACCACTACTTTTGTAGTTCGGTTATTCAATTTTACTACGTAAACTCCTTCCGAAAGTACGGTTGATACGGTAGTGAGTTTTCCGCTGATAGCTTTTGAGGCTACTTGCTGACCTACGCTGTTATATACGTAAATGGTGCCGGACTGTGCGTCCGTGCTTACGATTATACGTTTGTCTTTTGCAAAGGCAAAGAACTCTGTTTGCGTCGCTCCATCCCATCCGGTAATAACGCCTGAACGTGGAAATACCAATGCAAAACGGTCTGTGCCTTCGTATGCTTCCGCAAAGTTTACGGTGTGGATGTCGTTGTTGCTTAGATTAGTAACTGTATTGGCTACTTTATCCAGTAAGAATACTTTTTCCGTACCGAAGTTTTCCAACTTGCTTGCAGAGAAGGTATATACACCACTTTCCACTTTAACTCCTACCGGAATTTCCACATCGTAGTTGATGGCTTTGCTGCTATTTAGCGCCAAGTTTTCACCGTCTTTCAGCGTATAGATGCAGAGTTTTTGGTCCATCATTTTAGGCGTGTTCCACTCATTAGTAGCCTCTTCGCTAAACAGGATAGCAGTTTCGTCTTTTATTGTACCGTTGCTTAGTTGCAGACGAAGAAGTTGTCTTTCCTTTGCTTGCGGCGCACGGAATATAGCCGGACTGCCCGCAGGCTTGTGTACTCGCATTTCATTGCTGAATGTATAATCAACATCCGCATTGGCTTTTACCCAGAAGCCTTGCATCAGCGGAATATATCCGTAGTCGTGTCCCTCATCAGGAATACTTAGACCCGTAGGAACATTGTAAGCCGTAAATTGATAAGGGGTATTATCAGCTAATTTCGAATAGAACCATAGCGATTTGGTTATATTAGGATTCGCAACGACTTTAATCGTATTTAAGTAAGACGGATAAGGGTTACCTACGAAGTTAAATTGCTTATTACCGGAAGTGATAGGAATTTTTACCTCTCCATTGTTTAGTGTTCCTGTAAAGTTAAAAGTAGTAGCTTTTCCTCTTTCACTTTCTGCCACATTTACACCAACCTGCACACCGTAGCCTTTTCCTGCTACCGGGTTAATGTTGGCAAAAGGTGCAGGCGATGTCCATTGGTCGGTAGTTTCAGTGAATGTAATATAATTACCCATATTGGCGCTTGTAGTAACCGTACCGCTTACAGGTGAACTTAGGTAATAGGTACGATAATTTACAGCCGCTTGATGTACCTCAGCTTGTCCCGACACATCTCCCACCAGTGTAGCAGTGCCGTTAGTAGCATTGGAAAGCAGAAAAATGGTACCATCGTTAATAGATTTACGGGTAACAGTTAGTTTCTTTCCCGGATTTACTATAATATAATAACCTGAATAAATCTTAAATTCAGCTACTTCTATATCTTCGGTTATTTTTGCAGTGCCGAGTATAACCACCTTTTGAGTAGCACCGGGAACTGTTCCGGTACTCCAATTGGCAGGTTCATTCCAGTTTCCGTCTTTTATAAACGTAGGTATATGCCCTATCTTTACCTTGTCTGTGATAATGGCTTGCGATGCTTTATCACGCACGGCATAAGCGGCATCTGCTCCCCATCTTATTTCCGCATCCAAAGGTTCGGTAATATCAATAATACCGGAAAAGGCTATAATGTTGAAGTGGGTAATAGAGCCTGCACCCGCGCCTTGTGCCGTTACAGTAGCGTTATTGATGCGAAGTGCTTCTACACTGCCATTGAAACCGCGTATGCCGTACCCGTTGCCGGCAGCTTCTACCGTACAGTTATTTATTTTCAACCATGTTTTGTAAATATATATGGCTGTTTGGTCTGTACCCGTTGCAGTTACATTAAGCGTACCGCTGCCGCTGATAGTAGCGGGGTTCTCCAAATAAATTCCCGTATTGTTGCCGCTTTTTACCGTGTTATTGCCTACAAGTTCTATTGTTAGTTCGTCGATAGCGGATAAAATTCCCTTGTTATTACCCGTAGTTGCATCAATGGTAGCGTTAGTTAGTGTAAGGGTTTTGGTGTCCGAGTTATAGCTTACGGTACCCTGAGTTACACCGGCGGTGAAATCAGCTTTATTGTTATTCGTTACCTGCGTACCGCCAATCCAAAGATTGTAAGATGTTGCTGCTATCTTAACCGGATTGTATTTTCCGCTGACAATAGTGCCGTCTGCATAGCAAATTGCCTTTTTATCGGGGTTAAATACCGCACCGGAAGGCTCAATAATGTTACAGTCGGTAGTATTTATCGCATTAAAGCCAACGATTGCGCCACGCCCCTCATCAATAACGTGTGAGAGTGCCGACACATCAGCATTGTCAATAGTAAGCGTAGCTAAGCCTGCATTATCTCCGAAAATACCGTATGTGGCACCTACAAGGTTTAGTATGCAGTTTTTGACAGTAAGCGAAGTGCCATTTGCCCATATTGCTACGCCGGTATTGCTATTAACGTTAAGCGTACCACGACCTTGAATGGTAAAGGGTTTGTATGATAAAATGCCGTCATTATTAGCAATTATCTTGCTGATGCCTGTAAGCTCTATTATCAGCTCGTCTATTTCAGAGATGATGCCGGAGTTAATAGTAGCGTTATCAAGCAGAAGGATTTGGGTGTCGGGGTTGTAGCTTACCGTACCCGTTACAGCGGGGATAACGCTTAGGTCGTCCTTATTGTCAGGAGTTACCCGCACACCGCCAACCCAAAGGTCGTAGGCAGTTCCGGGGATTATCTTTAAGAATTTGCTGACACCAACATCTATACTTCCGTTGTTTATCTTTGCTCCTGCAGGTTCGCTGATAAAGCAGTTGATAAGGTTTATCGTATTGAAACCGGCGACTAATTTATAATTAAAATCATTATTGGCAGCCGATACGGTAGCGTTATCAATGATAAGTTTCTCATTAAGGTAACCGATAATACATCTTTTGGGACTTGTAAGATTTAGATTACAATTTTTAATGGTAAGCGTAGCCGAATTTTGAACATTTATACAATAATAATAGTCATCGCGAGTGTTTTCTATATTAAGCGTACCACTGCCTTCGATAGTGCTGTTACTGCTGACATCTATAAGCGACCAGCCGTCAGCTTTTAAAGTGTTTGAGCCGACAATATTTATTTTAAGCCCCTCAATGCTCGATTTAATCGTATTTTTGTCGCCGGAGTTATCTGTCTTAACATTATCAAGCGTAAGGGTTGTAGTGGCAGGGTCGTAGCTTATTGAACCCTCGGTAGCACCAATAATAGCTGCCAAGTCGCTGCAGTTAATACTTGTTACCTGTGTGCCCCAAATCCATAGATTATATGGAATTTCAGGCTCTATTTTTACCTGTGTTTTTACGATATTGCCGTCAACGACAATTGCTTTTTGGTTAGTGTCATAAACGGCATTTAGAGGCTGAGCGATGATACAGTTGAGAAGGCTTAGCTCGCTGAAACCAACGATTGAGCCGTAGTTTGTTCCGGTAGCCGACAGGGTAGCACTGTCGATAGTCAGTTTTTTATTATTACTGAAAAGACCGAAATTCCCACTTACGGCATTGACCGTACAGTTTTTGATGGTAAGAGGAACAAGTGAAAATATTGCTATTCCGTTTGTTGATGTTGCGTTAAGCGTGCCGCTGCCATAGATAGAGCCGGGTGCTTGTCCGTTCAAATCACTAAAAACTATTGCATTATCGCTACTTGTTACCGTGTTATCCCCTATAAGCTCTATATTTACACCACCATCATAGCAAACAATTGTATTGCTACTTGTTCTGTTAATAGTAGCGCCGTTGAGGGTAAGGGTTCGGGTGTCGGGGTTGTAGCTTACGCCACCCGATACGGTGCAGCCGTCGTAGCCGTTGATAACGGTAAGGTCGTCTTTATTGACAGAAGTTACCTGCTTGCCGCAAATCCAAAGGTCGTAGGCAGGCACTATCTTTACCATATCCGTAACTACAGCACCTGATGTTGAATTACGCACAGCATAAAAAGTTTCCGCACCTTTGCTGATAACCGCTTCGGCAGGTTCTGTAATAGTACTGCCGTTAAGGATTATATTGGCAAAGTGGGTGATAGAACCATCAACATTCCCTTTTGACGTTACGGTGGCGTTATTGATGATGAGCGTACAGACGTTTTCGTTGTTGCAGGTAATGCCGCGTCCATTACTGGTAGCGTTTACGGTGCAGTTTTCTATGGTCAATGAACTGCCATACGTGAATAATGCCCAGCCACCGGAAGTTTGGCTTACATTCAGTGTGCCATAGCCGTTGATGGTAGCAGATTTCTCGAAACGCACCGTGGCGTAGTCGTCGCTATTTACAGTATTGTTGTTTTGTACATTAACTATTAGTCCTTCAATAGAGGATCTTATGGCATTTGCACCATTCGGTATAGTGATGTTCGCATTGTTAAGCGTAAGAGTTTTCGAGTCAGAGTTGTAGCTTACCGTACCTGTTACACCGTTAATAACGCTTAGGTCATCCATATTAGCACCGGTTACTTGCGTCCCACAAATCCATAAATCATATTTAGATATACCAATCTTTACTTCGCCTTTAATTACATTGCCATCAGCACCGCATACTTCGCCATTTATTATTTGTGCATCGGCAGGCGAGATAAAAGAGCAACCTTTAAGGGTTATTCCATTATAAAAACCGCTGATTAAACCTTTCTGTGAACCTATTGCTGTTACATTAGCACCTTCAAGGCTAAGGGAAGCATACAAACCGCGGAATCCGCGATCACCATTAGTGTTTACTGTGCATCCCTTAATGGTAAGAGCGTTTTTATATACGTATATTGCCTCACCACTCGGACAGCTAACGTTAAGTGTACCGTTGCCGGTAATGGTAGTATTATTGGTGCTGCCACTACCGGCAAATTCAATTGTATAAAAAGAGCCTGATATTGTGTTAGTGCCCACAAGCTCTATTTTCAACCCGTTAATTTTAGAATAAATAGCTCTAAAATCAGAAAGGTCTGTAATAGTAGCGTTACTGAGCATAAGGGTATTAGTGGTAGAGTTGTAGGTTACCGTACCCGTTACCGTACTGCCATTACCTGCATTGTTGACAGCAGCGGTTAGGTTGCCCTTGTTGGCATCGGTTACCCGTACGTTACAAATCTTAAGGTCGTAAGTGGGTGCTACTATCTTTACCAAATCCGTAACTACAGCACCTGATGTTGAATTACGCACAGCATAAAAAGTTTCCGCACCTTTGCTGATAACCGCTTCGGCAGGTTCTGTAATAGTACTGCCGTTAAGGATTATATTGGCAAAGTGAGTGATAGAACCATCGCCGGTACCTGTTGCCGTTACGGTGGCGTTATTGATGATGAGCGTACAGACGTTGCCGCTGTTGCAGGTAATGCCGCGTCCGTTACTGGTAGCGTTTACGGTGCAGTTTTCTATGGTCAATGAATTACCATACGCGAATAATGCCCAGCCACCGGAAGTTTGGCTTACATTCAGTGTACCATAGCCGTTGATGGTAGCAGAGTTCTCGAATCGGACTGTAGCGTATCCGTCGCTATTTACAGTATTGTTGTTTTGTACATTAACTGTTAGTCCTTCAATAGCGGATCTTATGGCATTTGCACCATCCGGTATAGTGATGTTCGCATTGTTAAGCGTAAGAGTTTTCGATTCAGAGTTGTAGTTTACTGTACCTGTTACCGTACAGCCATTTGTGCCGTTGATAACAGTAAGATTGCCTTTATTGGCATCAGTTACCTGTACGCCACAAATCCAAAGGTCGTAAGTTGCTGCCTGCATGTTTGCAGTGCCGAATAGCATCGCCAGAGTGATGGCGAGCGTGAGTTTAAGGTTGTAAGTTTTTGGTTTCATAGTTTTTGTCTTTTATGCCCCTAATTCCCCAAGGGGGACTTAAGGTTACTACTGATGATTATTTGTCTTTGTTGTTGTTCTTCTTCTTGTCTTTTATCTCTTATCTTCGTACTTCCATATTTTCTTAAAAAGATTTTGTAAAAATACAAAAAGTTGGATTGTTAGGGAGTGGCTAAACAACAAAATTTTAGTGGCTAAACAACAAAACTGTTAAATTTGCTAAAAAAGATGGAAATTTGACGATGAAATGTGAAAATATGAAAATGAGAAGATGAGGTTAGGTTTCGGGTTTGACGTTCAAACTCGGAACACGGAATACAGAGCACAGAACACGGAATACAGAGCACAGAGTACAGAGCACAGAACAAGAAACATCTGTTTCAATCCTATCAATCAGTGTCATCTGTGTTCCAAATTTTCGTGCTATTAAGAAAGGTTTTCTTGTTTCCAAACAGAGGGTTGAACTCCTTCTATGGCTTTAAAATGACGGAAAAACGTACTAGTATCGGCATAACCCAAGCGAGAGGCAAGTTCTGTCATTGTAATTTTGGGATTGTCTGTGATAAGATGTTTAGCTTCTTCTATTCGTAAAGAATTAATCCACTGACGGAAGGTAATACCCTTTTCTGCGTTGAAGTAGGAGGAAATGTAGGTGCGATTTATGCCTAAAAAATCAACTAAATCGTCGATGGTAATACCTGATTTCAAAAAATGTTTTTCATTTATCCACTGCCCTAGACATATATTGCTGTCGAGGCAAGGCGTTTTTTCATAAACTATATTTTCCGTTGTAACTTCTGCAAAAGACTGTTCTTCCTCAGGCTTTTTTTCCACTGGCGTATCTACCATTGTCTTTTCTATCATCTCAAACTGCCAAGGATAGTTAAGCAATTTTATACCAAAAAATGTATAGAAGCAGAGCAAAGAGAGGTTGAAAACTATATTCAATACAATGTTCGAATATAGAGTAGTAATGAGAGCGAACACACCTACGCCAAGCGCACCATAGAATGCCACGGCAATCCAACGCATACGACTAGCAACGTCGTCTGAATAGAAGTTGTCCATCACCCGACGAAATGCACGATAACGACGCACAAAATAGACTGTAAAATAGATAAGCACACCGCAATATACAACATTAAGCAAGAGGATAAACAGCTCTATCGACGACTTTGGCAACAAGAGATAACCCAATATAGTTATTACAATATAGGCAGTAACGACAGCAGTTTGCCACCTAAGTTGTTTGAATTTGATGGTTTTGGGGTCAAGCAACATCACCGAGACAATGGTAAATATAAAAGCCTGTGATACAGCTGTGGCGAGTGTTATTATTTTAATAATGATAAAGTCCTCTTCTGACACATACACAGGGTCGTTGGAATGACCAAGCAACTCTACAAGGTTTCCTGCGGCAACAAAAAAGAAAGCCACTGCTACCAATCGCTTAGATATGCGGTAGTTACGCAACGTATCTTTGTTTTCGTTAAATTGTGTAAAAAAAAGTAAGACAAAAATGGTGCCTGTTACAAGCATAGCCACGTCTATGTAGTAAAAAAGGTTCGTAATCATCGGTTATATTATATTTTCAATCCGGAATACAGATAATTTTTCATAGAGAAACACAAAGATACAAAAAAAGTGAATGGTTTTTATAATTCTTATCAAGATTTTTTGGATTGTTTAAATCAAATATTGCTGTAAAAAAATAGAAACTATTTCAAAAAAGCAATGAAATAGTTTCTATTTGTGTTTATAAAAATTTTCTATTATAAGAATTTCCTAATTTCAGTAACAATCTCTTGCCAATCCAATAATTTCCCCGTACCAATATCGCCGCAAGCCAGTTCGCCGGACGCTGTTCCAAATACGTGATAACCGTGCTTTATAAGTTTTTGAATATTTTCTTGTACAATGCTGTTTTCGTACATAGCCGTATTCATAGCGGGAAAAATCAGCACGGGACTTTTTACAGCCATCACGGTTGTGCTGAGCATATCATCGGCTATGCCGTTAGCAATTTTTCCGATTATATTGGCAGTTGCAGGAACGATGACAAATACATCTGCCGCTTTTGCCAGGTCGATGTGTTTTGTGTCCCATTTTACTACAGGGTCAAACATTTCGGTAACTACCGCATTGTGCGACATGGTTTGGAACGTAAGTGGCGTAACAAACTGCTGAGCAGCTTTTGTCATGATAACTTCCACGTTGTAGCCGTCTTTTTTTAGTTGATTTACTACTTCTATTGCTTTGTAGCAGGCTATTCCGCCTGAAACACCGATTACTACGGTTTTCTTTGTACTTGTGTCGTGATTGTTGATATTCATACTATTACGAATTACGCGAATTTTTACGAATTTCACAAATTATTTATGTTATTAGGATGACTATATTTACGGGATGTTTTGTCTTCTTGCTTCGGACTTCAGTAAACCTAACAGGTTTCAAAAACCTGTTAGGTTTTAGTATCGCGACTGATTTGGTCTTCAGTCTTTCGACTTTTGTCTTCCGTCATCTGTCTTCCATCTTCTGACTTCTCCCGTCTTCTGTCATCCGACATCTGTCATCTGCCATCCATCATACTGTCAATAATCAGTTTGGCAATATCGAATTTACCAACTGCTCGGGCAATAATCTTCTTATCTTTAACTAAAATAGCTTGATGATTGGTTTCGCCGATAGCGGAAACTTCATTGGCTACGACCAAATCGCAACCGTTTTTTTCTGCCAGTTCATTGGCAACACGCAGTAATTCGGTTTCATTCACATTGGCAAGCAGTTTAAATCCCACTAAAAACGTATTCGAATCGTTCTTTTTTATTAATGGGATGACTTTCTTGGTTCGTTTTAATCCAATCAGAATATCATCATCCGATGAGATTTTTTCGCCTGTAGAATGTTTAGAAAGTGGATTTTCTAAAATTGAACGTACGCATTCATCCGTAAAACCATCTGCGCTTTGCAATGCTTCAATTTCTTGTGCAAGTCTGATAGTACTAACCGAATAGCTAAATGTAAAGTCCGAAATTGCCATAGAATGGATAAAATAATCCAGTTCCACTTCTTTTGTCAGCTTATCCACAGCTTGAAATACACTTTCAGCATCCGTTACAGGAATAAAATGAACTTTCTTTTTGTCTTTTTCAGCTAGTTCTTTGATAATTGCATTTTCAGTGTGGATGTAGTGAATATGAAAATCGGCAGCAGACGGTGTGTTGAACTTGGTTAGTACAGCTTCTAAGCAGTGCCAACCTAAAGAGCCCGTGCTGATGTTTGTGATTTTACGCACTCCATCCATGCTTTCAGAAGTTCCTCCGGCTGTAATGGCAATATTTATCATATTCTTAAAAGTTTCAGATTTCGGGTTATTAGTCGCACCTCGAGTTTGTCGTTAAGTGGATGAAGCAGTATGATTAAATTGCTTGCATTGAAAAATTTCACCGACTCGGGGCGTGACTACTACAAACAACCGAACATCCAAACATCCAAACAACCGAACAGTATTGTCAATCAATAGTCTGTCCGGCAGTTTCCGTGATTTTTCTTAAAATTTGGTTATTGTCGCCCAATAAAAGTACTGTAGGCTTGTAGTTTACTGCCTCTTCAGGTGTCATGTGTGCATAAGCCATAATGATGACTTTGTCGCCGGGTTGTACCAATCGAGCCGCAGCACCGTTCAAGCAGATTGTTCCACTTCCACGTTTTCCCTCAATTACATAAGTTTCAAAACGCGCACCGTTATTATTGTTGACAATCTGCACTTTTTCGTTTACGAAAATTCCGGCTGCATCTATCAAATCACGGTCAATGGTAACACTTCCGGTGTAATTTAAGTTGGCTTCGGTAACTGTAGCCCGATGCAACTTGGATTTTAGCATTGTTAAATACATAGATTTTTCTAATTGTCTTCTATAAAAAGATAAATGACTATCGTATTCTTTACCTTAAATCAATTGCCACGGCTTTTAAGCCGTGGATTAATGATTTGAGGTATAAGGCTTTAGCCAAAATTTATTTAAGTTTGGGCTCTAAAGCCCATTGAATGCTTCTAATTCACCACGCCTCCCGATAGATACTATCGGGATGGCGTGGCCGCTCGAACTTGTTCGCTTGTTTACAAGAATTAATATAACATTAGATAAAATACCCTACATTCATTTAAGATTATTTTACTTCCCCCAAAATTCGATTATCAATCAGTCGGGTTTTACCAAATTTTACAGCAACAGCTGCAAGTGCCTGATGTTCAATTTTCTTGATTTCAGTCAGATTCGGGTAATCGTAAATACCTACGTAATCAATCTCTGCCAACGGCATTTCATTAATTTTGTCGGAAATAATCATAATAAGTTTATCAATCGCTGTTTCCCCTGCTAAAAATGCTTTTTCGCCCTCTGCAAGTGCTTGATTAAGGATTGTAGCCTGTTTTCTTTCCTCTTCGTTCAGGTAAGTATTTCTAGAGCTCATAGCAACTCCATCCTCTTCACGTACAATCGGACAAACCACCAATTCAATGTTTTGGTGCGTATCACGAACCATTTTCATCAGTACGGCAGCTTGTTGAGCGTCTTTCTGTCCAAAGTAGGCTTTGTCGGGTTTTACAATGTTAAAAAGCATATTTACTACCGTAGTTACGCCTCTGAAATGCGTAGGACGTGATGCTCCACAAAGCACACGTGTAATATCGCCTTCCACTTCCACAAGAGTAGAACTTCCTTTCGGGTACATTTCCGTTACCGAAGGATAAAAAACTACATCCGCACCTGCACCAACGGCAAGTTCAGTATCTCTCTCAATATCACGCGGATAAGTTTCGTAATCTTCGTTAGGACCAAATTGTGTCGGGTTTACAAAGTCGCTTACAACTACTACGTCGTTATCAGCTTTGGCACGTCTAATAAGCGACAAGTGTCCTTCGTGCAGAAATCCCATAGTAGGAACCAATCCAACGGTTTTATTCTCCGCACGTTGAGCTTTTAAGTAGTTTCGAAGTTCGGAAATTGTTGTTATTATCATTTGTTTTATTCGTTTTTCTTTATACTAAGGTATGCTCTTTTTTCCGATATTGTTTTCTTTAACATTAAGAAATTAAGGCTCGTTAAGGTTTTTCATTAAGTAGGTCTTAATGTGCCTAAGCTTCTAAATAATCTTAATGTTTATAAGTTGAGAAATAAAGGCACAAACCTCTGAAATTTAATATGTTAGTTAAACAATTAATCCTATCAGGCAAAATTTCCAACATTCATCTTTTATTTATACGTATATTCTTCCGTTGGAAAATCTCCGTCTTGCACTTCCTTTATATAGTCTTGTACAGCAGAAGTAATTACGCTGTTTAAGTTGGCGTATTGTTTTACAAATTTCGGAACAAAGTTGTCATACATTCCCAGCATATCTTGCAATACCAATACTTGTCCGTCACAGTGTTTTCCGGCACCAATACCGATAGTTGGAATGTATAGTTGCTCGGAAATTTCTTTTGCCAGTTTTTCGGGAATTCCTTCCAAAACAATAGAGAAAACACCTGCATCTTGAAGTGCCAATGCATCATCCAAAATTCGTTTTGCATTCTCATCATCGCGTCCTTGCACTTTGAAACCACCAAAAGCATTTACCGATTGAGGCGTAAGTCCTAAGTGTCCCATTACAGGAATTTGAGCGTCAATGATGGCTTTTACTTGGTCGATAATGTTGCGTCCACCTTCCAGTTTTACGGCTTCTGCACCACCTTCTTTAACTATTCTTCCGGCATTTCGTACCGTATCTTCCACCGAAACGTGGTAAGAAAGGAAAGGCATGTCGCTTACTATCAGTGCATTTGTGTTAGCTTGAACTACCATTTTGGTATGATAAATAATATCATCTACCGTAACAGGCAGCGTTGAGCTGTGTCCCTGCATAGTCATTGCCAGCGAGTCGCCAATCAGAATCGAATCGACTCCGGCGTTAATAACCAGCTTAGCCATGGTATAATCATAGGCTGTAAGCATGGTGATTTTTCTACCTTCGTTTTTAAATTCTTGATACGTTTTTACCGTTACTTTCTTTTTCATTTTATCTTGATTTTTGTTTTACTCTAAAATGTTTTTCAGACGATAATCGTCTATCATATTCATCGTTTCTTTGCCTAAGACTTTATATAATTCGGTTAATTCCGGTAAGTCTTTGCTAAGAATTTCTATGTGTTTCTTTACTGTTTCTGCATCGCCTCGCTTGATAGGACCGGTTAGAGCTTCTTGGGGTTCTTTTCCTTTTAAATTTAGCAATGCACTTGTTATCAGTGTGTTTGTTGCAGGACTGAGAATGTCGTTCGGAATTCCCGCAAGTTCAAAAATTTGGTTGGATGCGTGAACCAATGTAACCAGATAATTTGAAATCATGCATGCTCCTGCATGATAAGCCGCCTTTTGCTCTTTTTTAATCTCTGCAAATTTCAGGTTTTTATCTTTAAAAATCTTTTTTATTCCTAACAACTCATCTTGCTCCCCTTCCAAAAAGAAAGTTGTTTTGCTTAGCATTTTTACGGCTTGTTCAACTGTACTAAAAGCCAGTAGAGGATGTGCAGAGCAGATTTTATGTCCTTGTTTTTTTAGAGCAATTAGCGCATTGGAAGTTTTAAGTCCGCTTGCGTGTATAAAGGTCTTTTTCTCGGAAATTTTTAATTCGGCAATTTGATTGGCAACACTTTCTATCGCATCATCGTTGGTGGTAATCCAGATAAATCGACTTTCGTTTACTAAGTTTTCAAGTTCGGTGTAAGCTTTGGAAGAGGTGAGCGATGCGGCTGTTTCAGCATTTTTAAGTGTTCTGCTAAAATATCCGCAAATATCTATTCCGTTTTCCTTAAAAAAAACTCCCAAAGAAGTTCCAACTTTTCCGGCACCGATAAATGAAGTCATTTTGTCAATCCTTTATTTATAATGAAACAATTCTGTGTTAATCAAGTTCCATCTTTAAGGTCTCTCTTAATTTTTCTAACAGCGGATTCTCTTCAGCCATTTTTATATAAAGCTCCTTTGGTCCTAAGTATTTTCTAACTTCTGTTTCCGGTGTAAGCTCTATTTTTAGGTGCAATAAGCTGTTGTTTAGCTCTTTTCTTAGGAAACTCATCAGGTTTAATTGCTGCAATTCTTTTTCTTGAAACTTGTTGTCCACCGTAATTTCTATCACGTTGTCAGGCAGAAGTTTAGGTGGGTGCGTTTTCAAGAAAGCAGTTGTTCCCGGGTCATCCGATTTTGTTGCGATATAACTATTCCACTTTTCTTGCAAATCTTCTTGAGTTATCGGTTCCACCTTACTACTCCTTTCAGCAACTTCATCCTGTTTTGGTACCGTCTCATAAGTTTCCTTTTTCAGGGAAGTGATGGAAATACTTGTAGGACGAGTGAATTTTATGGGATTATCTGTTGCTGTCGGTTTAGTAACTGCTTCCGCCTGAGGTTCAGAGGGTGCAGTTGTGGTCAGTTCGCTAACAGTTTCCGTTGATTTCGTGCTTGTTTCTGTACTTTGAGTAGGTACCGGCTGTGGAGTAGCGGCTTGTGTCGCTACAGGTTGTGCTGCTTGCGTGATTACAGGCTGCGCAGGTTGAGTTGCTTGTGCTGTTTGTGCTGTTTGTGCTGTTTGAGAAATAGCAGAAGTTGTTGTCGGAGAAGGTGTTAGCTTTTTTAAAGGTGGATTTTCAGGCTCAGTTAGAGCTTTTTTTTTATCATCTATTAGTGAACAAATCCGAATAAGTGTCAACTCCACGAGCAAGCGTTTGTTTTTACTGATTCGATAATTGAGGTCTGCCTCGTTGCTGATTTTTAATGCTGCAAAAATAAATTCTGCCGAGCATACAGTTGCCTGTTGTTTATATCTGGCTGCAATATCTTCACCCACTTCAAGCAGTTGAATGGTTACAGGGTCTTTGCAAACCAGTACATCGCGTAAGTGCGAACTCAGTCCGGTAATAAAGTGGTTTGCGTCAAATCCTTTGTTCAAAACTTCGTTGAAGATAAGCAGCGACTGACTGACGTTTCCTTCTAGAAATGCATAAACCAAGCGGAAATAGTACTCGTAATCCAGCACATTGAGATTTTCGATGGTGGATTGGTAGGTAATATTATTACCGCTGAAACTAACGAGTTGGTCGAAAATAGAAAGTGCATCACGCATACTACCATCACTTTTTTGTGCAATGATAGTTAAAGCACTCTCTTCTATCTTAATTCCTTCGTTTTCAGCTACAAACTTCAAGTGGTTGACTATATCTTTAGTGGAAATGCGATTAAAGTCATAAATCTGACAGCGAGAAAGAATAGTTGGAATTATTTTATGTTTTTCGGTTGTAGCGAGAATAAAAATAGCGTGTGCAGGTGGCTCTTCCAGTGTTTTTAAGAACGCATTAAAAGCTTGCTGTGAAAGCATATGCACCTCATCAATGATATAGACACTGTATTTGCCAATCTGTGGCGGTATGCGAACTTGGTCGGTCAGTGTGCGAATATCTTCTACGCTGTTGTTTGAAGCGGCGTCTAACTCGTGAATGCTGTACGAGCGTTGTTCGTTAAATGATACGCAGGATTCACATTCGTTGCAGGCTTCACCGTCTGTGGTACGATTTGCACAGTTGATTGTCTTAGCAAAAATCCGTGCACAAGTAGTTTTTCCCACCCCTCTTGGTCCGCAAAAGAGGTAAGCGTGTGCTAGTTTCTCGCTTTTGATAGCATTCTTAAGCGTGGTGGTAAGTGCGTCTTGTCCCACCACAGACTTGAATGTCTGAGGACGATATTTTAATGCCGAAACAACGTATGAAGCCATTCTGAGCCGTTTTCTTTGATTAGAAAATAAAGTACAAAAATAACTAAATTTATGGAACTACACAAAAAAAGCTTTTATTCTGTGCAAGAAAGACAAAAACAAGCTGTTTTTTGTAGATGCTTCTCATGCCCGGAGGCTGGCTTCAAGCCAGCCTCCGGGGGAAGAAAATAAAAAACCTTGCAGTCCGTCCGCTTATGGCGGATATCTGCAAGGTTTCAGTCATAATTAAGATTTGGGGGTTATTGTTGTTGCGGTGCTTCTAAAGGTGCACCATATGTCTTAGCAGCCTTTTTTTGCGCTTTTTCAGCATCTCTTCTTGCTTTTTCAGCGGCTTTGTTGGCTTTGTCTATGTCTTTCTGAATTTTCTTAGCTTCTTTTTCGGCTTTTTTCTTTGCTTGCGCTGCTCTTTTTTCTGATTTTTCTATCGCTTTCTTAGCTTTTGCAGCTTCTTTAGCCGCTTTCTTTTCAGCCTTTATTTTTTGAGCTTCAGCTTTAGCTTGTGCTTTTTCAATTCTTTTTCGCTCTTTTTCAGCCTTAATACGTTCTTTTTCAGCTTTATCGGCTGCTTTTTTCTCGGCTTTCTCTTTTTCTAACTGCGCTTTTTGTGCTCGTGCTTGTGCTTTTTCACCTTCTTTAGTAGCTTTTACTAGCTCTTTAGTTGCTTTTTCTGCCTCTTTTTGTTTTCTTTCCGCCTCATCCAATAACTGTTTTTGTTCTTTCAAGTAGGCCTCTTGTTGTGTACGAACTTGCTTATTATACTTTTCTCTATGTTCTACAATCTTAATATAAGGTATTTCATTTTTTTTCAATTGAAGCTCCATTTAGTTCGCATTTCTGAAATCGACATAGCTGAATTTTTCCGGAACGTATAAAGATTTGAACCACTGACCATTTTCCTCGTAGATGTACTCGCTTGTGTTTAAGTCGTAATACATGTTTTGGTCGGGTAGGAAAATATGTGTGGTTTTTTCATTGTAGCCTTGTGCCGGAGCCCAAGGTGGCGGTGCTGCATTTAATCCTGTCGGTAAAACAAAGATTGCAATTAAAGTAATTATTATACTGATAAATATTTGTTTTGATTTCATCTTGATTGTTGTTTTTACAATGTTTCAAATTTCTGTTTTTTCGACTAAAATAGCCTTCTCAAATATAGTGCCAAACCCTATTTTTGAATTTGCCTAAATTCCTGTTTTTGCCTGTAAGTTTTTGGTTTACAGGAATTTAGTTGTGTGGTGGATTGTTCATAAGTTTATTGGGTTGTTGTTTTAGTGTTATTAATAAAAAATATTTATTTCAATTATTTTTCTCATTTTGAAAGAGGAAAAATCTAAATTTATTGCCAAAAAACCCCTCATTTGAAAGCAATTCCAAATGAGGGATTTGATGTTTTTATTTAAATTTGATTGAATTATTACAGCAAATATTGTTCACTGATAGATTTGTGCTCTTGCACACGCTTAATAGTATCAGCAAACATATCTGCAATGCTAAGAATTTTTACTTTCGAGCATTTTGCGCAGTCAAATGGGATGGAGTCTGTAAATGTAATCTCTGTTAACGCCGAGTTCATAATGTTTTCATTGGCTTTTCCTGACATTACTCCGTGTGATACTATGGCGCGCACACTTAAAGCGCCGTTTTCAATCATCAAATTAGCAGCTTTGCAGAGTGTTCCGGCAGTATCAACCATATCATCTACTATAATTACATTTTTGCCTTCCACATCTCCGATAATTCTCATTTCGCTTACTACATTCGCTTTTTCGCGAGTTTTGTGGCAAAGCACCATAGGTACTTCTAAGTGTTTAGCGTAGGAGCCCGCGCGTTTAGAACCACCCACATCAGGCGATGCTATAACAAGATTTTCTAAGTCTAAAGATTTGATGTAAGGAATGAAAATGGTGGAGGCGTACAAGTGATCCACAGGAACGTTGAAGAAGCCTTGAATTTGGTCGGCGTGTAAATCCATGGTAATTACACGGTCAACTCCGGCAACGGTAAGCATATCGGCAATAAGTTTTGCACCAATAGAAACTCGCGGTTTGTCTTTTCTATCTTGGCGAGCCCAACCGTAGTAAGGAATTACGGCAATAACTTTGTAGGCAGAAGCACGTCTGGCTGCATCTATCATCAGAAGCAATTCCATAAGATTGTCTGAATTGGGGAATGTGGATTGCACTAAGTAGATGTACTGTCCGCGAATAGATTCTTCAAATGAAATAGAGAATTCTCCATCGGAAAAATGCTCTATTTTCATGCGACCCAAAGGCCAATTTAAGCTTTCGCATATTTTTTCGGCTAAATAACGGCTGTTAGTACCTGAAAATACTTTGAAAAGGGATGAAGTATTAGACATAACTTAATGATTTTGGAGATTGGTAATTTTTCTACAAAATTACAGAATTATTAATAAAATATGAAAGAAAAATGAAACAAAATTGAATGATTTTGTAATTTATTGAAGAACAGACAAATGAAAACAGAGTGGACGAGTAGAGAGTGAAGTCAGACTTGATTGGTTCAATATTTCGTTCAAACAAGTGATGTATGTTTTACATTTGTTTCTGCTGTGAACAGTTTTACTGCTCTGTTTTTTTCGTTTTTATAAGTTATTGATATTTAGCTATTAGTCACTTGCTAAATTTCCAATAAACTACCGAAAATATTAATTGCAGTTTTTTTATTGATAAACCATTTAATTTACCTAATTTTGTAGGAAATTTTATTAAGGAAAATTTTCCCTATTAAAACCATTTGAAATCAAAATATTTAAAATTAACAGAATATGAAAATTACACACATTGAACACTTAGGCATTGCTGTAAAAAGCATTGAAGAAGCACTTCCTTATTATGAAAACGTATTAGGTTTAAAATGCTACGCCATTGAAGAGGTAGCTGACCAACGTGTAAAAACAGCCTTTTTCAAAGTAGGCGGCACAAAAATAGAATTGCTTGAATCTACCGATCCGGAAGGTCCTGTAGGTAAATTTATCGAGAAAAAAGGCGAAGGTGTTCATCACATTGCATTTGCGGTGGCTGACGGAGTAGCCGAAGCGCTTAAAGAAGCCGAAGAAAAAGGCATTCGTCTGATAGACACTACCCCAAGGAAAGGTGCAGAAGGATTGAACATCGCATTTTTACACCCAAAATCCACTATGGGGGTACTAACTGAACTTTGCGAAGACCCTTCAAAAAAATAAGCGATATACTATTTTAGAATAGTTCAAATAAACAATTAACATAACAAAATAAATAGACTCAATGAAAAACCAAGAGAAAGTTGCAGACCTTATAGAAAAAAGGGTACAAGCCAAATTGGGTGGTGGTGAAAAACGTATTGCATCCCAACATAAAAAAGGCAAATTAACTGCACGGGAACGTATTGACATGCTGCTTGACGATGGCAGTTTCGAAGAGCTGGATATGTTTGTAACGCATCGTTGTACAAACTTTGGGCTTGAAAACGAAAAATACTTAGGTGACGGCGTAGTAACCGGACACGGAACTATTGACGGTCGAATTGTATTTGTATTTGCACAAGATTTTACGGTGTTCGGTGGTTCGCTATCGGAAACTATGGCGCAAAAAATCTGTAAAGTAATGGATATGGCAATGAAAATGGGTGCGCCAATTATCGGTATCAACGACTCGGGTGGTGCGCGTATTCAGGAAGGCGTTACTTCATTGGCTGGTTATGCCGAAATTTTCCAACGTAACATTTTGGCTTCCGGTGTAGTACCACAGATTTCTGCTATTTTCGGACCCTGTGCCGGAGGAGCCGTTTACTCACCTGCACTGACAGACTTTATTCTGATGACAGCAGACAACAGCTATATGTTCGTTACCGGACCAAAAGTGGTAAAATCAGTTACCGGTGAAGATATTACTGTAGAAGACCTTGGTGGTGCTGACGTTCACGCGCGCAAATCAGGTGTTACACACTTCAAAGCTGAATCGGAAGAGGAAGGCACCATGCTTATTCGCAAGCTGATTTCCTATATGCCGCAAAATAACTTGGAAGAAGCACCGCTTGTAAAATGTACCGATCCAATCGACCGTTTGGAAGATTCGCTTAACAGCCTTATCCCCGACAATCCAAACCAACCTTATGATATGAAAGATATTATTCACGGAATTGTGGACAACGGCGAATTCTTGGAAGTTCACCGCCACTATGCACGTAATATCATCGTAGGTTTTGCTCGCTTCAACGGAGCATCTACCGGAATTGTAGCTAATCAACCAAACTATTTGGCAGGTGTGCTGGACTCTGATGCATCACGCAAAGCAGCTCGTTTTGTGCGTTTCTGCGATGCGTTTAATATCCCTGTGTTGACATTGGTTGACGTGCCCGGTTTCTTGCCCGGTTCCGGTCAGGAATATGCGGGAATCATTATTCACGGTGCTAAATTGATGTTTGCTTATGGTGAAGCTACCATCCCGAAAGTAACGGTAACCATTCGTAAATCTTATGGTGGAGCACACGATGTGATGAGTTGTAAACAACTTCGTGGCGACTTTAACTACGCATGGCCAACGGCAGAAATTGCTGTTATGGGAGCTTCCGGCGCTATTGAAGTACTGGAAGGTAAAAAAGTTGCTGCCATGACCGACGAGGCAGAAAAGAAAAAATACATTGACGAAAAGGTGGAAGAATACAAAGAAAAATTTGCCAATCCTTATCAAGCAGCAGCTTTCGGATATATCGACGATGTGATTGAGCCGAGAAACACTCGTTTCCGTGTTATTCGTGCGTTTGAAGCGTTGCAGACCAAAAAACTGCAAAATCCGCCTCGCAAACACTCGAATATGCCTTTGTAATTTATTTTTTATTAACAAAAACTAAAACAACAATACTATGACGATACCAAGCGGAGGTCCATTAATGTTGATTGTTCTCCTTCTTCTGGTGTTAGCAATAGCGGTTTACGTGATTAACAGAAACGTAAAAGCAAACCGTGAAGCTATCTCGCAGATGAAGCAGGAAAAAGAGACGACCCAGGCAAGTGCTTCGCAAGCTGCTGCTGTATCCGGCATTCAATCCGATGAAGAAGCGGCTGCATTTATAGCCTTGCATCTCTACTTATCTCAAGCGATACACGACAGGGAAAGCGGCGTGATTACCATCGAGCGTATCGAAAGACGTTACTCACCCTGGAATAGTAAAATCTATAATATGAATAATATTTTGAGATAATAATGAGTTTGCAGTACCACACTTTAGCTGCAAAATATAATAATAACCATTTAGATAGATTAAAATGAAAAAATATAAATTCACAATCAACGACAAAGATTACAGCGTAGTAATCAACGATATAGAGAATGATGTGGCAGACGTGGAAGTGAACGGGACAGCCTACTCCATCAAGCTGAACCAAGCTCAAAAAACGTCTAAAACACCTATTTTGATTCGTAAAGAGGTGCAAAACAAACCGGGCGAAAATAAAGTGGCAGAAAAATTGGCACCCATGCCTATCACTGCTAAGCCAAGCTCGAAAACCATCAACGCTCCTCTACCGGGCAGCATCTTGAAAATCAACTTCAAAGAAGGCGACAGCTTTAACGAAGGCGACGTGCTTATGGTAATGGAATCCATGAAAATGGAAAATAACGTACTAGCTGAAAGAGCCGGAACAGTAGTGCGTGTATGTACTGCGGTAGGCGAAACTGTTATGCAGGATGATGCGCTGTTCGAAATTCAGTAATTGAAACGATAGAATGAGAGATAGAAAAACCCTTTGGCACACGCCAAAGGGTTTTTGTGTTATTTTAGATACGAAATGATATGAAAATATACGATTTTGATACGATAATAGTTTTTTGATACGATAATAAAACAACTGATTTCATATTTTCTTTGCTAACAACAAGAAATACAGACTATTAGATAATTTCCCTCACTATCTCCGGCAACTTTGAAATCAAATAAAACGGCAGATTAATCAACCTGAAATTCTTTCCGGCATTGGTTTTCACATCATCAATACTGAATTTACCCGACCAAACTCTTACCGCTACATCATGATTGGTTTCATCCATAAATTGATGAATGGATTTTAGATGTGCATTGTGTCCGCTTTTCACTTCTATAGGAACAATCAAACCATCTTGAATCCAAACAAAATCCACTTCTGCCGTACTGCCGCGTTTGTTGCGCCGCCAATAATTACGTTTGAAACCCACATCGTAAGAAAGCGCTTTCAATTCTTGGGCTACAATTTGTTCGGCTGCGGCACCACGCCATGTATCCATCAGGTCTTTGTGTAGCAGATATTCTCGTTGAATTCCGGCAGCATAATTCACTAAACCCGCATCAAGCCAAAAAAGTTTAGGCGATTTTTTAAGGTCGGATATCGCTGGCATTATGGTGTTGGTAGTGGGATAAACCAACTCCAACAACATGGCTTTGCTAAGCGTACGGAATGCTTCGCCGGTTTCACGAGCTTTGTATGGCGATGATGCAAATCCGCCAAATGTAATCGTTTGTCCTGAAAAGCTCCATCCCTCTTCCAAAATATATCGGATAACAGCAGCTTGTGAATTGGTTTCGGCATATTTTTCCACATCGTTTTTGTAGGCGTTCAGCAATTCGTTGTAGGCTTGGTTAAGCGACACAATATCACAATCGGCAGCATAACGAGCAACAACTTCGGGCATTCCGCCGATAAGGGCATAACGCTCAAAGTGTTCAATTAACGGTTGATGAAGTAAATTAACACTTTCTTTTTCATTGATTGCCTGCATAAGTCCATTTTCATTTATAGCAGCTAAATATTCAGCAAAAGAACAAGGATGGAGAGCCATATATTCTACCCGTCCTACGGGCAAAGAAATATGCCTGTCTAACATCGTCTCCAAAAGTGAGCCCGCAGCAATAACGTAAATTTCGGGAGTCTCTTCATAGAAATATCTCAGTAATGAGACGGTGTGGGGCGAGTTTTGAATTTCATCAATAAATAGTAGCGTACGTCCCTCTTTTTGCGTTTTATTGGCATAAAGAAAGAGTAGCGGAAGCAGTTTTTTCACTTCATCCGTGCTTTCCATCAGGTTTTTAGCAGCAGATTTTTCAAGATTGATGGAAATAAAATTCTCGAAGTTTTCCGCAAATTGATTAACCACGGTTGTTTTTCCTACCTGCCTTGCACCTCGCAAAATAAGCGGTTTCCGATAGGGATTTTCGGCCCATTTATGCAGTTGGGTTTCTATACTTCGCTTAAACATGGTATAATGTTTTGAATTTCAACTGCAAATATAAGCAAAATGTTTCATTGCATAGGTGAATTTTCGTAGTTTTTGTTTCATTGCATAGGTAAATTTTCAATATTTTTGTATCATTGCAGGGGTAAGTAAGAAAAAATTAAGTAAATCGTGCTTTAAGTTTAAAGCTGATTACACATCATAACCAACTCTATTTCAGTCAAATAAAAGGCGCTTTACACAAAAAATGCAACAAAATATCCTTATCTGAACTTTTCTTTACAAATAAAACGAAAGACCTACAAAAACATTTATATTGGTCTGTTTTACCGAGTAATCGGTTCTAAATTGCGGCGGTACTTGACCCTTGCGTTTCATATCCGAATATAGATACTACAAACTAAAATCGATTGAAATATTATCGTTTAGAAAATAGGCGCCACCTATTCCGCTACCTATTGCGAGACCATGTATGGTACTAAAACTTGAGCTAGATACGGATCTTTCATAAATACTTGTTTTTCGATAGCCTGCATTTAGTTTTACAAAAGGACGAAATTTGTCTTGTAAGAAGTAATATTTAAACTCTGAAAGCAAACTACCATCAAAATTGTTGATTTCACTTGCATCCGCAACTATCAACCCGGTCAATCCAATTGAAAAATTATCATACACAAAATACCCCAACTCGGGTTTTAGGGTTAATGTGGTAACTTCCTCTTCTATAAGGTTAACCACGTCAAATGAGGTGGCGCCACCAAATACGAAACGACCTTGTTCTGTTTGAGCTGAAAGATTTGCAAAAGCAAATAGTGTTGTAAAAACAACTATCAATAATCTAATTTTCATAGTAAGCAAGAATTAAAAAAAGAATGAAAAACCGATACTTCCCGAAATGCCGGAAGTTCGTTCTGAACTGAAACTGCCTGAATTGAAAACTCTCGATTTGAAAGGTTTAATTGCCATATACTGTCCCGTAAGGTCAATAGAAATATTCTCTTTTACGAAAAAAGCAATTCCTAATCCACCAGCCAAAGCATAACCTTTACTGGGTTCGATATTATAACCACCACTAGACGATGCTTTTTTTATAGTTGCATCTACATATCCGCCGCCCACCTGCAAAAAAGGACGCACCATAATACCTGTAGGGACATAGTATATCAGACCGGGCAAAAGTGAAAGTTGAGATATAGTATTGTTTGTATTCTCATCTTTCATTGAATATGAAACTTGAAATGTAAATGCCAAATTATCCACAACAAAAGCTCCCAAAGCAGGGGAAATTGAGAAAACGTAATCAGCCTGTGAATGTCCGTCAGGGAAAACAAGACTTCCCTGAACTTTGGATTTAGAGTAATTAAAATTCAGGGATGATCTGGCAGAAACCAGATAGTTTCCTTTCTCTGTTTGAGCATACGCCGAGCCAGCAAACAGCATAATCAAGGCAAATAGTAATGATTTTATCCTCATTTTTTAGTTTTTATTAAAAAGCGTTTATTTAAATTATTGTTTTTAGATTTGGAGCACAAAAGTAGCCTTTTTTTGATAATCAATGTTCAAAATCTCATGTTTTTATGAAATAAATCCCCCGATTGGCTTATAAAACAATCGAATGTATTACATTCTCGCGACTTTTTCTTAAAAGTAAAGGCAGGAGATTTTCACTCCTGCCTTGCTTAAAATGGTATTGAAAAACGAAGTAATCACTCTTCTTTTTCAAACTCTTTTAGGTCGGAAATGCTTTGATGAAGGTTTTTAATTTTCTTTAAATACCACTTCATCTCACCAATGCCTCCAATTACTGCAAGTGTAAAGGCGGCAATTAAAATCCAATGTCTTTTATAAGCAACGAGAATCTCATAATAAGTAAGTCCAAAAACAATTAAGAAACTGACAACGATGACAAGTGTTATCACATAATACCAAAAAGATATTTTTTCATGTTGGGTAATAATCTTTTCGGTGTCTAGAATATTGTTTTTAAACGAGTTTATTTTCTTGAATTGTAATGCTTTATAAATTCCCAGTATTGTAAAGAAAACCAGCATACATACTGTAAAAACCAGCAATCCGTTTTCTATATGTCTTGTTTTTCCTAAAAAAATAACGATTGGTATTATTACTATTGCCAATATTATTCCAATCCAATTATAATTGTTTATAAAATCTATCTTTTGCGTAACCGCATTTTCCATCAATCGTTTATTGATAATTTGTTGCTCATCTAATTTTGCGTGTAAAATATCCCACTGTTGTTTTAATTGTTCGAGTTCCATAGTTAATAAGTTTAATGTTTAATAGATAAATCTTCTTTTCTAAAAGTCTATCGCTCTTTTTTCTATTTGTTTTGCGAGTTTGCCATCTCTTTCAGTTTGCCCTTTATTCGCGTAAGTTTTACCGATACGTTCGAAATGCTTAATCCCATCACTTCGGCAATTTCGGCATAACTCATATTTTCGAGCCAGAGAAGTACAAGAGCTTTGTCCAATACACCCAACTTGTCAATCAGTCGATACATTTGTGCCAGTTGTTTGCCGTTTTCGTTGGTCTCTTCCAGCAGTTCCATATCAATGCTGAGCGGTATGGTTTTGGCGTGTTTTTTCTTCTTTCGTAGCGACGATATACAGGTGTTTATACAAATTCGCGACACCCATGTGTTAATTTTGCTTTCACCACGAAATTGCTTAAATCCTTGCCACAAGCGAATAAGTGTTTCCTGAAAGAAATCGTTTGCTTCGTCTTTGTCTTTGGCGTACATATAGCAAATCATATACAGATTGGCTTTGTACTGTCTGACAACGTTTTCAAATTCTTTTTCGAGCATGCTTTTGTTCTAAAATAATGTTGCAACAGTTTATCTTTTACCAATTAGACGCAAAGTTGGAGAAAAAACTACAAAAATTGAAAAGAAAATTATTAAAAAACCTTTGGCAAATACCAAAGGTTTTTTATGTCTATTTTTGAGCCGATAATAAAAGGCAAAAGAAACTATTTTTATATTTTGGGCAGTTATTGACGTAGATAAATCAGAGATAAAACGAAACTAATTAACTTTAAGCTTGTCTTCATATTGCTTAATCATATAGCTGTCAGGGAATGCCTCCGTTGCAGATTTCAAAGTTTCCCTTGCTTTTTCTAAATCATTTTTTTTGATATACAAACGAATTAGCATATCATAGGCATACTCTCGTCCCCATGTCGGCAAATAGGAGTTTTTTTGTGGCTTTTCGGGAATTGAAACAGCTTTTTTCAAATAGCCTTCTGCTTTTTTACCTCCGCCAAAACTTTTAGGTGTATAGAAATCATTACTTGCCAACACATACCAAGCTCTAAGATTGAGCGAATCTAAGGAAATAGCTTTTTTTGCGTTATCAACAACATTGGAAGCCATCATTCCTGCTGCCATTCCCGATTTAAATTGAATAGAAAAGCTTTGCAAAAGAGCTAATAGTGTATAATCCTCGGAATTTTTCTTTTGTTGTTTTTGTAAAAGATTAATTCCCTCGTTTAGTTTTGCCTCGCTTGCACTTTTATCTTTTGTTTTTAATAAAAAAATAGCTTCATAATAATTAGTGTAAGCCATCCAATAGGTTACGATATTGTTTTTTGGTTCAATGCTGTTTAATTGATTAAAAATTTCTTTTAATGGTTCCGTATTGTTTTCGGAAAAAGACGCATACATAGCATTCTCTACTTTATGTTGAATACTATCCAAAAGATTGGTTGCCGCATGGACATCTTGGGCTTCTTTCTGCTTGCAAATCTCTACATTACCTTGTAATGATGAGAGCATTAAAATACTTGTTAATAATAAAATTGTTTTCATTTTTTGTTTTCTATAAAGAGAGATTATTGAATTATAAATTCAAATATCCTTTTAGCGATTCTACATATTCTTCGAAAGCTTTTACACCAATCGGTGTTATTTTGCAAACGGTACGGGTGCGTTTTCCTACAAATCCGCGTTCTACATCAATATAACCTGCTTCGCTCAATTTGTCAATTTGTACGCTCAAGTTTCCCGATGTTGACTTTGTTTTTTCTTTCAAGTAAACAAAATCAGCTTCTTCTACCGATAACAAAATCGACATAATGGCTAACCGTAACTCGGAATGAAGTAATGGATTAAGTTCTTTAAACATTGTTTTTCTGTAGTTTAAAACTGTTAATTAATACATTAAATGAAATCAAAATAATTTTTTTCGATTTCATTTTTTACGCCCCTTCCAATTTAGAATATGTCCCGGAATAACCATCATTACTAAAAAGATAAGCGCAAAAACCAAAATGACTTCATAGCCTTTTACAAGTAAACACAAATAAGAGAGGAGCATTCCCGCAAATCCTGAAAAAATAATCGGCTTAAACTGAATTACCAATCCGGTAATAGCAGTTCCGACGCTCATCAACAGAACGACAATAAATAAAATTGGTAACGTCCAAATGAACATAGCAGACGTTGAAACAACTATGCCCGCTACACCAAACGCAATCCAAACATACGAAATTACCTTGTCAATGTAGGTTTTTATTCCCTTTTCTTGTTTTCTGATATTCCACATCATTGTGGGGAAACCGATAACAGGTATAAGAAACCACAAGAAATTCCAATAAGGATTGCCGGTACTCGAAAACAGATACCAAACTAAAACAGAAACAGCAACGGTTGTGTATCCCCAAATTAGAAACGGAATCCCGTTACCTCTTTCTAGTTTTTGTTGCGTGTTGCGAATCATTTGAGCAATGAGTTCTAAACTCTCTTTTTCGCTCAGTTTTTTTTCTTCCATAAAAATTAAGTTTTAAAAGTGGGTGAATTTTATAAGTTATAAATCGAATGCAAATATAAATCAGTTTATAATATAAACCAAATTTTTATGAAGAAAATTTGTGATTTTAATATTATTTAACAATCTTGGCTGTTTGCGAGGTAATTAGATACAGGTTAAGAAGTAGTTTTTGTCGAGGCTTCGCAAACGATTGAAATCATTTTGAAATGCTTTTGTGCGAAAGAATGGGAAGGAATAAGTTATTAAACAGTAATTTTGAAAGGAAAATTGGAAAATGGACTTGGCTCTTGTCAAAATCCATTTTTTTCTTGAAACGATAAACCTTATAAATATCAAAACAATACACAAATTACATGAAAATCTATTTCAATATACCGTATTTTACCCAATGGGGTAAGCGAATTTTAGTTACCGGCGATGTGCCTGAACTGGGAAACAATGACTATTCACAAGCCTTGAAGTTGGATTTTGGTGGGCATGAAAGTTGGTTTGGAAGCATTGAGGTTAATCTTAAAGAAGGTCAAGCCATCAGCTATAAATATCTGCTTTTGGACGAAACGAACGGAAGAGTAACCGAAGAGTGGGGTGACGATAGAAAAATTATCGTTTCCAAAAAATCGAAGGATATTCACTGTTTTGACAGTTGGAATGCAGGCGGAAGCATTGAAAATGTCTTTATGACATCGCCGTTTAGGAAAGTGCTTTTGAAATCAGACCCAAATTTGCCTGCGCAAAAACCGCTAAACAAATTCACTCATACTTTTGTAGTTAAAGCACCGCTATTACAGCCTAAGCAAGCGCTTTGCGTGATTGGAAGTTGTAAGCAGCTAGGTGATTGGACAGTAAATAATCCGCAACTTATGAGCTTGGAAGGTGATATTTGGACGTTAAAACTTGATTTGTCTGATGTTACTTCTGAAGTTTATTATAAGTATGGTATCTATGATACCGAAGCCGAACATTTCTTGTACTTTGAGCAAGGACCCGACCGACGAGCAGCTGTGATAGAAAAGGCACTGGTGCAGATTAATGATGGCTTTGTAAGAGTAGATAATAGGTATTGGAAAGGCGCCGGATTGGGATTGCCTGTTTTCAGTATCCGAACTAAGAAAAGTTTCGGGGTAGGTGACTTTGTGGATTTGAAACTTCTGGTGGATTGGTCGAAAAAAGTAGGCATGAAGTTAATTCAGCTACTTCCACTCAATGATACTATCGGTACACATACGGAACTTGATGTGCTTCCTTATGCTGCGATTTCGGCTTTTGCGTTGAATCCGCTTTATCTGAATTTACCTGCTTTGGGAAAACTTCCTGAAAGTAATTTTATGAAGCAGCAATATATACCCAAGCAAGCTGAACTGAATGCGCATGAGCTTGTTCCTTTCTTGGAAGTTATTAACTTTAAGTTGGAATATGCTAAGGCAGCCTATCTGCATCAGAAACAAGAATTCTTCAAAGACGAGGAATTTATCGCTTTTTTCAAAGAGAATGAATATTGGTTAGTTCCTTATGCTGCTTACTGTGTGTTGCGTGATAAATTCGGAACGAATGATTACCGTCAGTGGAAAGAATTTGCGGTTTACGATAAGCAAAAAATCGAGGAATTTACGGCTGAAAATCAAGCGCATTTTGATGAGGTAGGTGTAAATTATTATATCCAATATCATTTGCATAAGCAATTGAATGATGCCGGACGCTACGCTAACGAGCGTGGAATTATACTGAAAGGCGATATTCCGATTGGGGTAAATAAAAACAGCGTGGACACTTGGGTAAATCCGGAACTTTTCAATATGGATACCAATGCGGGTGCGCCACCTGATATGTTTGCCGTGAAAGGTCAAAACTGGTCGCTGCCAACCTACAATTGGGAAGCGATGAAACAGAGCGGTTTCAAATGGTGGAAACAGCGTTTTGAGCAGATGTCAAACTATTTTGACACGTTCAGAATAGACCATATTCTTGGATTTTTCCGTATTTGGGAAATTCCGGCTACGCATGTTGAGGGAATTATGGGACATCTTAATCCTTCTATTCCTGTATATATCAATGAGTTCGGCGAAAAAGGCATCCATTTTGATTACAGTCGTTTTTGCAAACCTTATATTACCGATCAGATTTTGCATGATTTCTTTGGTGAAGAGGCGGATTGGGTACGTGCCAACTGCTTGCAAATAGAAGATGGCTGGATTTTATGCTTAAAACCCGAATTCCAAAGCCAAGCTTATGTGGAAGAGCTTTTCAATAAAGGCGAAATTTCGGAACGAGTAAAATACGGACTTTATGATTTAATTTCCAATGTGCTTTTCTTTGAAGTGGAAGGCAGCAATGGCACACAATTCTACCCGCGCTATGCCATGCACTATCAGCGTTCGTATGCCGAATTGGACGACTTTACAAAACGTGGTTTGGATGAGCTTTATGTGCATTATTACTATCATCGTCAGGATGGATTTTGGTATAATTCCGGAATGGATAAACTTCCGGCGCTGAAACGAGCTACCAATATGCTGATTTGTGGGGAAGATCTAGGAATGATGAATCCGGCTGTAACGGCGGTAATGAATGAGCTTGGTATTCTCAGCTTGGAAATTCAGCGAGCACCGAAAAGCAATAAAATTGACTTTGCACATCCGAATGATGCACCTTATTTGTCGGTGGTAACGCCTTCAACTCACGATATGAGTACAGTACGAGCTTGGTGGGAAGAAGATACGGATGTTACTCAAAAATTCTACAATTCGCAATTGGGACATTGGGGCAAAGCGCCTTTCTTCTGCGAGTGGTGGATTTGTAGAGATATTATTCTGCAACACCTTTATTCACCTGCCATGTGGGCAATATTCCAACTGCAAGATTTACTCGGAATTTCTGAAAAACTACGACGAGAAAATCCGCATGATGAGCGTATTAATGACCCGTCAAACTCAGAAGCAAGTTGGCGTTATAGAATGCATATAGCAGTGGAAGACTTGCTTAAAGAAGATGAGTTTAACGCAGAACTGAGAAACTTTATTAAGCAATCGGGTAGGTAAGTGGTAGATTGTTTATACTTAGCTAAAGGATAGTTTTTACCCAAAGACTGGCTTTAAGCCAGTCTTTGGGTCTTTATAAGAACTAGATATTTTAACCAATAAAGCTAAATAATTATGAAAAAAATTCTTCTTGTAATCTTTTTTGCTGCATTTGTGTTTGCAACTTATTCGGCTAATCCACCTGTTTATGTAGCATTTCACTGGCATATGCACCAACCGATTTATCAGCCGGGTGAAAATCTTGTGCAGTCGCAAAATTCCAACGTTTTTTCATATAACTTATATGATATTTTTAATTCACGTTCAGGTCCTTACACTTCTTGGCCATCCAGTGCGGTAAACAAAATGTTGTCGATGCCCAATGCAGGAGCGCAAGTAAGCTTTTCCGGCTCTTTAATTGAGAACCTGAATGTAATGGAAGCCAATGGGAAAGGTTTTAGCAACTGGAAAAGTAGTTGGAACAGCATGATTTCAAAAAAAACAGTTCTTGGAAATCAGCGTTTAGATATGGTTGCTTTTGGCTATCATCATCCCCTTATGCCTTTGATAGATTATGCAGATATCCGCACTCAAATTCGGAAGCACAAAGCTGTTTTTGCTCAAAATTTTCCCGGGATGCCTTATTCTAAAGGAATTTTTCCGCCTGAAAATGCTTTTGAAAGCCATATAATTCCGGCATTGGTTGATGAGGGAATAGAATGGGTAATGGTTGATAATCAGCATTTTGACAGGGCAGCAAAAGGACAACCTTGGGCAAAGTCGAGCAATGTGGTTGAACCTAATAAAGCGGATATTCTTAACCCGAACCCCAATGACTGGAAACAGCTAAACGGACTTTGGGCACCGATACCGATTTCTGCAGCTTGGGGACATCGTCCGCACCGGATAAAATATATTGATCCGGCTTCCGGCAAAGAGTATAAAATGATAGCGGTTCCTACTTCTACTTTTTTTGGCAATGAAGACGGAAGAGGCGGATTTGGTGCGCTAAATTATGAAGCTACCATGAGTCAACTCGAAACTTATAATACTGACCCAAACCATCCAATTTTAGTAGTGCTACATCACGATGGCGATAATTATGGCGGAGGTACAGACAGCTACTATGGACATAATTTTGATAACTTTGTAAATTGGATTAATTCAAACCCAGATCGTTTTGCGTGTACCACTATTCAAGACTACCTTCAAAAATTTCCACCCGCTGCCGATGATTTTATCCATGTAGAAGCAGGAAGTTGGTCGGGTGCGGGCTCGGATCCAGAGTTTTTGAAGTGGAACGGCGATCCTGTAGATGGATACAGCCACGACAGAAACAGTTGGAGTATTATTACAGCAGCAGCAAACATTGTAAAAACGGCAGATCAAATTAATCCAAACTCACAAGCCACCAAAGACGCATGGGATTTTCTTACCGTAGGTCAAACAAGCTGTTACTGGTATTGGGACGGCACGGAAGATTGGGATTCAAAACCGACTAAAGCTGCAAATTATGCTGTAGCAAAAGCGATGAATGTAGTAAATAGCGGTAGTGATTTAACGCCGCCTTCTATTTATCATCCACAGCGCGAGCCGTATAATCCCGGCGGTACAGAATGGGGAAATCCAATGTCGTCTGATTTTACGGTATGGTCTTATGTGTATGATGTAAGCGGACTTCAATCTGTTAAGTTGAAATATCGAACAGACAAAGACGGCGAAAACTCTCTGTTGACTTCTGATAACGAAACTTATGCAGGTGGAGAGGATGTAAATGCTTGGCAAGAACTTCCGATGACGGAAAAAGCCATTGCAAGCAAACTCTCACTACAACCGACTTACAAAGCAAATGAATTTTCTACTCAAATCAAAGGTCTCAACAATGTTTTAGTAGATTATTATATTGAAGCTGTGGATAAAAAGGGAAATATAGCTCGGTCGCCAATTTCGCATGTTTGGGTTGGAAAAACTAATACAGGAGGTGGTGGTGATGTTGGGTCGCAAGTAGGCAGCTATATCATTATGCCTTCAACCCCCTCTAATAACGATGTTATTACTATTGAGCTACCGGAAAACAAAGAAGGTGCCGTATTGCATTGGGGCGTAAATAAATTTGAAAAACCGATTGCAGAATATTTGCCTTTCGGTTCTACTTATTGGAATGACGGCGTAGCAGCAAGAACACCATTTAAACTTGTTAATGGAAAATATCAAGCGCAAATCGGACCCTTTAATAACGGACTTCAACCGGCATCCTTTATCAGTTTTGTGGTGCATTATACAGCTACAAATTCTTGGGATAATAATGGAGGCAAAGATTATCAGATTGCATTAATTACAACCGAATTAAAGCAAGTTGATAATAATTATGTAGAAGTTTTTCCAAATCCGGTTAAAAATAACATTCTGGTTCAATCCGCTGATGTGATAAACAATTTGCAGTTGATAACTTTGCAGGGAAGAGTGCTAGCTGAAAAACACCAAGTAAACCATCTTAATGTGGAAAATATTTCGAGTGGAGTTTATTTATTAAAAATAAAATTTGAAAACGGAATTGAAACAGTAAAAAAGGTTATTAAGAATTAAATAATGTGAGTTCGATATAATTTTTGCCCGTAGGGCATTTATATCAATAGAATGAAATTTATCTACCAATATTTTCCCGTAGGGAATACATCCCCTACGGGGAATATGGTTCATTTCCAATGTATTCCTATTGATATTAATTCCCTACGGAAAATTAAGTAGCTTTCAATCAAGTAATTATTCTAATTCTTATATCGAACTCACGTTAAATAATAGGGAAAATTCCTTTTACTTACCCAGAGGCTGGCTTGTAGCCAGCCTCTGGGTTTTTTCATAATTCAGCCTTTGGGTTTATAAAAAATATCATTACTTTTGTCTGTTCAATAAATATTAGGCGAAATGAAAAAGGAATACACATTTGACGAGTTACGAAGTAAAGCAGCTTCTTACTGCGCTATCGCTGAGCATTGCATATCGGAAGTGGATTTGAAACTACGAGCTTGGCAAGTAGAGGATACGGACAGAAAGAAAATTATCGAAAAACTGATTGCCGATGATTTTATTAATGAAAAACGCTATGCAAATTCGTTTGTACGGGATAAATTTCATTTAAATAAATGGGGTAAAATAAAAATGGCGATGGCTCTTCGAGAGAAAGGGATTGGGAAGAGCTTGATAGATAATGCGCTGGAACAAATTGATGAAGGGGAATACCAAGAGATGCTGGCTACGTTGCTAAAAGCTAAAGTAAAGACCATTAAATACGAGTTTGAATACGAAAAACAGGGAAAACTCTTCCGTTTTGCACAGAGTAGAGGCTTTGAAAATGAGGTGATTGAAAGGGTGATACGGTATATTTAGTTGGATGCTGGGTGTTGGATGTCGGATGACCGATGACGGATGTTTGATGTTGTTTGGATGTTTAAGCCCCCTAAATCCCCCAAGGGGGACTTTTTGGAAAGAGCAGAATTTAAGGTTTGTTAAACTATTACTTCCAATATTTTATCTCTTATCTTTCATCTTTCATTTTATCATCAAAATCACACTAATCATAGTAGTTCAGACTTTATCATCGCTTTTTTTCTTGCTGTTCCCCAGTGATAGTTTCCAATAGAACCGGAAGCAGGAATAACCCGATGGCACGGAATAATATAAGAAACCGGATTTGCCCCAACAGCACTGCCAACTGCACGAGCTGCTTTGGGGTTTTTTATTTGTTTTGCAATGCAGCCATAAGTAGTAAGCCTTCCTTTCGGAATTTTAAGTAAAACTTTCCAAACTTTTAATTGAAAATCAGTTGCTTTGATATGAAGTATAATTGAGTTGGGTGTGTTGGTTGGTGCGTTAAAGAAATTGATGGCTGATTCTATAAACTCATCTGTTTTCTCTTGGTAAGTTGCATTAGAAAAGAGTTTCTTTAATTCCGTCAATATACTCTCTCGATTTTCAGAAAACCCTAAGTAGCAAATGCCTTTTCCGCTTGAAGCAATCAACATTTCCCCGAATATAGAATCTGAGTATAAATAGCTGATAGTTAATTCCTTTCCGCCATTTTGATGTTCATTCGGTTGCATGGTTTCAATTCTCACAAAATTTTCGTGAGAGAAACAGGAATTAGTTTGCTCAAAATTATATAATCTATCAGCTAACATAGTTGCTTTAGAACACAGATATTTCGCATGCTCAATACCTAATTAAATCGAACACAAATGACACAAATTGCACAGATTAACACAAATTGCACAGATTAACACAAATTACTTTTCATAAACGCCCAAACAAATAAACGCTCAAACTTCTAAACATCATTGCTTTTTCCAAATCGGCTTGGTTTTTTATTGATAATCAGCGTAGATGGAATGTGTTTCAGAGTACTAATTTCCTGTGAAACTAAGAAATCCCAGCTTTGGTAACTTACCATCATAAAGTTGAATTTTTCCAGGTAAGATTTTGTGCATTCGTGAGATTGGCTAAGTTTGAATTGCGCACCGAATTGTTCCGTAAGCATATCAATTCCGGCAGTAATTCGTTCTGATTTGCCGTAAAGTGTTTCTAAATCAAGCACTTCAATTTTTACGTCCGGATTGCTACGCATAATTCGGCGAGCATATCTAAGTAAGAAGTCGTCTGTTTCTTCTTCAATTAAAATTAGCGTATTGCTTATTGATTTAAAATCTCGATTTACAAAAACACCCACGCTACAATTACTATTTTCGATAAAATAACGTGTTTTGTCTTTGATAAGCGTACCGGGGAAAAACAGCGTATTGTCTTTTGTGAGCTTATTGAATACTTTATTTAAAATCGGGAATCGCTCAAAAAACTGACTTTCTTTTAGGATTGCCTTTTGGGTAGTAGCTTGACCGCCACCTACAAGCAGGAAGTCGAAGTTTTCTGAATTTACTTTCCGTACAATTTCCGCCTCAATAATATCCGCCACTCTGTAATCTGTGGTAATCGGGATGTTTAGCCTTTCTGCTTCTGCCAAAATTTCGGCAAAACCTTTTTGTGAATACTGCTCGCTGTAAATCGGGTGAGTATCGGTTCCGGCTGTCATATGAAGAACTTCTACGTCCAGCTTGTTTGTAACACCGTCCAGTACGGTTTTTGCCACTCTTAGCAAGTTTCTACCACCTGCCGGATTTCCGACGGATATCAAAGTTTTGAAAACACCTTCCGCTTGCTGACGAAGTAGTTCAGCTTGAGCAACTTTGTCCGGGAATAATCTATTGATAATATCTAGTAATGGCGTGGTCATAAAGGTAGTTACAAGCGCCATAATTACCAGCATCACAAACACCACAGGCGGCAAAATTCCCATTTCCAAACCGATATTCAGCACAATTAATTCCATCAATCCGCGTGTATTCATCAAAGCACCGAGGGAAAGGCTGTCTCGCCAATTTTCGCCTGCTGCACGTGCCGGAATAATGCTTCCTGCCATTTTTCCAACTATTGCCACCGCCACAATCAGCAAACAAATTATCCAAAGTTCAGGGGTGTTTAATAAGCCGATTTCCGTTTTTAGTCCCGTGTAAACGAAGAAAAGCGGAAGTAGCAGTGTAACAGACAAATCTTCAATTTTGTCTATCATTATTTTTCTAAATTTCGGCATCGGCGGCATAATCAGTCCTGCCATGAAAGCACCGAAAAGTGCATGAATTCCAAGTAGTTGGGTAGTGTATGCAGATGCAATTAATATCAGAATAAAAAAGGCGAAAATGCTTTTATTCATTAGCTCTTCGTTTTGATATAGTGCACCGATTTTTTTGATAAACGGACGAATAACAAAAAGCATTACCACGATATAAATAGTGGTAAAGAAGAGCGTATAAACAGAACTTGCAAAACTACCGGTTTGTGCGATGGCAATCACCGCAACAAGCAGCACCCAAGCTGTAACGTCGTTGATAGCGGCACTTCCGATGCTTAGCGTACCGAGATGGGATTTGGTAAGTCCTTTTTCTTGCACAATGCGAGCCAGCACAGGGAAAGCGGTGATACTCATTGAAATTCCGATAAACAGAGCGAAAGAGGTAAAATTAGAATTTTCCGGTGCGAAATCTCGGTAAATAAAAAACGCCAGTATCATTCCCATTAGAAACGGCACTACGATACTCGACTGGCTGATGATAAAAGTGCTTTTAAAGTTCTCTTTCATCTCGCTCATATTCAAGTCCATACCCACGGTAAACATAAATAGCACCAGTCCTATCTGGCTGATAATGTAGAGATTGTCCAGTGAGTTGGGTGAAAAGAGAAAGTTATAGGCTTCGGGAAAAAACAGACCGAGTAGGGAAGGTCCAAGCACAATTCCTGCCAGAATTTCGCCGATTACGGTCGGTTGATTAATTTTTGCAAACAATGCACTAAAAATCCGTGAAACCACCAAAATGGCAATGATTTGCAAAAGAATCATAGCTGATGGCTCTAAAAGATTTTGCCAAGTCAAGTTTTTAAAAAGCTCAAAATTCCCTATCGAACCGGAAGCCGCTGTGCGGTGCAGTTCAGCATCTATTGCGCCACCTTTTCTTATCAAAATATAAGCAATAGCGGTAGAAGCAATTAGAATTAGGGTAAAAACCCACCAGGATTTGTCTTTTTTTTGCATAAATCTAAAACTGTGCTTGCCGACAAAGTGAAATTTGCAAGCTTAAATTTCCTACAAAGATAGCTAAACAAAAGCATCTGAGAAGAATTGAAAATCTAAAATAAGCTTAATTTTACAAATCTATTTCGCCTTTATCTACATAAAGCGTTTGGCTTGGATAAGCAAACTGAATTCCGTGCTTGTCGAATTTTCTGAGAATTTCCAAGTTTACTTCCGATGTGGTGGCAAGTGTTTCTGCAGGGTCTTTTACGAAATAGACGAAGCGGATATTTAGTGAGTAATCACCAAATTCATGAAAAATCGCAGATATGCCTTCATCGCTTACCTTGTCGTTGGCAAGAGCTATTTCTTTCAGAATTTCGAGAGCTTGGTTCATCTCTTGCGGTTTACTGTGATAGACAATGCCGAGCATGGTAACTACACGCATTTGCGGTGCGGCAGTTACGTTGGTTACGGCATCATCCACTATTTTGTAGTTGGGAATGGTAATCAGGCGATTGTCGAAATTTCGGATTTTGGTGCTTCTCATTCCGATGCTTTCCACGTGTCCTTCGTGCTGACCGATAATAATGCGGTCGCCGATACGGAAAGTGCCGTCAAGCAAAATGGTAAATCCACCGAAGATGTTTTTTACCGTGTCTTGTGCTGCCAAAGCCACAGCAATACCACCAATTCCAAGTGTTCCGAGAATGGCTTTTAAGTCCATTCCGGCATTGCTTAGTGCCGTTACGACTCCGATAATCCAAATGAAATAGGTAAATATCTTTTTTACTAGTGAAGTAGAATGCTCGTCAATGTGAAAGCGATGACGGAAATTTTCGTCTTCTTGGCTTTTTTTGATAAAATATTCATGTAGCAACCCATTTACCAAGTGCGAAATAAACCAAGTGATATTGAGTACGGTCAGGATTTCGTAGATTTCGAAAAGTGTTTTGTCAAAAGACTTACTCATATCCAGCCTTCCGAAAGCTATCCAAATGGAAAGCAGCACAATCCCCACTTTTAGAGGTGTTTCCAATGAATTGACGATAATATTGTCAATCGGGGTTTTGGTTCTTTTTGCCAAGGCTTTTAGGTAACGATTGTTTAAAATGGTAATAATCCAGTTAATCACCATTGCGACAAGAATAATTCCGCCTGAAATAAGCCAACTTTCTAGTGTGTTGTTGTAATATATTTGGTCTAGCATTTTTTTGTTTTTATTATTTTATTTTAGACAATTTGGAAGCATTTCTAAGAATCCAACACATTTGTCGTAGTTTAGTTCATAATAATTGACACCTAAATTGATTTTCTCATAATATTCGGTTTGGTGGTTCTTGTAGTATTCTTCCGAAGGTATTCGCCAGAAGTTATGACCTAGTTTCTCGGCAATAAACCATTTTTCAATTAATCGTGCTGCTCTTCCGTTTCCGTCTCTAAATGGGTGAATATGAGCAAATCGCAAATGAATTAAAGAGGCAAAATAAAAAGCTTCAATTTCAGTCAGTTCCGATAAGATAAGTTCATTTAATTCTTGAAAGAACAGTTTCATCTCTCGTTCTACAAATTCCGGCTCAACCGCCAAATATGCCAATCCCGATTTTCCAAAAACTCCTACCTGTTCAGTACGATATTTTCCTCTTTTCCTCTTTATCAGCAAAGTTTCCGAAAATATCTTATGACAATGCAGAAGGTTTTCTTCATTGAGCTTGTTATTTTGAGCAAACTCGTAGGCTTTGATTAAGTGCTCAATTTCTTCAATCTCTTTTCCTAATTTGAATTTCTCCTTATTCATCTCGTAATTCATAAAGGAATTCAAATCAATGCTGTTTCCTTCAATATTCGATGAGTAAACAGCCGACGATTTTGTCAAATAATCAAACCCGCCACCGCTCTCCGAAAAGTCAAAACCTCTAATCAATTCGGGAATTTCTTTTCCGATTGAGTGGGTATAGGATGATAAATATTTTCTATCAGTTAATCTCATTGCTGTTTATTTGCTTGTTGTAAAAGTTTGTGTTAGATGATGATGGTGTTGGTTGTTAGTTGTTTTTTATGTCTAGTTGATATTTATTATGTTGTTATTCACTTTATCAAAACTTTCAAAACCTCAAAGTTTTGATAAAGTTGGTGATTTTTTTGATTGACTTATTCATTCTGTTGGAGTATTACAGTCGGGACAGTAATTGTAGAAATACATTGGTTCTGCTTCAACTTCTAACCTATCAAAGCAGATAAATCTGTTTTCCGTAGCCAAAGTTGCTTTTTTAGCAGAAAGAATTGGGTCAATATTTCTACACTCGATATTATAGACAAAAACATTAAAGCCAATTATCAAGTCAATATTTTTCATGTTTTGTCTTGCACCACATATATATTGAATGTTTGGACAAGATGCGAACAATTTATAAGATACTTGGTTTAATCCTCCACGACAACAATATAACATAAGAATGGCATCTTCATTTAAGCAATCTGCCTCACATAACATTTGCCCAAACTGTTCCCAACTAACAATTATACCATTTAAGTCTCCAACACAAGTGTCGTTTCCGTGTCCTGCAATATATAAATAATCATATTTGTTCCCATTGTTAAGTACTTCTTGCAAAGCATCTGTCTTTCTGACCTCATGCACGTCTGCAGTCATGTTATAATGAACAGCATGGCATTTAATATCAACAATTCCTGCTGTTGAAATGTCATCACTAAATTTTAGAATTAATATTTTCTTACTCATATCTTGCGTTATTAAATAAATGTAAATTTATAATTCATAAAATGCATATATTTTAATACACATATTTATATTCAGGATAAAGATCGTAAAAAACATTATCAAAGTCATGGTTTTGTGGAGGCATGTCAGAGTAAAGTTCTCTAAGTTTATTCTGAAATGTTCCTTTCCTATCTGATTCAATTAACTTATTCCAAAGTCCAGTTCTTTTGAATACCAACTCTAAATATCGCCAATAGTTACTGTAATGCTCAATAGCATTGTTTGCAAATGAAATCCATTTATTACCTGTAAAATTAAAACCAATAATTTTGCCTTGTATAGCTGATTCAATTATAAATAATACCATTTTCAATTTAAATACATCATCAACTAAACTTCGGTCAGAAAGGCGGTTGCACAAAATATAAGTATGTACACTAGTTTCTTCAATGTCTTTTTGTGACAGTAAAAACTCATAGTCATTATTTGTTAGTTTGTATCCAGCTTTGAAAAGCGACTTAATGGGTCTTTGACTAAAAATATTTTTATTATTCAAAAGTGCTTGCAGTGCTGTCTTTCCATACTCATCAGGTTTGTTTCTATCAAACGCTATTTTATCTGCTTCAATGATAAATTCAAGAAAAGGAACATCGTCTTGTTTTGCTGTATCAATCCATATAATTAAAGGAGCTTTACCCTTATTGACTGTTTTTTGTAGTCCTAAATGTTCATTTAGAACTTTTATCTCAAACTCGTCCATGTTTTCTAGTTCTAAATTTATTGAACTGAAATTTATAGACTTTATCCTTCTATGCTCAGCAATTGTTTTCTTAAAAAGATCAACTCTGTTTTTTGCATTTCTAAGTTTTAGTTCTTCGAGTTTTTTCTTTTGCTGTTTTTCTGCTTGTGTTTTATTATCATCATAATTATAATAGTATGCTTGAAAATCTTCATTGTCGAATGTTAAATCATTTAATGATACAGATTTTCTTACCCATTTTGTAAATAGTTGATTATTATCCGTCAAATAAGGGTGCTTAAAATCACATACTAACTTAAATGTTGCTGACTGTTCGTCAAGTTTGAAAAAATTTTCATACTTCGTAAGATATTTAATATCCTTTTCTAGTGTCCCTTGATTGTGTATGTCAAAGTTATCAAGAATCCAGATAAGATAAATTTGGTGCTTTTTGTAAAAATTATAGCGACTTAAAATATAATTAAGAGATAAGTTGGATAATTGAATTTCAAAAACTATTTCTTTGTCTTGAAACTTACAATACACATCAGGTCTTCTTTTACCATTCTCTTTAATAATGAACTTGTCGTCAATAGCAATAGAATCCACATCAACATCTTTAACTGATTTTAGTTGTTCTCCAATTTTGTTTTTGAGTTCTTTGTGCCTGTCACTCTCTTTTGAGATTATTATTTTAGCTATCTGCTCTTGTTCTTGTAACGAGATACTTGAGTTCGACAAAATACAATCATCGTGCCCAGGCTTATGTTTGAAGTAAAGTTTGTCATACTTACTCTTTGAAATTATTAAATCTTGACCACACTCGTAACAAGAAAAGTCAATTTCTTTGTTATGATATTGTAATCTAATTTTATGCCCATCCTTTTTATTGTCAAATATTTCGTCAGCTTCTAGAATTTTTCTCGTAGTGTTATCATATACTATTTTTATAGAACGGTCGTATCGGCTCATTTTTACAATAGTTTTGTTTCTTTAACTGCTTTTGTTTTTGGTTATACGCTTGCTGAAATTTGACGGTGCTTAGACAGAGCATTTTTGTTTATATAGTTACTTTTTATACTTTTCTTTAATGTAGTCACCATAATCATCTAATTCAGGAAATAAGTTTGCTTTGCTAATACCCAATATTTCTAATTCTTTTAATAACTGTTTTTTACTTGTTGATGGAATAATTATTTTTTCTTCGTTAGGTTTAATTACCCAATCTTTATCAATACTAGGGCATTTACTTTTATCTCCATCTATACCAAAAATAAGAAATGCACCATTTTGTCTTACAATTCTAGGATTATCTAATTTGACATTTACAGCATAAACTTTATTTATATGATTGGGATTGATTATATTAAAAAAATGTGGTTTATCTTGTCTTATTTCATGAAGTAAGTAACCAAAGTATTTTTCGTTAAACTTTTTTATTTGATTTTCATCGTCATCTTTAAAACTTGATGGGATTTTGTAAAAAATCTTTTCAGAGCTTAGTTTAGCTAAGTTGGACAATATAGTTACTTTATCGCTAGAGTAATCACATATTTGGTTGTCAGGCACTCTAAGAACAATGACTTCACCATCTTGCTTAGAATCTTTTTCAGAGATACAGCAGAAGTATAAAGCTACAAGAGCATTTCTTGTTAAGTCAAGAATTCTTGTAGGAATTCCATAGTGCTGCATTTTTACCAATACTTCAAGTGTATTATTGCACATTACAAAATCATTAGGACAGCTCATAATTGTTTCTTTAAACAGCTTGTGCTCAAACTCATAATAAGGGTTGTGTTCTCGGTATAAAGTTGGAATTAGTTTATAAGCTTTATTTGAATGTCCTCTAAAATACAGTTGATGATTTTTATCAGTACTAAGCTTAGTTAATTTTTTAGTGAAATCAGAGATGTGTGTAATTTTCATAATTTCTAAATATGTGTTTTTAAAGATTATTCTAAAAGAAATTTACAAAACTTGGATACCTTTACAGCTTGTGCATCAGTAATTGTTGTAACAAGTATATGGTTTAGTTCGTTTTTGTGTTTAAAGTTATGTTAGAATAATACTCCAAGAATGTACTTATTTGATAACGCAAAAGGTAATACCTAATCCTACTGCAATTAAGAAAACTATGCAAGCAATAGGGATATAATATGCTAACCACTTTGACATTGTAAATGTCTTAAACATATTGTTTTTTCGTCTTTCATATAATCTTTGCATTATTTCTATTTGATTTCGTTCGTCTTTAAAATCCTTTGTTGTTAAAAGGATTCTTACGCCATGGTCATATTTATGGTATGCACGAATTAGAGGTAACCAGCAAAAAAAGAGTAGTAAAGAACCAAAATAAAATACTATAGATTTCCAGTTGTTGAAGTTGTTTGCAAAACCTGCTGTCACTATCAGTGAGAAAATTAACAGAAAATTATTAAACCTACTTACAAAAAGCTCTTCAATCCACTTTCTCTCTTCATTGAAAGTTTTAAAGTCTAATTTTTTAATTAATTCTCTGCAATTTGAGCATATATCTTTTTCTTGCTCACATTCATGTTGACAAATTTTACATGTTTCCATTTGCGTATGATTTATTTAGATTAACAACTTTGATTTCTTATGTGCAGTCTTAGATTTGATTTAGCCTAAAAGTTTATCATTCGATCCTTCACCACTACCGCATCACTAGCCATCCTCCAATCTCCTCTTGGCGAGAGGTTTACGCTGCCCACTTTTGGTCCGTCAGGCGAACAGGAACGTTTGAATTGTTGGGTGGTAAAGCGTCTAAGGAAAACGTTTAGCCATTTGTTGATGGTGTCTTCGGTGTATTTCTCTGCGAAAGCCTGTTTGGCTAAAAACTGAATTTTCTCCGGCGTAAATCCAAAACGCACCAAATAATAAAGGAAGAAATCGTGCAGTTCGTAAGGTCCGATAAGGTCTTCCGTTTTTTGGCGGATTTCTCCTTTTTCATCACCCGGAAGCAGTTCGGGACTTACGGGTGTATGCAGCACGTCTTGCAGGATTTTAGCGGTTTTTTCGTCGAGTTGCTCGGAAATCCAGTCGGTCTGGTAGCGGATTAAAGTTTTTGGAATTCCGCTGTTAACGCTGTACATGGAAATATGGTCGCCGTTGTAGGTACACCAGCCGAGTGCCATTTCAGAAAGGTCGCCTGTGCCAACAACCAAGCCGTTCTGCTTATTAGCTATATCCATTAAAATCTGCGTCCGCTCGCGAGCTTGCACGTTTTCGTAGGTTACGTCGTGTATGTCAGGATCGTGACCTATATCTTTGAAATGTTGTAGGCAAGCAGCTTTAATATCAATTTCCATCGTGGAAACTCCGAGTAATTCCATTAGCTCCACGGCATTGTTTTTTGTTCGTGAGGTAGTGCCAAATCCCGGCATGGTAATTCCCAAAATCCGTTTGCGGTCGTAGCCGAGTTTATCTGCTGTTTTCACACAAACCAAGAGTGCCAATGTGCTGTCCAATCCGCCCGAAATTCCGATAACCAGCTTATCAGTTCCGGTATGTTTCCACCGTTTGGCAAGTCCGCTCGCTTGAATTTCAAAAACTTCGCGGCAGGTTTCATCCCGTTTTTCCGGCGAAGGAATAAATGGATGCGGATTGATTTTTCGTGTAAGATTGAAAGGAAGTTCTTTTTTGGAATTTTCATCTAAAAAGTAAGGTGTTTCCATAAAGTTGGGATAACCTCGCCTGTTAAAAAAGTTACTGTTTCTTAATCTTTCAGCTCGTAGTTTGTCTACATCTATTTCGCTGATAATCAGTTGCGGTTCAAGGCTAAATCGTTCACTTTCAGCCAGCATTTCGCCATTTTCAGCTATCAGTGCATTTCCCGTGAAAACTAAATCGGTGCTGCTTTCCCCAAATCCTGCCGAAGCATAGACATATCCGCAATGCAGGCGAGCCGATTGTTGCTCAATCAGTTGCTTGCGATAAGCGTGTTTGCCGACCAATTCGTTACTTGCAGAAAGATTAAAAATGATTTCGGCACCATTTACAGCCAGTTCCGAGCTCGGCGGTTGAGGCGACCACAAATCTTCGCCTATTTCTACGCCGAAAGTGAAGTTATTAGTTGCAATAATATGATTGGTGCTTAAAAAACAGTTTTGTCCGGCAATTTGGAAAGAATCAGTAGTAATAAAATCGCCACTTGTAAACCATCTTTTTTCATAAAATTGTCCGGTGTTAGGCAGGTTTGTTTTTGGAAAAACTTGAATAATTTCTCCTCGACAGAATACCACGGCACAGTTATAGAGCTGATTGGCAACTCGCACAGGCATTCCTACGATGCTGAAAATATCCAATTTTGCAGTTTCAGCTACCAGCTTCTCCAAAGTTTTTTCTGCATTCTCGAGCAGTTGTTTTTGAAAAAACAAATCGTCACAGGAATAAGAAGTGATGCTCAGTTCAGGAAAGCAAATCACTTCCACGCCTTCCGCAGTAGCTTTTTCAATTAATTCCTTAATTTTTGAAGCGTTAAAAGCACAATCAGCTACCCTGACTTCGGGAATGGCAGCGGCAACTTTGATAAAACCGAAGCTGCCCTCTAACCCCAGCCCCTTAATCCCCTGAAGGGGAAGTTCTGAGGGGGAATTTGTTGTTGGATTATTGTTCATGGTATTTATTGAAAACAAGTGTTTAGACTTTTAGACTTTTAGAACACAGTCCCGATAGCAATCGGGATAGACTTTTAGAGCATAGACGATTAGACTTATAGACTTTTAGATGACAGACTTTTAGAACATAGACGATTAGATTAATTGACAGACTTTTTACAATCTTGATTTTGTCTGATTGTCTAACCGTCTAACAGCGTAGCGGTCTAACCATCTGTCAGCGCAGCGGTCTGAACATCTATAAAGGTAAATAAATCCCTAAATTAAACATCAACACATATTTCGACGGAAATTCTATTTCCGGATTTTTGTGAATTTGGTAGCCAAGACCTAATCCGACTTGTAGCAACTTATTGGCACGATAGACAAACATAGGTCCGGCATAAGCCGCTTTATAATTTGTTCCAAAACCTTTTTGCCAAGCTTGCAGCGAGATGTAAGGCGAAGTTATCGTTGGGAAAAAGTGATAATTAATTCCACCCGAAAATCCATTGATGCCTACACCAAGTTGTCCGCTCCATCTTGGGAAAAACATGGTTTGCATTTCAACGCCGAAAGCCGAATTGTCGCCTATGCCAATCCCTGTGCTAATGGCGGTTTCACGTACAAAATCCCACTTATTATGCTTTTCGAGATAAATGTAGTTTTGAGCATTAGCACCAAATCCAAAAGCAAAAAAGACAAATGCAAGGATAAGTTTTCTCATTGTTTTAGAGTTTTTATTGCTGAAGCTTATAGTCGCTCTGCCATTTTCTTCCCAATCTGAACACAGGCAAGGTATTTTTCTTTTTTCAAGCCCATTTTTTCTTCAGGTGCATCTTCCAGCACTTCCCAATTCATTTTTTCGCCAAACTCAGCCAGTCTTTTTGTAACCACGCCTGCCCAAGAGAAGCTGCCGAAATATCCAAACACACGATCTTTGATTTGTCGGGTTTCGATTTTTTTAATTAAAGCGTCAATTTCCGGATGCAGTTCGTTGGTGTAAGTTGGACTACCGATGATAAGACCTTTGTACTTGAAGATATCACTCAAAATAAAAGACGGGTCTGATTTCGCTACATTGTGCATTACCACGTTTTTAATGCCTTTTTGTACCAGACCTTGTGCCACAGCTTCAGCCATTTTTTCAGTGTTTCCGTACATGGAACCATACACAATTACAACGCCTTCTTTACCTTCGTAGCGACTTAATTGGTCGTAAATATCAATAGTTTTTGATGCGTATTTCGTCCAAACAGGACCGTGAGTGGAGCAGATTGTTTGGAAATCAAGCGGTGTCAGTTTTTGCAGGGCTTTTTGAACGGGTGAACCGTATTTTCCCACGATATTGGCATAGTAGCGGTACATTTCGTCCCAGTATTTATCCAGATTTATCTCTGTATCTAACACACCGCCGTCTAGTGTTCCGAAACATCCGAATGCATCGCCGGAGAAGAGAACTTTTTCTGTCTTGTCATAGGTCATCATCGTTTCGGGCCAATGCACCATCGGTGTCAAGTAGAAAGTCAGTTTGTGCCGTCCCAAAGAAAGCGTATCGCCATCTTTGATTTCCAGCGTGTTATCGTCAAGTCCGTAGTATCCATTTACCATTTCAAGGGTTTTCTTATTTCCCACGAGTGTTACATTCGGGTAATACTTACGAAGTTGTGTAATAGAACCTGAGTGATCTGGTTCCATATGGTTGATAATCAGATAATCAATAGATCGATCTTTTAGTTGTGACTGAATTTTTTCGATAAAAATATCCCCGAAAGAAACTTCAACGGTGTCAATCAATGCAACTTTTTCATCTACAATAAGATAAGAGTTGTATGAAACACCGTAAGGAAGCGGGAACATATTTTCAAATTTGTGTTTTATACGGTCATTTACGCCTACGTAGTAGATGTCATTTGCAATTTGTGTGTTCAAATACATGTTTTGTAAATTTTTTATAGATATTTATAATGTGAGGCACTTGTGCTGATTTTAAACCAAGTGCTAAAAATATTTCAATCTCAAAGTCAGGTTTATAGCCTGTTGTTTTTGTTTATTATCATAAACCACAAAGGTACAAAAAAAGTTTTACAGACTGTGTGTTTTTAGCAGTCTATACACTGTTATTCGCTTTTTATTTGTAAAAATATATTTCGCTGGCTACTCTTTTTTCTGTATTTTTGCAAACCTAACCTAATAAAGTCAAAATGATAGTTTGTATTGCCGAAAAACCGAGCGTAGCACGCGACATTGCTGCCGTACTTGGAGCCAAAACCCGAAAAGACGGGTATTTGGAAGGGAATGGCTATCAGGTTACTTGGACTTTCGGACACTTGTGCGGATTGCTCGAACCAAACGAATACACAGATGATTGGAAGGTTTGGGCACTTTCGCGATTGCCGATGATACCGGAACGTTTTAGTATTAAAGTGATGGAAAATGACGGTATTCAGAAGCAATTTAAGGTAATAGAGAAACTGATTTCTACGGCTACGGAAGTGATAAATTGCGGCGATGCCGGGCAGGAAGGTGAGTTAATTCAGCGTTGGGTAATGCAAAAAGCTAATTGTGCCGTTCCTGTGAAAAGACTTTGGATTTCCTCGCTGACCGAGGATGCCATTCGAGAAGGTTTTACAAAGCTAAAAGATGAATCTGCCTACCAACGATTGTACGAAGCCGGATTATCGCGTGCTATCGGAGATTGGTTGCTTGGGATGAATGCCACACGACTTTACACGCTGAAATACGCTCAAAACAAGCAAGTGCTCTCTATTGGTAGGGTGCAGACACCTACTTTGGCGTTGATAGTGAATAGGCAGCTAAGCATTGAGAATTTTAAGCCGGAAGCCTATTGGGAACTAAAAACCGTATATCGTGATACTACTTTTTCGGCTACAAAAGGACGGTTTTCAAGCGTAGAAGAGGGGCAAAACTTTTTGGAAACTGTAAAAAATGCCGATTTTTTCGTAACGGATATTACTACCAAGAAAGGGATTGAAAATGCACTATGTCTGTTTGACTTGACTTCTTTACAAGTGGAATGCAATAAAAAGTTTGCTTACTCGGCGGATGAGACGCTTAAAATAATTCAGTCGCTTTACGAGAAAAAAATCACGACCTATCCGCGTGTGGATACGACTTATCTGGGCGAGGATATGCACGCCAAAATTCCTGATATTCTGAAAGGTCTGAAAGAGTATGAGGCGTTGACAGAACCTGTTTTACAGAAAAAAATCCCGAAACCGAAACGCATTTTTGATAATAAAAAAATCACCGATCACCACGCTATTATCCCGACCGGAGTAAATCCTGTTGCACTTTCAGCGGAAGAGCGGAACGTGTTTGATTTGGTGGCAAGACGGTTTATTGCCAACTTTTACCCGGAATGTAAAATTTCTACCACAACTGTGCTTGGCGAGGTTGATAAAGTGGAATTTAAAGTAACAGGTAAGCAGATTTTGGATGAGGGTTGGCGAGTGGTTTTTGCTAAGCAAACCGAGGAAGAGGAAAAACCGGAAGGCGAAGAGACCGAAGAGAGAACTTTACCGATTTTTACAAAAGGCGAGAGTGGTGCACATGAGCCGGAGCTTTTTGAAAAATGGACTAATCCGCCGAAACCATACACCGAGGCGACTCTACTTCGAGCGATGGAAACAGCAGGAAAAAACATTGATGATGATGAACTGCGTGAGGCAATGAAAGACAATGGAATCGGGCGACCTTCTACGCGTGCAGCCATTATTGAAACGCTTTTTAAGAGAAATTACATTCGTAAGGAGCGGAAAAATCTTTTTGCTACTGAAACCGGTGTGGAACTGATTCAAATCATTCAGGAAGAACTGCTAAAATCCCCGGAACTAACCGGACATTGGGAGAAAAAACTGCGCCAAATAGAAAAAGGCGAATATCAGGCAGCCGACTTTATCAACGAACTAAAAGCGATGATAACGGAAATTGTCTATAACGTGCAGAGCGAAAACCGCACAAAACAGCAGTTGGTTCTTCGTTCGCTTTATGATACAGAGCCGGATTTAATTATCGGGCAAACTTGTCCTACCTGCCGAAAAGGCGAAATTATCAAGGGAAATACGGCTTACGGTTGCACCGAATGGAAAGCAGGTTGTAAGTTTAGAATGCCGTTTGGAGTAGTTGGTAGTCAGTAGTCGGTGTCAGTTGGTAGTCGATAAACTTATAAACACCTAAACTAATAAACATCTAAACATCCAACATCTCGCACCCAGCATCCGACCCCTTACAGTTTCCTTGTTACGGCATAAGTTGGTGTGCTTTCCCACTTAAATCGGTTTACGGAAGTTACTACAAAAGTAGTGCGTCCTTTGAATTTTTTGTCCAACTCTCGCAAATCGACGCATGAATCTGTGGTCAATGCTACGATATTGGAAGGGTCATTTAGGTCGCCAATCTCTTTGCCTTTGAAACCGTAAACCACGTAGTACATAACTTTGCAGCCACCATCTTCATTTACCGCATCCCAAAGCAAATAGGCTTCTTTTCCGTCTTTTATAATTCGTAAGTTTTGCGGTTGAGCGGAAGGTTCACCTTGGATGTTCTTCGGGATAGGTTGCAGTGCCGGATATTTGTAGTAGTTGTTTTTTAGAGTGTCGTTTAGTCCACGAATATTGCGATTGAAATATTTGGCACTAAAAAAGACTGCACCTTCCACTTTCGGGTGGCTTTGGTTCATTTTAAGTTGACGAGCAAGTTCATTTCCGGTTCGCCATGCGGGAGTTTTATTTTCGCTAAGTCCGGAAGCATAAAGTCCGATGTAGAGATTTTTTCCAAAAGTGTTTTCCGACCACCATTTTACAAGAATTTCATAATCAGCCACTTTCTTCTCGATTTCCCAATAAAGTTGTGGAACTACATAGTCGATTGTGCCGTCTTTGAGCCATTTCAGAATATCGGCATAGAGGTCATCGTAGTTTGTTACGCCTGCTTGTGTTGCAGAGCCTTTCATATCCATGTTTTTGTTTCGCCACACACCGAATGGACTAATACCAAATTGTACCCACGGTTTTAAGTCTTTGATGGTTTTTTGCAATTCGGCAATAACCATATTTACGTTATTACGTCGCCAATCGGCTTTTTGGCTTGGTGCAAAGCCACGCGGATTGTTTTTAAAAGTTTCCGCATCCGGAAAATCACGTCCATTGACAGGGTAGGGATAAAAATAATCGTCAAAGTGCAGTGCGTCAATATCATATCGCATAATGATATCGGACACTACTTTATTTAAAAATTCACGAGTCTCATCCAGTCCCGGATCGAAATAATATTTACCGCCATATTCCACAAAAAGCTTTTTGTTTTTATGATAGAGATGATTTTTGTCTAATTGATAAATATGTCCGGCTACATTGGTTACCCGATAGGGATTTATCCAGCCATGTACTTCCATGCAACGTTTGTGAGCTTCTTCAATAATAAATTGTAGAGGGTCGTAAAAAGGACTTGGGCGCTGACCTTGTCTGCCTGTGAGATAATACGACCACGGTTCCAGGTCTGAAGGGTAGAAACTGTCGGCAGTTGGGCGTATTTGAATAACAATGGCGTTGATGCCGCTTTCTTTCATTTTATCCAGCATTTGACGCATCTCAATTCGTTGCTGAGTAGGTGAAAGTCCGGGTTTGCTGGGCCAGTCAATATTGGCAACCGTGGCAATCCAAACAGCACGCATTTCCCGTTTTAACTGTTTTTGAGCAGAAATATTAAAAGCGATAAAAGCTACAAGTAGAATGGCGAAAAATCTTCTCATAATTTAATTTCGTATATGTTATTATCAAATGAAATTTTAGACAAAAATAAGCTATTTTTCTGCTTCGTACAATATAAAAGCAGGAAATAGGTCAGGATATACAATTTTTATTAACAAAGTTTTAGTGAAATTTACTACTTTTGCAATATGCAAAACATCTTAGAGATATTAAACGCATCACTGAAAGACACTTATTCAAAAAGTGAAATCGGTATTATCGGATATTTGTTGTTGGAGAAGATAACGGGATTTTCACGCACCCAACTGCTTGTTCAAAAAGATATTCGCTTGAATGAAAATCAATTTCAAATAGCAACTTCATATATCGAGCGACTGAAAAACAAAGAGCCAATCCAGTATATATTGGGAGAAACTGAGTTTTACGGCTTGAAATTCAAAGTAAATTCGAGTGTGTTAATTCCTCGACCGGAAACGGAAGAATTGGTGGAGTGGGTGGTGAGTTCATTGCCCCTTAAATTATTCACGGAAGAGCCCCCTAAATTCTCTACGGAAGAGCCCCCTAAATCCCCCAAGGGGGACTTTTTGGCATCTGATGAAAGTGAAGGTTCAGTGGATGATGACTTTTTAATGCCCCCTAAATCCCCCACGGGGGACTTACTGGTTTCTGCTGGTGTCAAAAGCACTACAGATGACACTCAGCACGGCGGGGAAGTCCCCCCTCGGGGGGATTTAGGGGGGCTTGAAAATCGAGAGGTGTATGTAACCAATCGCTATTCCTATCAAACGGCTAATCCATTACTTTACAGCAGAATTAAAGAGTTAGCGTTGTTACATCGCCAAAATCCAACGGATGCCGAGCGTTTTCTATGGGAATGTTTGAGAAATAAACAGTTGGACGGATATAAATTCCGACGACAACATATTATCGGCGATGTAATCGTAGATTTTGTAAATTTAGATAAAAAGCTTGTGGTAGAAGTTGATGGTGGGTATCATAAAGCGCCTGATGTAAAAGAATATGATATTTTACGAACTAATTATTTGAACCACAAGGGATATAAGGTAATTCGGTTTACTAATGAGGAAGTGCTTAGGCAGCCGGAAAGAGTGTTGGAGAGAATTAAGGAAGTTTTGAGAGATAGAGTTGTTTCCCCTGATTCAGCTTCTTTAATGCTCCCTAAATCCTCCAAGGGGGACTTACTGCTTTCTGCTACTAAGAAAAGCATTATAGATGATACTCAGCAAGGCGTAAAAGTCCCCCCTCGGGGGGATTTAGGGGGGCGGCTGGCTATCCTCGACATTGGCACCGGCTCAGGCTGTATTGCTGTTGCATTGAAAAAGAAGTTTCCCAATGCAGAAATATATGCAGTGGATGTTTCGACGGATGCATTGAAAGTGGCTAAGGAAAATGCGAAACTGAACGATGTAGAAATTAATTTTATCTTGGATGATATTTTGCACCCGAGTTTTTCTTATCCGAAGTTTAATGTAATCATTAGCAATCCACCCTATATTCTCATTTCAGAGAAAAAAGAGATGGATAAAAACGTTACTGCTTTTGAGCCGGGCACGGCTCTTTTTATACAGGATAATGATCCGCTTCTTTTTTACCGAACTATTGCCAAATTTTCTCAAAAACAGCTAAATCCGGGTGGCATTCTGTACTTAGAAACTCATAGAGATTACGCAGAAGTTTGTAAAACACTGTTACTTAAACAGGGCATTAGTAACGTGGAAATTCGTAAGGATATTTCAGGAAATGATAGAATGGTAAGAGGATTTTTAGAAAATAAATGTATAAAAATATAAATAAATCATATCTTTGTGTTCAAAACAAAATAAATACTTAATTCTCAAATGAAAAGAACAACGCTCTTATTACTCACATTCGTTTCTATCTTCTTCTCGGCATTAACTGCCGCACCGATAGAACGAGCTACGGCATTGCAATATGCAAAGCAATTTATCAGTCAAACATCAGTTCCTCAGTATGCGCCGGGCAAAGTGTCCGCCTCGTTTGTAGAACCGGAGCCAATTTACGTATCCGATGATGTTACGACCGGAACACCACTGTATTACATTTACAACTTATCAAATGATGGTGGATTTATCATTGTAGCAGCAGATACACGTGTAAGAACCATTCTTGGATATTCTTTTAATGGTAGTTTTGACGAGAAAAACATTCCGATAAATATGCGTGGATGGCTGGATGAATACTCGTCGCAGATAGCGTATGCTATTAAGCAAAACCCTGTGTCTGATACGAAACCCGTTGTTGCTCGTAGTAAATCGGTAAGTAATGCCGTTGCACCGCTTTTGGGTGATATTCAATACAACCAAGGTGCGCCTTACAACAATCTATGCCCTTTGGATGGCGATAAAAGGTCTGTTACGGGCTGTGTGGCAACAGCTATGGTACAAGTAATGCGATACTATAAACATCCGCAAGTGGGTAGAGGAACTAAAACTTATACAACACAGACATTAAATCAAGAACTTACCGTAGATTTTAGTACTGCTTATTATGATTGGGAAAATATGCTACCCAGCTATGATGGAACTGCTACTGAAACACAAAAAACAGCGATAGCAACAGTTATGTACCATGCTGGAGTAGCGGCAGAAATGGATTATTCTGCTTCAGGAAGTGCTGCATCGACTGCTCTTGCCGCTAGGTCTATGTATGAGTTTTTTGATTATGATATAGCTATTGATGAAGCACAAAGAAAATATTATACAGCAGGTGAGTGGCTACAGTTGATTAAAAATGAAATAGATGCAACCCGACCTATTATATATAGCGGACGGAGTAAAACAGGTGGACATGCCTTTATTTGTGACGGCTACGATGCGGATGATTTTGTACATATCAACTGGGGATGGGGAGGCTATCAAGACGGCTATTTTCATCTATCCGCATTTAACCCGAAAGGCGGCGGGATAGGTGCAGGAGATACCGGTTATAACTTAAAACAATCCATCTTTTACAAAATTCAAAAACCGATTGAAGGTTCAGTACTAAGTGCAGTAATGGGAATGGAAGAAATAACAGTAGATAAAGATTCTATTTCCGAACAAGACACTGTAAAGTTCGTAATTCCCGAATTACGAGCAAGGAGTTTGTTTGGCTTCAAAGGGCAAATTGCGCTTGCACTTTATGACGAAGATCGAAACTTTGTGCAAACAATCAAGCTATATAATGTATCCGGCACAACTCTACCTTCTGCAGGGTGGGGATGGAAGACATTTACTATTGACAATATTACTATGTCACATATCCGACCCAATGACTCGATAGTAGGGAAGTTTTATATAAAGCCGGTTTATCGTTCGCAGGGTACGGATGGATGGCAAGCGGTTTTAGTGGAAAATGGAAAAGTGGGAGAGATTTACACAGAAATAGGAGATTCTGTAATTCGCTTTATTAAGCCCGAAATGAAGTTTACGCTTACAGAAGCTGCATCAGCTGTTGTGAAAAATACGCCTTATACTATATTTGATGGAAAAAAATTAAACGTTGAGTTGCAGATAGCCAATTCCGGTAATGTGGAATATAGAGCACAAGTGGGTATAAAGGCGATTTCTCTTGCTGATGAGTCGAACATGTTTGAAATAGCAAATGTAAAAACCATTTTACCTGTGGGTGAAACAACGACAGTAAACTTAGGTGGTGTTATTGATTTTCCGGAAGGAGAATACAAACTTGAAGCCTATTATAATCCGGTAAATCAGGAAGACGATTTTACATTCCCTACAGAAAAAATTCAAAGCGACATAGAAGCAACTATATTTACTGTTATAGAAAAGCCTGAACCATATAGTTTGTCACTAGCCAAAACCACCCAAATGCCTAGTGTGGTGGAGCGAGGAAAAGCTTTCCAGTTTAAAGCCACTATCAATAATTCGGGTGGACTATTTGCCGGAAATTTAGTCTTGAGGTTCTTAAAGAAACTAAATGATGGTACAACTGGTTACAGATATATTTATAATGCAAAGCCTTACTATGTAGAGATTTTTACCGAGACAAAAGAGATTGTGATGGAATGCGTATTGGACTTGCCACCGGCAACTGATTATGCTGCTTTGTTGCATTATGAATCAGATGAAGTTGCAGGGCAAACTACTTCTTTTGGTAATGATTCCAAAAACTGGCGTTACTTGACCATTAAAGAAAAAGACTATACAGATGTTGTGAATATTACTGCTTCTTCTAGCAGCATTTCTATTTTTCCAAATCCAGGCACAACATTTGTAACGGTAAAAACCAACGAACCTGCTGATAGAATACAAATTATAGACCTGACAGGTAAGATAGTTTTAGAAGAGAAAGGTCAGGGTGATGAAACTACGATTAATGTTCAAGCTCTGCTAGCAGGGATTTATATAGTAAATGCAGGAGGAAATACAGCGAAGTTGGTGGTGAAGAAATAATAAGTTTACAAATTAATAATATATTTAAAAATGAAAAAACTCAGGCTTTTTAATGCTCTCATTTTTGCTTGTCTATTACTGACAACAAACATTTGGGGGCAACAAAATTTTCAGGTAAATAAAACCCCTGAAAGTTCTGCAATCACCGTATCATTCAAAAAACCAGCTGATTGGGGCGATTCGCCGGTCTATCTTTGGGCATGGACAGATGATAATCCGCAATTTTTAGGTGAAGATTGGCCCGGTATACCTATATCAGAAGGGGAAAACGGCTTTTCTTCCTATACCTTTGACTCTTCGGTTAAAATAGTTAATATCATTTTCAGCAAAGACGGTTCGCCGCAGTCAACTAATATAACTAATGTAGTTAAATCCACTTGTTATGAATTTGATGCGTATGTTTCAGAAAATACATTTAGTGTAAAAACGGTAGATTGTCCCGCACCTTCCTATACAGTTTCCGTATCAGCCAATCCTGCGGAAGGTGGAACGGTAACAGGTGGCGGTAGCTATGAATCCGGCACATCCTGTACAGTAACCGCTATAGCCTATGGCGGATATATTTTCACAGGTTGGACAGAAAATAATGAAGTTGTTTCCACAGAGTTAAGCTACACATTTACTGTTGAAAAAGATAGAACATTGACAGCTAACTTTGAAGAGGATGACAGTCCATTTATTCCAATCAC
>DUQG01000021.1 GCA_012837935.1 Bacteroidales bacterium
TCACTACTGTCCACTTAAAATAAACTGAGTGTCAGTTGATTATCTTTTCGTTCTTTGACATTATTGATATCTATATTCGTAAATAGCTCATTTACAGGCGTTCTTTCTAAAAGAGAGATTCCTAAAATTTGTAAAATCTCGTAAGTTGTTCGCTTGATTTGTAGACTATGTCCTACAATGGCAACCAAACAATATGTGATAATAGCACTGTATATTTGTATTTTGACAGCATTTTGGGAAGTTCCCCAAAATGATTTGATTTTTAGATGCTGTTTAATCCATTTGAAAAACAGTTCTATTTGCCAACGATTCTTATAAAGCATTGCAACTTGTTCGGCTGTGAGTTCAAAATTATTCGTCAAGAATATGAGCGTCGTGTTCTTATCTCTGTCGTAAAATGCAATTCTTCTAAGACTTTCAGGGTACTCTTTAGAAGAGTAAAACCCTTTCAACAGACCTGTTTGATCAGCTAGGACATCTGTAGCATCATCTATCAAATTATGACTTATAACTTCAAACTTTAGGTTCCTTTTGGCTCTGATTATAAATGAAGACTCCAATTTTGTGATCCTATAAAGGCGGGTGTAATCAACATATCCTCTATCGAATATATAATAAGCACCAGTCTCATAAGGAATTAAGTCCATTGCATTCATATCATTGACCGAAGCTGTTGTAATATGTAAGAAAACCGGTATTTGTGTGGTTATATCCAGAAGAGTGTGTATCTTCACTCCACCTTTATTTTTGCGAAACTTAGCCCACCAAAACACCGACAAACATAAATCAACGGTTGTGGAATCAAAAGCATAAACTTTACCTTTTATCTTAAAATCGTTGTTTCCTAGTTTTTGTCTGGCAACTCCGATTAGATAATATGCAAATTCTTCAAAAATTCTACAATCACGATTTTCATTTGCTTTGGCTAGATTGCTTCGAGTAACACTTTTCCCAAAACCGAGATGATAACTTTTTTTGCTGTGAGCATCAATTGCCACAATCAAATCACGTAAACTTTCACGGTTGGTAAGTTGTCCGAATACCATCACAAGAAGCTGATTCCAACATGTAAAATGTTTTACGTATCTGTTGCCATCATATTTTTGTACAATGGTATCAAAAACTCGATGGGGAAGAAATTCTACAATTTGAGAATATACAAATTTGCCTTTATTCATTGTCCTTTCATAATAAAAAGAACAAAAATAAAAATTCAAATCGTCACGCAGAAAAAAGACCTGTAAAGTGCAGTATATCAATAAATTCAAAGAACGTTTTCTAATTTTTAGTGGACACTAGTGTTTCCCTATATATTTTTGATAACTATTTTAACGCAAGCAAGTTAAGACAAACTTTTTTTGAGTAAGTTAAGATATATCAAGTTGTGAGTTTTATAAAATCTTGTTTGTCAGATATTTGAAACACAAATAATACCCGAAACTTGAAACTCGAAACTCAGCACTATATCAGTTTCGCCAAACCACCTTCGCTGGTTTCTTTATAAATAGACGGCAAGTCATGTCCGGTCTGTTTCATCACTTCCACTACTTTATCAAAACTCACAAGGTGCTTTCCGTCCGATAACATCGCTTTCAAGTTAGCATCAAAAGCACGCAATGCACCAAAGGCATTTCGCTCGATACAAGGAATCTGAACCAGCCCGCACATCGGGTCACAAGTCATGCCTAAGTGATGTTCCAATCCCATTTCTGCTGCATATTCAATTTGCTGCGGACTTCCGCCGTAAAGTTGATTGGCAGCAGCAGAAGCCATTGCACAAGCCGAACCTACCTCGCCCTGACATCCTACTTCCGCTCCGGAAATGGATGCATTATTTTTTATTACATTCCCGAAAAGTCCTGCTGTGGCAAGTGCTTTAATAATATGCTTATCTGTCATTTCGTGATTATTTTGAGCGTGATAAAGTACCGCCGGAAGTACACCTGCAGAACCGCAAGTGGGTGCAGTAACCACTATTCCACCGCTTGCATTCTGTTCCGAAACAGCCATAGCATACGCCATAGTTAAACATCTGCTACGCAAACTCGGACGATACCCATTCGCTTTCACATGATAATCAGACGCTTTCCGACGCAAGTTCAGACCGCCCGGAAGCACACCATCGGCATCCAAACCCTCTTTAATGGAATTTTTCATTGCCTGCCACACCTCAAAGAGAAAATCCCATGTATCGCTTTCCTCACGCTCCTTCACATATTCCCAATAATCTTGCCCTTTACGTTCCACAAGTTCCATTATCTCTGTCATCGAATTGTGCTCGTACACATGTACCTCGTTCTCTTTGGTGTGTTCATCCACAATCTTGCCACCGCCCACGCTATACGCAGTCCACTCTTTGCGCGATTTTCCTTCCGCATCCAAAGCTTCAAACTTCATCCCGTTGGTGTGAAATGGTAGCACTATATCCGGTTTCCAATCAAATTTCACCAATTTCGGCAGAAAAGTTTCCATAATGGTTACATCCGTTAAGTGACCTTTGCCCGTAGCAGCCAAACTTCCATAAAGCGTTACTCTAAATGAAGAGGCATCCGGATTTTCTCTTTTAAATCGTTCAGCAGCAAACCGTGGTCCCATGGTATGACTACTCGACGGACCGTGACCAATACGATATATTTCTTTTATTGATTCCATGTGTGTTTTTTTATAAATGATTTTTAAAGATTAATTTTTCAGAAAATCAAATTGAGTAATGCTCACTACAAAAATAGAAATTAAAACGATATAAAACACTCACTTTCAGAAATTATAACTAAAAAACTATTTTCGCCTCTAATAAAGACTGCAATTGCTGATATTTTTTGTAATTTTGTCGCTTAATTAAAATTAAACTAGAAACATTTTTCAAAAACTAAAATAAATTCATGGCAACAATTAAACCATTCCGTGGCATTCGCCCACCAAAAAATTTAGTAGAAAAAGTAGCCTCACGTCCCTATGATGTGCTAAACTCTGATGAAGCAAGAGCAGAAGCAGCAGGAAATCCGCATTCGCTCTACCATATCATCAAACCGGAAATTGATTTTCCCGTAGGAACTGACGAGCATGATGAGAGAGTTTATGAAAAAGCGGCTGAAAATTTTGCTATGTTCCGCAAAAATGGCTGGCTCGTGCAAGATGAGAAAGAAAATTACTACGTATATGCCCAAACCATGGACGGAAGAACGCAGTACGGCTTGGTGGTGTGTGCATCAGTAGAAGATTATATGAGCGGAAGAATCAAAAAACACGAACTGACTCGCCGCGACAAAGAAGAAGACCGCATGAAACACGTTCGCATAAACAATGCCAATATTGAGCCTGTATTTTTTGCCTATCCGCATCGTGATGATTTGGATGCTATCGTGGCAGAAGTGACCAAAAACAAACCTGAATATCAGTTTGTAGCTGAATTGGATGGCTTTGGACATACCTTTTGGGTAATTGAAGATGAAGAAACTATCCAAAAAATTACGGAAATTTTTGCAGAAATTCCTTCGCTTTATATTGCCGACGGACACCACAGAAGTGCGGCAGCTGCATTGGTGGGAAATGAGAAACGCTTGCAAAATCCAAATCATAAAGGCGATGAAGAGTATAACTACTTTATGGCTGTTTGTTTCCCCGATAATCAACTTAACATCATTGACTACAACCGTGTAGTAACTGATTTGAACGGACTTACAAATGAAGAGTTTCTTACAAAACTGAAAGAAAACTTTATCGTGGAAGAGAAAGGCAGCGAAATTTACAAGCCTAATAAATTGCATAATTTTTCACTCTACTTAGACGGAAAATGGTATTCGCTTACCGCCAAAGAAAACACCTATGATGACAACGACCCCATTGGCGTGCTGGATGTAACTATTTCGTCTAATCTGATTTTGGATGAGATTTTGGGAATTAAAGACCTTCGTTCGGACACACGAGTAGATTTCGTAGGTGGAATCCGTGGACTTGGAGAACTGAAAAAACGTGTAGATAGCGGTGAAATGAAGGCTGCACTTGCGCTTTATCCGGTTTCTATGGATCAGCTTATCGCCATTGCCGATACAGGTAATATCATGCCGCCAAAAACCACTTGGTTTGAACCGAAACTTCGTTCAGGCTTGGTAATTCATGAGTTGGTGTAGAGTGATTTTCAGAACATTGTTTCGGAAATAGGAATAAAAAAACGTGCGAAGATTTGTTTAGGCAGGTCTTCGCATTGTTTTATAGTGGGGTGCAACGGCATCTTGCCGTTGATTCTTGTTCGGCTGGTTTTTTAATGTTTGGCAGGATGCCAAACCACCCCACTGCTAAGTTACTTTTCAGTTGGGACTTTTGCTTCCAGCCAAAAGATTGGGACTCTCTGCGACCTTGTCCGTTCATCAACGGATGCCGAGAGAGAAAGAAAATGTTCGGCTGGAAGCCGAACCTCCTCACTGCTAAGTTCTTTTCCAATAGAAACTTTTCTTAGTAGTGGCGACTCTCGGCGACCTTGTCCGTTCATCAACGGAAGCCGAGAGAAAACGGGACTTTCTCCCGATAATTATCGGGACTGCCAAAAGAGAAATAAAAACAAGCAACTCAAACAATAAAACCCGCTTAAATCTGTTTATTTTAGGGAAGCCAAAAGTTTGTGGCTTTTGTTTCTATATGCAGCAAAAATCCGTCAAATATCTTTTATTTCTTGTTCTAATATTCTTCGTTTCAGCCTGCGGTGGTGTCAAGAAAACCCTACGCAAAGCAGACACTGCTTACGAAAACGGCGAATATTACGAAGCTGGTGAATTGTATAAAAAAGCCTATTCTCGCATTTCTTACAAAGACAGGGAATTGCGCGGTACAACAGCTTTTAAGCAAGCTGAATGTTACCGCTTAACAAGCAATGCACGTGCAGAACAGATTTACAAAAATGCTATCAGAAACAAATATCCGGACAGCATCGCATTTTTCAGATTAGGACAAATACAACAGAAAAACGGTAAATACAACGAAGCCTTAAAGTCGTACACTACCTATCTAGAATACGACCCGGAAAGTCCGCAAGGAAAATTTGGCTTAAAAAGTCTGGAACTTGCCGACAGCCTTCGGAAAAATCCTTCACGCTTTATTATCAAAAAAGAAAAGCACTTCAACGTGGGACGAAGTTCTTCTTTCAGTCCTGCATTTGTCGGTGAAGAAGGGAACGTTTTGATTTTTACAAGTAACAGAAAATACGACAAAAAGGAAAAGAATCAAAAACGCAATTCTGTAAGCGGACAACCAAACAATTCGCTCTTTCAAGTAAGAAAAAACAGTCAGGGAAATTGGGAAAAACCCGAAGTTCTAGAAGGAGAAGTAACGAGCAAAAATGACGAGGGAATAGCTTCATTTACTTCAAACGGGCAAACGATGTATTACACACGCTCAATGACGGAAGAAAGCAAAGGCGAAGGCACATTGATTGTTACGTCAAGACGCAGCGAAGGCTCATGGAGTGATCCGTCGGCGATTACCCTATATAACGACAGTTCTATTTCCGTAGCTCATCCGGCGATTTCCCCCGACGGCAGCACGCTCTACTTTGTATCTAACGCACCAAACGGCGAAGGTGGCAAAGACATTTACCGAACAAAACTTGAAAACGGCAAACCCGGCTACATCGAAAATCTTGGAACAGCCATTAACACACCCGGTGATGAAATGTTTCCGAGCTTTCATCCTGACGGTACGCTCTACTTCTCATCCAATGGTCATCCCGGCATGGGCGGATTGGATATTTTCAAAGCCGAAGAAATCACACTTCCCGACAGCACAAAAACCTGGAAAGTGGAAAACATAGGCAGTCCGATAAATTCCAACGGCGATGATTTTGGAATTACATTTAGCGGAAATCCTGAAAGCGGACAGAAAGATGTAGGCTTTTTCTCGAGCAATAGAAACGAAACACGCGGATACGATGCTATTTGGAGTTTTGTACTGCCTGAGTTGGAGTATTTTCTGGAAGGAAAAATCTTAGCTCGTAATGGAAACCCGATACCAACCGGAAGAATTAATATCGTAGGCAATGATGGCGAAACGGCGAAAATCTTTGCCAAAGGCGATGGCAGCTACCGCTTCAAGCTTAAAAAAGGCGTAAACTACCAACTTCAAGCCTCTGCGGATGAATATCTGAACGAACGAGACAGCATTTCAACCCATGTGGTCAACGAACGTGAAAGCCAAACATTTATCCGAAATTTCAGCTTAATACCCACATTCAGCTCTGTAAAATTAGACAATATTTATTACGATTTTGATAAAGCTACGTTACGTCCCGAATCCAAAGAAGGCTTGGATGCGCTGATTGGCATGATGAACGAAAATCCGCATATCACCATAGAAATGAGCGCTCACACCGACTACAAAGGCAACAATGAGTACAATCGAATTCTTTCCTACGAACGAGCGCAGTCGGTTATTGATTATCTGATTGAAGCCGGAATTGACGGAGCAAGATTGAGCGCTGTGGGTTACGGTGAAGTAAAACCTTTTGTGATTGACACCAAACACAATCAGCTGTTTGGATTTTTGTCCATAGGCACGGAACTGACCGAAGAATATATTTTGAGTTTACCCGAAGAAGAGCAAGAAGTAGCCAATCAGATTAATCGTCGGACAGAGTTTAAGATTGTTTCTACGACTTATAATATACAGTAAGAGAGTGGCTGTTTTTTTTGCTCATCTCCCCTTTTTCTCCCAATCCGAAACGCATCCACCGACTGGCTTGAAGCCAGTGGATGTGTTCAAAAACATCAGGGCTATTAAAAATTAATGAATGTCGGATGTTTAACCTAACGCCTATATTAATTCTTGTAAACAAGCGAACAAGTTCGAGCGGGCACGCCATCCCGATAGAATTCGGGAGGCGTGGATAGTTAAACAGCTTCTAATGAGCTTTAGCCAAAATTTATTTAAGCTTTGGCTAAAGCCTTGTGCATTTAATCAATTAATCCACGGCTTAAAAGCCGTGGCAATTGATTTTAGGCAAAGAATACGATAGTCATATTAAAATTTATCACCTGCAGCGAAACTAAACATTTTAAGTTTGCTCATCTGCACTTTTTTCTCTAAATTTGTATTTCACAAATAAAGAATATCATGAAACAATATCAGGACTTACTAAAACGCATTCTTGCGGAAGGCACACAAAAAACAGACCGCACCGGAACCGGTACTATCAGTGTGTTCGGGCATCAGATGCGATTCAATATGGTAGACGGTTTTCCTTGCCTTACCACTAAAAAACTTCACTTAAAATCGATTATCCATGAGTTGCTTTGGTTTCTCGCGGGTGATACAAACGTGAAATACCTTCAAGAAAACGGTGTGCGGATTTGGAACGAATGGGCTGACGAAGATGGTGACTTGGGACATATTTACGGCTATCAATGGCGCTCATGGCCCGACTACAACGGCGGACATATTGACCAAATCAAGGAAGTGGTAGAAACCATCAAAAACAATCCCGACTCACGACGCATGCTTGTGAGTGCTTGGAATGTGGCTGACCTTCCCAATATGAATTTACCACCCTGCCACGCTTTTTTCCAATTTTATGTAGCTGACAGTAAACTTAGCCTACAGCTTTATCAGCGTAGTGCAGATGTGTTTTTGGGCGTCCCGTTCAATATAGCTTCCTATGCACTGCTACTACAAATGATGGCGCAAGTAACCGGACTAAAAGCAGGGGAATTTGTTCATACGCTTGGCGATGCACACATTTACAATAATCATATGGAACAGGTGGAACTTCAACTCTCACGCGAACCTCGTCCGCTGCCAAAAATGAAAATTAACCCGAATGTAAAAAGTATTTTTGATTTTAAATTTGAAGATTTTGAACTGATTGATTATGACCCACATCCCCATATCAAGGGAGTTGTATCAGTTTAATAAGTAGATAAAGAAACAATCTTAGAGTATATATTCTTTCAAAAGTGGACAAATCAAATAATATGTCCACTTTTTTTTGTATCTTTGTATGTTTTTTATAAATGCAAATTAACAAACAGGTTGTTTCTTAAAATCAAATTATTATGTCAAAAATTTCGATTATTGCAGCCGTAGCTGACAATTATGCCATCGGCAAAAACAACAAATTGCTTTGGCATTTGCCGGCAGATATGAAACACTTCAAAGACATGACCACCGGACATGCCGTGGTGATGGGCAAGCGCACCTTTGAAAGCTTACCCAACGGGTCTCTTCCTAATCGCAAAAATATAGTTCTCACTTCCATTCCGGAAGGAAATTTTGATAAATATTACGAAGCTGTTTCACTTCGAGATGCAATTGAACTATGCGAAAACGAAGATGAAGTATATATCATTGGCGGTGCCACTATTTTTAAGCAAGCCTTAGAATATCCGGGCGTTGATACGATGTATATCACTTGGGTGCACGAAGAGTTTGAAGCAGATGCATTTTTCCCTCAGTTTGATAAAGACGAGTGGAAAGAAGTAAAACGCAAAAGATACGAAGCTGATGAGGAAAACCCTTATGCTTATTCGTTCTGCGAATATAGAAGAAAGAAAAAATAATTTTCTGTAAAAATAGAGTAGAAAAAACAGTTTCCACCCGGGAACTGTTTTTTATTTTGTACAAATGAAAGCTAAAAGTCCATTTTTACACACTTTTTGTTTCTAAATCAAATTTTTTATTGTACTTTTGCAAGCATTATTACAAATTTTCAAACAAATACACAAATGAGTTACTTTATAAAACCCAAAAACTATAAACCTTACCTAGATCCACAGCAAACTGAATTGGCTATTCAGAAAATCAAGGATTTTTTTCAGGCAAACCTTTCTGCTGAACTTAGGCTTCGTCGGGTTACAGCACCGCTTTTCGTGCTACGCGGCACCGGACTAAACGATGACCTGACCGGCGTAGAACGTGCCGTGAATTTTGCTATAAAGGATATGAATGATGAGTACGCTGAAGTAGTGCATTCGCTTGCTAAATGGAAACGAGTTACTTTGGCAGACTACAATATTCAGCAAGGTTATGGAATTTACACCGATATGAACGCCATTCGTGCCGATGAAGAGTTAGGAAATATCCACTCGCTTTATGTGGATCAATGGGACTGGGAACAAGTTATTACTGAAAAAGACCGAAATATTGATTTTCTAAAAAAGGTGGTACGGAAAATCTATGCTGCTTTTCTGCGTACGGAATATTTGGTAAGCGAATCATTTCCCGACATTGAGCCTAGACTTCCGGAAGAAATCGTGTTTATTCACGCAGAAAAACTTCGTCAACTCTATCCCACTTTGACACCGAAAGAGCGTGAGCATGAAATTACCAAAAAACATAAAGCTGTATTTATTATTGGTATTGGTGGAAAGTTGGGTGATGGCGAAAAACATGACGGAAGAGCACCTGACTACGACGACTGGACTACACCGGGCGAAGATGGACTTCCCGGACTAAACGGTGATATTTTACTGTGGAACAGCGTGCTTGAAATTCCGTTTGAGATTTCATCTATGGGAATTCGTGTGGACAAAGAGACGCTATTACGCCAACTGGCTATGACCGGAAAAGAAGACCGACTGGAACTTTATTTCCACAAAAGACTGATAGAAGGCAGCCTTCCGCTATCGATTGGCGGTGGTATCGGACAATCGCGACTCTGTATGTTTTTGCTTCGAAAAGCACATATCGGCGAAATTCAAGCAAGCATTTGGTCCGATAAAATGAAGGCATTGTGCAAAGATGAAAACATACATTTAATTTAATTTGTGAAAAAACAACATAAAAACCCTGTTTGAAAGAGATTTCGAACAGGGTTTTATTTTAATCGGCAATCAGTTGGATATTGATGCTTATTTTAGTAATTTTGTAGTTTAAATTTTCATGAATTTCAAATCAATGAATTTAGATTTTCAAAAATCAGGCGGATTAATTCCAGCTATCATTCAGGACGTTGAGACCAATAAAGTCTTGATGCTTGGCTATATGAACGAAGAAGCACTGGCTAAAACCAAAGAGACAGGAAAAGTAACTTTTTTCAGTCGCTCAAAAAATAGACTTTGGACAAAAGGCGAAGAGAGCGGAAATTTCCTACATCTTGTTTCCATTTCAGCCGACTGCGATAACGATACTATGCTAATCAAAGTAAATCCGGCAGGACCTGTTTGCCACACGGGAACGGACACTTGCTGGGGCGAAGCTAATGCGAAAGAGACAAAAACGGATATCAGCTTTTTGGCTTATTTACAAGACTTTATAACTAAAAGGCACGAAGAAATGCCGGAAGGTTCATACACCACTTCCCTTTTCAAAAAAGGCATCAACCGCATAGCACAAAAAGTGGGTGAAGAAGCTGTGGAAACAGTAATTGAAGCTACAAACGGCACCGAAGAAGGATTTTTGTATGAAGCATCGGACTTGGTCTATCACTTGATTGTGCTACTGACTTCCAAAGGCTATTCGCTTGAAGATATTGCCAAGGAATTAGAAAAAAGACATAAGTAAACTGAAGTTTCAAATAAATTCGTCTCGTTTTTTTTTACAAACATAAGTTTCACGCAAAGGCGCAAAGTTATTATATTAGTATTCAGACAATTAATGTCTTGCTTATGCTTAGGAAAACTTCCTGCAACTTTTTAACTTGAATCAAAGATTTTATAGAAGTGCAGGGGATTTTGGTACATTCTTTTTGTCAAAAAGATTTAACGAGAAACGCTAAATGCACCTATTTTTTTGAAATGTCTTTGAATGCAAAGTTAAGAGTTTCTAATTCTTCATCGGTAAATGAAGCTGGCTTGCCGTTTACATTAAGCCCGTTAATACGCTGACTTAACCACGATTTCGTTTTATTGAAATATGTTTTGGCTATGTATGACATGGATATGATTTCAGACATTGCTTCCATTTGTGCTTTTATTCTTCCATTTTGTGCTTTTTGGCGAGTGCGTCTCATGCTTGCTAATATAGCTTGCTCAAATCCTTCAGGGTCAGAGTCGGCAAGTTTTTCCATTTCAGACTGAATAGCTTGATATTCGCTTTCTGTACTGACATTCATTTCACGTTTTTTCAATTGTTCAAATTTTTCTTGTGTTATCATCTTAGTAATTTTTAGCAAGTCCCCTTTTTATGGAGCTTAGCTGATTAAGTATCTGATTTTAATTCTTCTACGATGTCGTTGATTAATTTATCAAGTTCGTCTTTGTTTGTAAAGCGTGACGGTAGTTTCGTAAGTACATTAACAATTCCTTTTCTACATCTCTACGCTCTTTTGAAATGTACTTTTTCATTAGGTTCTCGTTTTAATTGCTATTATCTTTTTGACAATACAAAGGCAATAAGCTTTTGTTTATTACGTAAGAAAAAAGATAATTATTTTTCAAAAAAAAATCTGTTTTTTCAACATTTTTAATAAGCTCGTCTAATTTAATTAATGTAAGTTGGATATAATTTTTACCCGTAGGAAATATATCTACGGGGAATGTTGATCTTCTTTGGTTAGTTAGCCAGTTCCTCGGTAGCAAAAAACTGTTTTTTAAAAGTCAAGATGATGGCGTTATTCTTTGTGTGTTTGGCGATTTTGAAATTTATTTAACCGCTAAGAATGATTAATGAAAAAAATCTTTAATTATTGGAAATTAAAACCTATCTTTGCAACGATTTTATGCATTTATAATTCAATTATCATTTTAATGGCAAATACAGTAAAAATTAACAAGGGTTTGGATATCAAAATCGACGGAAAGGCTGCCGAAAAGCTATCCAAAGTAAATCCCGCGAGCGTCATTGAAATCAATCCCAACCATTTTCACGGCATTATTCCTAAAATGCTGGTAAAAGGCGGCGAAACCATCCAAGCAGGTTCTCCCCTGTTTTTCAACAAAAACGTAGAAAAAATGAACTTTGTATCGCCTGTAAGCGGTAAGGTTAGTGAAATTGTACGTGGGGAACGCAGAAAAGTGATGAGCATCGTTATTGATGCGGACGCTAAAATAGACTACTTGAAGTTTGAGCCTGCAAAATCAGGTGAAGAACTGAAAGACTTGCTTTTGCAATCTGGTCTTTGGACTTTGATTAAGCAACGTCCTTACGACATTATCGCTAACCCAAATCACATGCCGAAGGCTATTTTCATTTCTTGTTTTGACACGGCACCACTTGCACCGAATTACGAATTTGTAATGAAGGACAAAATGGCTGATTTCCAAGCAGGAATTGATGCATTGGCTAAACTTACCGCAGGTAAAATTCATTTAGGTCTTAATTCAGCCAATTCGATTTTCGCCAATGTTAAAGGTGTGGAAACTACCATTTTCACGGGTCCGCATCCGGCAGGAAATGTAGGTGTTCAAATCAACAAGGTAAATCCTATCAACAAAGGCGAAACTGTTTGGACTATTGCACCGCAAGATGTGGTTATTGTCGGTCGTCTGATAACCAAAGGAATCGTGGACATGACCCGCACGGTAGCACTTACCGGACCGGAAGTTGCCAATCCGCAATACTTTGAAACCGTGGGTGGAAACAGCATTGCAGACATTGTAAAAGGGAATATCAAAAAAGTTGACTATCCGTTGAGATACGTAAGCGGTAACTTATTGACGGGAGCTAAAATCTGCGAAAAAGGCTTTTTAACACCGTCTGCCGTTCAAATCAGTGTAATCGACGAAGGAAGTCAAACACACGAACTTTTCGGTTGGGCAATGCCGCGCTTGAACAAATTCAGCATGAGCAACATGTTCTTTACCAAGCTTTTCCCAAACCGGAAATTCAAATACGATGCACGCTTGTTAGGTGGCAGACGTTCCATCATTATGTCCAATGAATATGATAAAGTATTTCCGATGGATATTTATCCCGAACATCTGATAAAAGCCATGCTAGCGCTGAATATTGACAAAATGGAAAGCTTAGGTGTCTATGAGGTAGCGCCTGAAGATTTTGCGCTTTGCGAATTTGTGGACACATCCAAATTACCGCTACAAGCCATTGTAAGAAAAGCGTTGGATGAATTGAGAAGTGAAGTAGAATAAAAGCTGGAAGCACGAAGCTTGAAGCACGAAGTTTTGTGTGTTTAATTGCATAAGTTTTTACAACTTATTAATGAAATAAAATATTCAAAAACAAGTCTGATGTCTATAAATCTGACATCTAAAAGTCTAACATAATGAGTAAACTTAGAAAATTAGTTGACAAAATAAAACCAAGTTTCTCGCCGGGTGGAAAGTTTGAAAAACTGCACTCGACGTTTGATGCTTTTGAAACGTTTTTATTTGTCCCAAACACTACTTCAAAATCGGGTACACACATTCACGATGCCGTGGATAGCAAGCGTACCATGATTGTGGTAGTTATTGCTTTGCTGCCTGCCTTGCTGTTCGGAATGTACAATGTGGGCTATCAGCATTACCTTGCTATCGGGCAAGCCGCAGTCGGCTTTTTACCCATGTTTTGGTATGGTTTTTTGGCAGTTCTGCCTATTATCGTAGTATCGTATGGTGTGGGTTTGGGTATTGAATTTGTCGGAGCCCAAATACGCAAAGAAGAAGTTCAGGAAGGTTTCCTAGTAACCGGAATGCTTATCCCGTTAATCGTTCCCGTGGATACACCGCTTTGGATGATTGCGCTGGCTACCGCATTTGCCGTAATTTTTGCCAAAGAAGTTTTCGGCGGTACCGGAATGAATATTTTCAACGTGGCACTTGTAACCCGTGCATTTTTATTCTTTGCCTATCCGCAATCCATGTCAGGGAATCAAGTTTGGGTTCGTACCAAAGAAACTTTCGGATTGGGTGGCGGCACTGTGGTTGATGGTTTTTCAGGTGCTACACCGTTGGGACAAATCGGTACTTCTACCTTGCCGCAAGCGCAAATTGTGGACACTATGGGAAATCCTTACTCGCTGATGGACACGATAATCGGTTTGATGCCGGGTTCTATCGGTGAAACTTCCATTATTGCCATTGCCATTGGTGCCGTAATTCTACTTATAACAGGTGTTGCAAGTTGGAAAATCATGTTTTCCGTTTTTGCCGGCGGTGCTTTGATGTCTATTATTTTCCAAAACTTCGGACCGGACACGGCTGTGGCTAACTTGCCTTGGATGTATCATCTTACTTTAGGTGGATTTGCATTTGGTGCCGTGTTTATGGCTACCGACCCTGTAACTTCTGCACGAACCGAAACCGGAAAATGGATTTTCGGATTCTTAATCGGAGCCTTGGCTATCATTATCCGCGTACTGAATCCGGGATATGCCGAAGGAATGATGCTTGCTATATTATTTATGAACATTTTCGCACCGCTTATTGACTTCTACGTGGTAGATGCCAATGTTAAGCGTCGTCTGAAACGAGTTTCCAACAAATAAAGCTTTAGAAAAATGGATACAAATAAAAATAGTTATACAATAGTCTATGCCATTATTATGGTAACGGTGGTTGCATTGTTGCTTGCATTTGTTTCGGGAGCTTTGAAAGACAAACAGACAGAAAACGTGGAGCTCGATAAGAAGAAACAGATTCTTAGCGCACTAAATGTGGACTTAAAAGGTCAAGATGCGGAGGCATTGTACAATCAATATATCCCGCAAGCAATTATTGTAAACAGCAAAGGCGAAGTGATTTCGGAAGATAAAGAGGCTGCTTTCAACATCGACATTGCAAGAGAACTTGGCAAACCTGAAGCCGAAAGAGAACTTCCTGTTTATTTGGCTGTTGTGGATGGTGCGCCAAAATACATTCTATCCGCGAGCGGTGCCGGACTTTGGGGACCGATTTGGGGATATGTGGCATTTAACGAAGATAAAAACAGTGTGTACGGCACTTACTTTAACCATGCCGGAGAAACACCGGGGCTGGGTTCTGAAATCGCGGAAAAAAGTTTTCAAAGTCGATTTATCGGTAAAAAAGTAATGAATGCCGACAACTTGTTTACATCTATCGCAATCGTAAAACCGGGTCAAACAGACCACGCAAGAGATTATGTAGATGGAATTTCAGGCGGAACCATTACTAGTAAAGGAGTGGAAGCTATGCTTGAAAACAGCATCGGACAATACGAAGCATTTCTAAAACAAACTACTGTTGAGGGAGGGACACAATAATGAGTAAACTATTTTCAGCAAAAACAAGAGAGGTTTTTTTAGGACCATTAAATAAAAACAACCCCGTAACCGTACAGGTTTTGGGTATCTGTTCGGCTTTGGCAGTTACCGCCAAACTTGAGCCGTCACTCGTGATGGGACTTTCGGTAATCGTTATCGTAGCCATGGCAAACGTGATTATTTCCCTGATCAGAAATACAATCCCTAACCGCATTCGTATCATCGTGCAACTGGTAGTAGTGGCAGCGCTGGTTACGGTTGTAAGTGAGTTTCTGAAAGCTTTTGCTTACGACGTAAGTGTTCAGCTTTCGGTTTATATCGGTCTGATTATTACCAACTGTATTTTAATGGGACGCTTGGAGGCATTCGCCATGAGTAATAAACCTTGGGAATCATTTATTGACGGTATCGGGAACGGTATCGGCTATGCTTGGATTTTGGTTGTGGTAGGATTTTTCAGAGAACTGCTTGGTTCAGGAACTTTGCTTGATTATCAGGTAATCCCGAAAGCATTCTATGAAATGGGCTATGTAAACAATGGTCTGATGATGATGCCGCCAATGGCTTTGATTCTGGTAGCAGTGATTATTTGGGTACAACGTGCCAAAAATAAAGATTTGCAAGAGGATAAGTAGTTAGAAGTATATAGTCTGTAGTCTGTAGTGTGTACGGATTGCAAAGGAAACTTCTACGAGGTTCTGTTAAATAAAGATTTTTCAAATTTCAATTATTCTTATAAATGGAAAATATAATAAACATATTCGTAAAGTCAATTTTTGTTGACAATATGATATTTGCTTACTTTTTGGGAATGTGTTCTTATCTGGCGGTTTCCAAAAACGTAAAAACATCCATGGGACTTGGGCTTGCCGTTATTTTTGTACTTGTAATAACACTGCCGATTAACTACTTGCTTGAAAACTATGTACTGAAAGAAGGTGCATTAGCTTGGTTGAGTCCCAACTTAGCAAGCTTGGATTTGAGCTATTTGGCATTTATTCTTTTTATTGCCGTAATTGCCGCTATCGTTCAGCTTGTAGAAATGGCTGTTGAGAAGTTTAGTCCTTCGCTGTACGCATCACTCGGTATTTTCTTGCCACTTATCGCGGTAAACTGTGCCATCATGGGTGGTTCGCTGTTTATGCAGCAACGTGCATTTCTAAACATCGGTGAGGCTACATCGTATGCTTTGGGTTCAGGTGTGGGCTGGTTACTTGCTATCGTGGGACTTGCCGCCATTCGTGAGAAAATGGAATATTCCAACGTGCCGAAAGGTCTGCGAGGATTGGGAATTGCCTTTATCGTGGTGGCGTTGATGGGTATAGCTTTCTTGGCATTCTCAGGACTAAAAATTGGGTAAAAATTATATTGATTAATAAAAATTCGTGCTCGGTTGCTAAGTTGCATCGAGCTTAAAAATAATAAACTATGTTATTAGCTATTGATCTCACAGCTATCCTTGCAAGTTTAGCCGTATTTTTAATCGTTATCCTTCTCTTGGTTGTTTTGCTGCTTGTTGCCAAAAAATACTTGGTACAGTCCGGCGAAGTGAAAATTACTATCAATGATGATAAAGTAATTACAACCGAGGCAGGAAGTACGCTGCTCAACACACTGGCAGTTAACAACATATTTTTACCGTCTGCTTGCGGTGGCGGTGCTACTTGTGCCGAATGTAAATGTCAAGTAGATGACGGTGGTGGTGAAATTCTACCTACGGAAGCTGTTCACTTCTCACGTAAAGAGATTGCAGCCAACTGGCGTCTTGGCTGTCAGGTAAAAGTGAAAGGCGATATGAATATCCGTCTAAACCCATCTATTCTTGATATTAAGAAATGGGAATGTGAAGTGGTTTCCAATCACAACGTATCTACCTTTATCAAAGAGTTTGTCGTGAAACTTCCCGAAGGCGAAAACCTTAACTTTGTATCGGGTAGCTATATTCAGATTGACATCCCACCGTATGAATTAAAATACAGCGAATTTGACGTGGAAGAGCGTTTCCGTGCCGATTGGGATAAGTTTAGAATGTGGGATTTGACTTCCAAAAACGAGGAAGAAACTATGCGTGCCTACTCGATGGCTAACCACCCTGCTGAAGGAAATATCGTGATGCTGAACGTTCGTATTGCTACTCCGCCTTGGGATAGAAATGCAAACGACTGGGCTAAAGTTCCTGCGGGTATTGCATCGTCTTATATCTTTAACTTAAAACCGGGCGACAAAGTAATGGTTTCAGGCCCATTCGGTGAGTTCCACCCTGTATTGGATACGAAGAACGAGATGATTTACATCGGTGGTGGTGCAGGTATGGCTCCGCTACGTTCGCACCTACTTCACTTGCTGGAAACATTGAAAATCAAAGACAGAAAAATCCTATATTTCTACGGTGCTCGTGCATTGAACGAGGTGTTCTATATGGAAGACTTCTTGAAATTGGAAAAAAAATTCCCGAACTTCTCTTTCCACTTGGCACTTGACCGTCCGGATCCTGTGGCTGATGAAAAAGGCGTGAAATACACTGCCGGATTTGTACACCAAGTACTGCATGACACTTATCTGAAAGACCACAATTCACCGGAAGATATCGAATACTACATGTGTGGTCCGGGTCCAATGGCAAAAGCCGTAGAAGGTATGCTTTGGAACTTGGGTGTACCGAAAGAGAACTTGATGTTTGATGACTTTGGATAAGCCCCCTAAATCCCCCGCAGGGGGACTTTCGGGCAGTAAATATAAAATAGCAGCTAACATCAAGTTAGCTGCTATTTTTATTATTTATCTCTGTTGGATAGAAGCTGACGCACACTAATAGAAATAGCTGAAGTAGAAAGAGTTATGCCATAAATCTCTTTCATCTCTTCTTCTATGTCCGAAACGCTCATCCCTTTGGCGTAGAGAGATAGCTAGCTTTTTAATCGATAAACCGCGACTTTGATGTTTGGGAACCACTGTTGGCTCAAACTTGCCTTGACGATTACGAGGAACTTCAATTACAGATTCACCGTAATGAGTTTGTATCTTCTTTGAGTACTTGCCATTACGAGAGTTTCCACTATTGTTGCCCTCAGGGGAATGCTTCTCATAGAATAAGTGAGCATCTAACTCACTTTCAAGCATTTGTTCTAATACTCGTGCATGTAAGTTGGTTAAAAACTTACTTACATCTTCTTCTGTCTTAAATTGTGACAGAAACTCTTTGCTTAATAATTCTTTGGGAATGTCCATAGTTGTAAATGTTTTACAAAGTTAGTTTTTATTTTTATTACTAATCATGTTTTTTTCTTTTCTAATCCCCTCTCACAAATTTACGAGGGGTTGGAAAAGAAAAAAACTACAAGAGATTACTTCCTGTAGTTTTTCATTTACACAATTTAATGGACAGTGTCGATTGTCAATTATCCAGAGTCCTGTATATTGAGCATTTGTACCTATAGCCCATAACATAACTCAATACTCAATACTCAATACTCTTAACTTTAAAGTACCACTATTCCTTCCTTAATACCGTACTTTACCAAATCAACGACATTGGAAAAGCCTAACTTATGGAGAATATTACTTTTATGAGTTTCTACTGTGCGGGTACTTATACATAATTGCTCTGCAATTTCTTTGACACTTTTGGCATCGCAAAGCAGACGCATTATTTCTTGTTCACGCTCGGAGAGTATAGGGTGCGTTTGTTCAGAACTTGGTTTTTGCTTTTTACCGATAAAAATGCTTTTTTTCTTTGGTGTGGTATTCTTATTTTGCTTGTTCAGATAAATATCATACATCATTTTCGCCACATTTCGTCCGAAATACTGGCTACCACCTATTACCGTACAAAAAGCAGCCTGAATATCTTCCTTACGTGCCAATTTATTCAAATACCCATCAACACCTATTTCAAGAAGTTCGGTAATCAATTCTTCCGACACTTCAGATGAAAGCATAATTATCTTTATTTCAGGATATTCGGACTTTAAGCGACGAGCAATTTCTACACCGGATAAATCCGGTAACATAATATCCAGTACAACTAATTCCGGAATGTTACCTTCCGATAGAAGTAAGAAAAATTCGGCTGCCGAGCCGGCTTCACCAATTATTTTTACCGGACAGCAGGCTGTTTTTGACATGGTTGCACGTATGCCTTCGCGATACATAGCATGGTCATCAACTATAATTACAGAAATCATATTTTAAGAGTTTCATAATTTGGGTTTCACGTTTCGAGTTCCGTGTTTCAGTTTTCTCGTTTACTTGTTTACTCGTTAACTATTAGGCTAAACATAGCTTCCGTTCCTTGCCCTTCTACACTATTAATTATCAAATTGCTACCGTTTCTTTCAAGCATTTTTCTTGTAATAAGCAATCCCAGCCCACTTCCGGCTTCACCATTAGTACCGGATGTACTCAAATTTTCGTCAAAAGCAAGCAATCTCTTCATGTTTTCATCACTTATACCGATACCATAGTCTTTCACGCATACAGTAACTACTTTTTCGGTGCATTTTGCTTGTAAGAGTATTTCGCTATTTTCGTGTGAAAATTTCACGGCATTATTAATCAAATTGCGCAAGATGGTATGCATCATTTGTCGGTCAGCCTCTACTATGCAATCTTTATCCACATCTATATTGAATGTAATATCTTTGTTTTGAGCCGGTAAGTGATAGAGTTCGGCTACTTCTGTAATTATTTCCGAAATATTCAGAGACACCGGACGAAACTTTATTTCCCCGGTTTGTACACGTGCCCAGTTCAGCAAGTTTTGTAGTAGTTCAAGCTGTACTTCTGTAGCTTGCTGGAATTCATGCAAGTTTTTTTGTAAGAGTTGTATGTCATAATTGTCAAGGTTTTCCAGCATGTTTTCTACCGCTATCCGCTGTGCTGCTACAGGTGATTTCAGGTCATGTGAAATAATAGAGAATAGTTTATCCTTCGTGGCATTCAGCCTATGCAGACGCTTGTTTTGCTTTCTGCGGATACGATACATTATATAAAACAAGCAGCCTATCAAAATAGCAGAAATTGTACTAATAGTCAATAACTAGCGATGCATTTGTGTGTGTATTATTTCTTGGTCTTTTCCTTGTACATCATACTTTACCTTCATTTCTTGGAGCGAGCGATGAAGTGTGTAGTCGGATTGTCGTCGCATCAGTTCATAAAAACGCTGGTGACTGTTAATTGTCATTTTTACATCGCCCATATTGGCATAGATACCTACCAAGTGGTCATACATCTGCATTAACATGGTGTAGTGAGTAGGCTCACACATCTCTATCACTTTGTTGGCACAGTTTAGAGCTTGAGGGTAATCTTTTTCTACACGGTAGTAGCGCACGTAATTAGCATATATTTTCTGTGTAAGTAGAGGACAGTTTTGGAAAGAAGCCAATTGTAGAGCCTCGTCCAGATACTGTTTTACTTTAACCTGATACTCGGTAACTATCGGATCGGTATAGCGGTTCAGGTTGGTATAATAAGCCGCATATAGATTTAAGTTTTTAATAATATATACGGTGTCTTTCAGTAATCTGGCTTTTTCAAGCGATTTGGCTACCGTTGCAAGACACTCTTCGTTACGTTCACTTACCGAATAAAGTTGTGCCAGCGAGTTTTCAATCATCATCATTTCTTTATTCAGTTCCTTCTTCTCGGCTATTTCTTTGGCACGGAGCATATAAGATTCAGCCAGCGAGTCATTGTACATCAGGTAATGCACTTTACCGATACCCATCAGAGAAATTGCAAGCGTGTTAGCTGTTTTGTGTTTTTTGCTGATATCGTAAGCGCGGATAGCGTCTTGTAGTGCAGGTTCAAAAAAGGTGAGATTACTCAGCACTCGGCTTCGTAGCAGAAGGATATCAATTATCTGTCGATATTCGTTAACAGTATCTTGCTGGTTAGCCAAGGCAAGATCAAGGCATATCAGCGCCGAGTCATTTTTGGCATTCAGATAATGTTTGTTTGCTTTGTCAAAATAACTATCACTTGATGGAGCGGCAAGAAGTCCAAAAATCCACCCAAAAACAAAAGTTCCTATAACAAGTATTCTTTTCATCTGTGTGCCAATTTTGGTTCAGAATTAGTCTTAGATTTTAATGTCCTACAAATATACGAACGTTTTTTATCCCAAACAATCATTTTGTTGAAAAAAATCAATTTATTTCAAAGTATAATTCCAATAAAGTTAAGTTGTAATAGAAATTGATGTGCAGATATTCAATCTGTTAGTTATTAGCTTGTTAAGATTGTTTCGACTATGCTCAATAAACGATTTCTAAAACCACCGGTCAAATGTTCTTTCTAAAACTAAGGGAAGCGCAATTTTGCGGAAAAAACGTAGGTAAAACCCGCAATTTTAACAATTAAAAATCCGTGTTTTTACGGATTGACAGGTGTTTTTAATAATTGTAACTTTATGCACTACATTAAAGATGTGTTATAATGGAAGATGCTAAAATACATATTGAAGACAATAAAAATCTATATAAGGAAGAGCTTGTAGGCGATATTACTAAAATTAAAAACACCTTACAATTAATGTTAAATACGTATAGAAGGTTTCTTTATATCTATAATTGTACGGATGAACACGAAGATAATTGATAAAGGATAATTCATTGCAAGTTCTTGTTTACTTGTCAACTTCATATATAAATGTATAAATAGTTAAACGATTAAATATTAAAAATTATGAAACCAAAATTTTACACCAAATTAATTACCCTCGTAGCAGGGTTTATGATGCTTGCCAACGTAAACGTGGCAATGGCACAAGATTACTACGACTTTAAATCCGGACAGCTCTACTATAAGATTATTGATGCTACTGCCAAAACCGTGAAGGTGGTCTCGGAATTAGACTATCATAATAACGATGCTATATCCTACAACGAAGGTAATAGGCCTAGCGGTGATATTACTATCCCCGCTACCGTGGTCAATCCTAAGGATAATAAAATCTATTCGGTTAAAGAGATTAGCTCTTTTGTATTTGATAATTGTGAATTAAGAGATGTTGTCATTTCTGAAGGGATTGAAGTCATTAGAGTAGTGGCATTTGATAATAGTCTTATAATGAATGCACTATATATCCCCGCATCGGTAACTAAAATTGAGGAAGGTTTTATGTTTAGTTGTGTTTTTTACCCTGTGGAGAACCCTTTACGTATAGCTAAAGGCAATAAAAATTATACTATTATAGACCATATTCTATATAGTATCGATAAAAAGACTCTGCTTTTATGCCCTTCATACACATTTATTAAATACACTATTCCAAATACTGTTACTAAAATTGCTCACTATGCTTTTTGCGCAACGGTCCTTGAGGAGATTGTAATTCCCGCTTCGGTTACAAATATAGGGGAGCTAGTGTTTCATGGATGTAAAGAATTAAGATCTATCCACTGCAAGGTAGATGACCCGTCTAAGATAAGCATGGGTGAGCATGTGTTTAATTTTGTCCCTATAAATACCTGCACTCTCTATGTACCCACAGGCAGTAAAGCAAAATACCAAGCCGCACCACAGTGGAAAGACTTTACCAATATTGTGGAAAAAGACATCGAGAAATACCCCCTCTGGGTAGCCGGCACACAAGTCGATGAAAACAACGCCTCGGACATTAAGGGAGAAGGCATCACGGGGAAGGTAAGCTACGATCCCGATACTAAAACCCTTACGCTAAACGGTGCAACCATCGACGGCGGTGCTAATAATGGAATCTTCAACGAAGGCATTGATAACCTTAAAATAGAGCTAATTGGTAATAACACCGTAAGCAATACAGCAGAAAGCGGAAATTCGGCTATCA
>DUQG01000037.1 GCA_012837935.1 Bacteroidales bacterium
CGGTAGTTTTACCGGTTACCGTAACAACTTGATCCATGGTGTAAATATTGCCTTGTGAATCATGGTCCAAGTAAAAATACGGTTGTTGTTGATCGAAAACAACCCCACCCACGGTGCCGGTTAGTAGTTCATTGTCAGCAACCAGGGATACCTGTTGTCCTATAAGGTCAAAATAACGAGCTGTTTCATATTTTTCAGATAGTTTTTCCATGTTTTTGCTCATACTAACCATTTGCTCCATGGAGGCCATCTGGGAAAGCTGGTTGATAAAGGTAGCGCTGTCTTGGGGGTCCATGGGATCCTGGTATTTCAATTGGGCCACCAATATTTTGAGAAATGTGTCGGGATCGTTAAGTCCCTTGGGCTGAGCTACTTTTTTATCGGGCATATAGTAATTATTGTTTACACCGGGTACTTCGGGCACATCAACACCTCCTTGGGTTATACAAAATAGTTGAGCCTGCCTGTTGTACTGGATAACGTAGCAGGTTCCAAACCCCACCTCGTATTTTCGCTGCCGCTTATTTTAATCTGTTGGGCCGGTACTCCCCGTTGTTGATTATAGGCATGTTCATGGTCTTTACCTTCGGACCCCACTGATACCGAAGCATTGTGTAAATTAAACTGCATACCGGACAGGGTTTCCCGCAATTGGGGCAGCGAACCTTCAATTAAGTGTTTAACCTGGTCACTGGCAGCCTGGAAATGGGTCGTGATATTCCCTTCCCGGTAAATAATTCTGATCACTACTTCTCCTAGCTCCGCCGGATGTAAACGCAACCTAACGCTGGTTTGACCCTGGGAATCTTTACTAATCTGGTCTACGATGGCCCTGGCCAGTTGGGCTAAAATAGTGCTTTCCCCGGCCCGCACTTGGGAAATCACTTCCCCGGCCGTGGCTCTGGTGGTTGCGACTGCGGTATCAGACACGTTTGGCGTGGACTGGATGGTTTCGGGCTGCTCTGCAACTGGCACTTGGACATTTTTTGGATGACCGGTGGCATGGCTAGGACTACTTATATGGCGCTGAGTTAATAAACCATGGATATTATCTTTAGGGATAGCAGTTTCACTGGTGACATGATCTAAGGATCCTTTTTTAGTTGCCACATTCAAGATCTCGTGATTGGTGGGGCCAGCTGGTTGGTTTTCGGCCCCCACTTGATTCCCCGTTACTCCAAAAGACAGGTCTCCGTTGTTTTTGTAAGCTGCTTGGTTGATTAGCTGCGAAATGGACGGCATTACCCCCGGCAACTGGGTATTGTTGACTAAGCCACCGTCACCCAACGCTAGGTTATTAAAAATATCAGCTAATTGAGCCGGATCAAAGACCAGTGATTGCTGTTGCTGCATAGCCGGCTTATCATCAACCCCCGCAGCGTAATTTTGCTGGCTGGGCTGGGTTGGATTGTCTTCCATTAAAAGGCCGATAATGTTCATAAAAGCTACCCCTTGCTGTTCCGGCCAAAAACGTGTCTTGATTTCACCTTCTATTTTATTGTTATTTACCCCCATTAAAGAAAGATTTTCAATTATCGTCATTCACCCCCCTTTTGATAAAGTCCCTGCGTATTAATATAGAAGCAATTGTTTAAATGGTGGTCACCACCTCCCGTAGGCAATAAGGAGCACAAGTATTTAAAGTTGCAGCTGGTTCCGAATGTAACGCCCAATGGCTATATCGTCCAATTCTTTCTGCTCTAACCTGGATGTAACCAACTTATACTGGCTATATTGTTTTTCTTTAAGCTTTTCCAGTACAGTGCGTTCCTGCATCGCCAAAACCAGTTTATCCCGGCAATGTTCCAGTCTTTGATCAGATTTTTTAAAATCAAACTCTCTTTTTTTTACTTCACCGGCCATATGGTCACAGTAAG
>DUQG01000065.1 GCA_012837935.1 Bacteroidales bacterium
AAATATCAATAATTAACTAGTTGTCGAAAATATTAATTTCAAATCGTCGCGTTTTATAAATAAGCTTTATCTGTTGTTTTACAGATACTTATAGGCGTGTTTTTTATTTTTAACAGGACACTAATGATTGAATTTTAAAGAGAAAGGTATGAGAGTGTTAAGTTTGTTATTTGAATTAGAATAAATCCATTATTCAGAAGAAATAATGAATCAAGATAAAATAAACAATCGAACCTAAGATTTCTTAAATCCAACTAAGAAATCCAACAAAAATGAGGGGAGATATCAATAGAATCAAATACGGGTAATCAAATCATATTAAAACATAATGAATTATGAATGTAAGAATTCTTGTGGTCGCACCAAGTCCAAAAACACGTGGTGGAATAACTTCAGTAGTAAAGGCTCATCAATCTACATATATTTGGTCTAAATGGAATTGTAAGTGGATTTCAACATATGTAGATAGAAGTTCATTTTTAAAAATTGCATATGCTATATGTGGTTATATGAATTTTTTATTTTTTCTTCCTTTTTCAAATATAATACACATTCATTTTAGTGAAAAGACTTCTGCATTTAGAAAAAATATTTTTCTAAATACAAGCAAATTGTTCAAAAAAAAGGTAATACTTCACTTTCATTCATTTTCACCGGAAACTACTATTAATGGGAAAAAAAAAGATTTATATAGAAAAATGTTTGAAAAGATAGACAAAATAGTTGTTTTATCTAAGTATTGGGAAGATCAACTCTTATTGAGTTTCCCTAATTTGTCAAATAAAATAAATATTCTTTATAACCCATGTCCACGTATTACAATAAATAAGGAAATAAAAAAAGAAAACTTTATTTTATACGCAGGAACTTTAAATGAAAGAAAAGGATATGCGGATTTGATTAGAGCGTTTTCGCAAATAGCATTTAAAAATAGAGATTGGAAATTAGTTTTTGCCGGAAATGGAGAAATAGAAAATGCAAAATCATTATCAAATGAATTAAAGATATCAGATCAAGTTGTTTTCTTAGGATGGGTTTCAGGAGAAAAGAAAGACGAAATTTTTAATTCTTCTTCAATATTTTGTCTGCCAAGTTATAATGAAGGTTTTCCTATGGCAGTTTTAGATGCATGGGCATATGGATTACCTGTAATCACAACCCCAGTAGGAGGTTTGCCGGATATATTAGAGCATAATAAAAATGCACTTGTCTTTGAATCAGGCGATATTAATAAATTGGCTCAAAATTTAGACAACTTGATAAATAATGAATTATTAAGGGAAACATTGTCAAATGCATCTAAAGATATTAGTATGAATATATTTAATATTGAAAATATTGCTAGTGACTTAGATAAGATTTATTTAACTATTTATAATGAGTAATAGAAGCAAAATATCTGCTAAGGCATTTAACTGTGAGTATATATATAAATGGGACGGGGGATAGTGATAAAAACATGGGAAAGAGAATAGAATTAAATGTTTCTGGTACATTTGTTCTTGTTGATTTAGAGTATTCTGTTATTTATTAGAGATTATCTATGAATTGGAATTGTGTTGATGAATATAATATAAAATTAGTATAATATAGAAAAGGATGAGCTGTAGAAATAAATTTAGTATTGGAAAAGTATTTATTCAGGCTACCGATTTAGAAAATGTTATTGAAGAAATTGAAAAGCTTGTGAAAAATGGGAACAATGAATATATATGTGTTTCGAATCCTAGAACAGTAGTTTATGCAAATAAACATATTGATTATTTGGATGTAATGAATAATTCTTATATGAATATCCCTGATGCTGAGCCAATTATTTGGGCTGCTCGTTTATGGGGATTAAAAAAAGTACAAAGGACAATGGGACCAATTGTATTTGAAAAAATGATTAATAATCCCGAAAATCAAATAAAACATTTTTTGCTTGGAGATACTCAAGATACATTAGATAGTATTCTAAAGAAGTCAATTAATAACTATAATGCCTTAATAGTTGGTTCATATTCTCCTCCATTCTGCAATATAAATGAATATGATTATAAAAAAATTGCTGATTTGATTAATCGAAGTGGAGCAGATATAGTTTGGATTGCATTAAGAGCCCCAAAGCAAGATTTTTTTGCAAGCAATATTATTAAATATTTAGATTCAAAAATATGTATTGGGGTTGGTGCTGCTTTTAGATTTTATTTGGGTGAATATAAAATGTCAAATCCAATTGTTAAAAAACTAGGTTTAATGGGCTTGTTTTGGGGGAAGAAAAATCAAACCTTCTTTTCATTCCTTCGTGGTTACTTTTCCGATAATGTCCCATATCTATTTTTATTAGCAAAAATTCCTTTTAAAAGATTAAGAGGTAAAAAATATTATGAAATGTAATTTAAATATTATGGGAACTCATTTGTTGTTAATGGTTTGAAATATAATTTAATGTAAAAACATATGAAACCGACATGATTAAAATAATCATTAAACATCCTTGTGAATGATTATTTTAATCATCAAAGGTTCCATACACCGAAACTTAAAAATAAAATAATCGTATGAAAGAAAAATCAATAGTAATTTATGGTTTTGGAAGAATGGGGCTTACTCATTATGCAATTCTTAATCAATTAATAGATAACATAGATGTTACTATTGTTGACTTAGATAAGAAAGTGAATTTTATTGCAAAGAAAAATGTTAGAGCTAAAATTGAAGCAGACAATAATAAACTGAAAAATGCTTTTGATATTGCTATAATCTGCACTCCCCCTATGTATCATGTCCCAACTGTTAACTATTGTCTTAAAAGAGGAGATAAAACTATATTTGTTGAAAAACCTTTTGGTGGTGTAAATGAAGATTATTCATTCATCGAAGAACATTCTGATAGAGTGAAAATTGGTTTTGTAATGCGTTTTCTCCCAGTTATTAATTGGTTGAAAGAAAATCTGGTAGTAGATGATATTATTAAATTCAAAGGAAGTTATTTTAGTAATTCGATTGTAAAGAAGCCAAAAGGATGGCGAAATGGAAATTATTCAGGGGTTTGTAATGAAATGGGCTCTCACATTATCGATTTATCTGTTTACTTATTAGGATTTAAAGAATTTCAAATTTCGAATAAAAAAATTAAATCAATTGTATCTGATACTGACGATATAGTAACTTTTAATCTTGAAACCAACAGTATTCTATGTGAATTTCATTTTGATTGGGTTAATAAGAACTATAGAAAACCTGTTTTTAACTTAGAAATAACTTTAAAGGACGGAAATTATTATAGAGTTGATCAACAGAAAGTCGAATTATTTGATAAGGATGGAGAATTATTAACAAAAATTACTGCTGTAGATTTTGCAGCTACTGTACCTTATTATTTAAGGGGCGTTGAATTTACTCGTCAAATGCAAGATGTGATTTCTAAACAAGAAACTCTTGCATCGGTAGAAGAAGCATTGATAACAAGAAGAATAATTAAAAACATACTAGGATAATGAAACAGATATTAGGTGATAATCAGTTTTTCGGTATAAATCATAATGATTTAGAAAAAGGGAATAAAACAAAAGAACAGTTTTCCTCAAAGGAAGCTATTATCGAATTTATTAATAAATCAATTTTTATTGGTTTAGATGGTTATATGATTAATTCGAATGAAATTGGTTTTAAAATACCAACATCTTTTCAATTGCCATCTTCAAAGGAAATTCACTATAGTGTGCCTTATCCTCATAAATATGCCTCAATGGTTAATGAAAATGGTATGCTGTATTTATTAAAGTACATTTTCAAACAATCTTCGTTGAGTTCTTTGATTTTTAAATCTCCTAAATTTTTATTTACAAGGAATGTTAAAGATATCCTGTCGGTTATTATTGATTTAGAAATACCAACTAAGTTACCAAAGAATAGTTATGTTTACCTACAAAATATTGTAACAGACTTGGTTTTGGGATTAAAAAGAGAAGATTTACTTTTAGAATTTTGTAATGCTGTACGAAGAAAAGGATATAAGCCTGGTCTTATCACTCTGAATCCAACTAGATTAGATGTTGTTATTCAGAAATTTCCAATAGAGGTTCAAAAAGATTTAGTGGTATGTTTTAATATTAATGTAACAGGATTTAATGTTTTCCCTTCAAGAGAAATAGTTGAAGAATATGTAAAAACCAAACATAATTATAAGAAAATAGGAATGGGTATTCTCTCTAGTGGAGGAGCTCATAGTATTGAAGATTCTATACAATATATTAAAACATTAAATCTTGATTATGTTGTGTATGGTTCATCTAACTTGAAAAATATTGAAGCTAACTATAATGCGTTGAAGTCATAATTGTTTTTCAATATAAAATATAGGTATAATTGCCAAAAATGGTTGGTAAATCATCATTGAAAGTACTATTATTAAACGGTTTCTGTTAAAAAACTGAAACCGTTTTCAATTTGAATACGTACAAATAAAAAATGTTGGGTTTGTGATGTAGTATTTCATGTTTTTAATAACTAAATAAATATCATCGATAAAAAGAGTTTCAAACAATTGTTTTCCAATGTAACCTTTATTGGCAAACAGTTTACCAAATACTTTTTTAAGGAAATCTTCATTTTTTTTAATGGTTCCCTTTCATCAACATTGGTTTGTGTAATGCAAAAACTAATAATTTCGCTTTTGATTATAATATGAAGCTTAAAACAGCGAAAATCGCTTAAACGGAAAAACGAAGCAATACTGATAATTTCCGATGAAGACATCCTTGGCGGACGTTTTAGCTTGTTTTCAAGAATGAATTCTTGAGTTTCACTATCAAATTCTTTGCAAAATTCATCGACAATACAGAAAATTTCTGTAATTTTGTTGTAGTTAATCATAAGGCGTTTGTTAGTTAATCTTTTGTAATTCAGCAATATAAAGATACTAACTTTCGCCTTATTTTACAAATAAAATATCAACAATTATTAATCGAACTCAGGTTAGTAAAAAGATGTAGAGGAAAATATTTTCAGAATATTTGAGTTAAGAAAGTAAATATCACTATCTTTACAGAATTAATGTGATACATACTAACAAATTTTGCAGGAAAAACAATAATGCAATAACGAACAAATTGTTTTTAAGACAAATTCAACTTGATTATGAAGGACTTTACCTGGGCTATAATACTACTATCTTCAGTTGCTGCTTTTATTTTTGTGAAGTGGATTTATTTTAAAATCTTGAAAATAGCATTATTTAATAAACTAGTAGATAATCCCAATCCACGTAAATTACAGAGGAAACCAATTCCTATAACTGGAGGTATTGCCGTATTTTTTGGAATTATTTTGGCTCTTTTATTATACAATACAACTCTTTCAATAGCATACGGATTATCTATTAATATGCTGTTTCCGTTGATATGCTCTATGGGTATAATGCTATACATTGGTGCTATTGATGATATTTTAAGTTTAACTGCGAGAACCCGCATTATTATAGAAGCTTTAATTATACTGATGTTAACCTATACCTTAGATATGTGTATAGATTCATTTCATGGAATGTGGGGGATTTATGACTTTACCTGGTGGTTAGGAGTACCATTAACACTTATAACGGGTATAGGTATTATTAATGCTATCAATATGATAGATGGTGTGAATGGTCTATCAGGTGGTATTTGCATTGTTAGTTGTGTTATTTTTGGAGCTATATTTTTTCAATTTGGCGACATGTCTAATGCCTCTCTTTCATTTATAGTTGCCTCATCCTTAATTCCTTTTTTTATTCACAATGTATTTGGTCAAAAATCAAAAATGTTTATTGGAGATGCGGGTACAATGGTTATGGGAGTTGTAATAACCTGGTTTGTGATTAATATTTTAAATAACGATACAATAAGCTCAGGTTATCTTCTGAATACAAAAATAAATCCAGTTGCACTAGTTTTAGCAATATTAATTGTTCCAGTTGCCGATACTTTACGTGTAATTACTCTACGTGTCATGCGTAAAAAGAACCCCTTCCATCCTGATAAAACTCATTTGCACCATAAATTTATAAGTGTAGGAATTAGTCATTTTATTACAGCTATGACTGAAATAGTGATTGGGATTGTTGTGTTTTGTATATGGTTGTTAAGTTTGTATTTTGGTGCCGGTATAGAGTTACAGTTATATGTAGTTCTTATATCAAGTATTATTTTTGTCTGGGGAACATATGTTATCATTAGTTATCATGCGAAAAACAACACGCGTTTTTATCGTTTCCTCAGGGTGCTTAGTATAAAAACCCATTTGTGGCGAAAGGATTGGTGGAAGGCAATAGCAGCTAAATTAGATGCGCCAATTAATCGCGACTCTTTTTATGATAAGGTTTTTGATATGAATTATGCGGAATATGAAGAGTCGGATAAGAATTTAGAAGGGAAGAAACAGAGATAAGTTCTGAGGTGGGTTCAAGTCAAAAAGTTGTGGAAGTTTTTTTAAGCATGGATAATGTCATAATTTTCTGATTATCAGCAAAGTTGTAAGGTGAAATCTACTTCATATTCTTTTTCGACTAAGGTTACTATTAAAAATAAGTTTTTTATTCTTAAAAACCTTATTTCCTTAAAAAAACAACCTTAGTAGAATATTGATAACCTATAATATCCAACCTTATTGACCTTATTTTCAAATATATAATCTTATATTATATAGGTTCAGGTTGATTTTAGCTAAAGAATAGCGATAACCGTTTACTTTTTAATCCCCTACAATTTTTCGGATTGAACCAGAAAAAGGTCAAGGCGATAGGGTGAAATAGGCACTGATTATCTGTGATTTTACTGCTTTGAAAGATAAACTGAAAAATGAAATTTTAAATTTATTATTATGAAACGTTACTGTCAAACACTGGATTTATATAATGACCCTGAGCTTATCGAACAATACGAGCGAGAGCATCGTCGAGTTTGGCCTGAAATAAAAGCAGGTATTAAAGAGGTGGGGATTTTGGATATGCAAATATATCGGATGGGGAATAGACTCTTTATGATTATGGATACGGTGGATGAGTTTGATTGGATTGAAGATAACAAACGCTTAGCTGATTTGCCGAGGCAAGCTGAGTGGGAGAACTATATGTCTAAATTTCAGGTATCGAAAGAGGGACAAGCCTCACATGAGAAGTGGCAAATGATGAAACCTATATTTTTGCTAAATGAGGAAGAATAAGTTGCAAGAAAAAAGGATAGTGCAAAATAATGCGCACCTAATCCATGAATGAATTTACTACAGTAATTTATTGACAAAATCAGCATTATGAAAATAATTAAAGGAAAAGACGGAACAAATTACTTGCTACCCTTTATCCTAGTAACCTCTTTGTTCTTTTTATGGGGATTTGCCCATAGCATATTGGATGTTTTAAATAAGCATTTTCAGGAAGTACTGGTAATCTCTAAAGCTCGCTCGGGACTTGTGCAGGCGGTTGTGTACGGTGGATATTTTTTAATGGCGCTTCCGGCAGGAGTGTTTATTAAAAGATTTAGCTATAGATGGGGCGTTGTCATGGGACTTTTTCTATATGCTGTTGGGGCATTTATGTTTGTTCCGGCAAGTAAGATAATGACTTTTGAGTTCTTTTTGGCATCGTTGTTTGTGATAGGTTGCGGACTCACCTTTTTAGAAACTGCGGCTAATCCCTATGTAACAGAGTTGGGGGATCCTAAATATGGTGCGAGCAGAATAAACTTGGCACAGTCTTTTAATGGGCTTGGTTGGATTTTTGGACCCTTAGTGGGAGGAGTAATTGTGTTTCAGGGCGGAAGTGTTGCATTGCCCTATACCATTATCGGAGCGATAGTGTTGTTGGTAGCCCTTGTTTTTGTAAAAATACCGCTTCCTGAAATAAAACGAGCATTGGATGATGTGTCTTCCACGCAAGTAAAACCTTTAATCAAACACATTACATTTGTTTTCGGAGCTATTGCCTTGTTTTTTTATGTTGCGGCGCAAACTGGTATTAACAGTTTTTTCATCAACTATGTAACAGAGGCATCCCCCAGCATTGATAATACTAAAGCTTCAGTGCTGTTGTCGTTTGGCGGAATGGGGCTTTTTATGGTAGGACGAATTTTAGGAAGTGTACTTATGAATAAGATTGCTCCTTCACGTTTGTTAAGCTACTTTTCTGTAGGCGCTATTATTACCATGCTCTTGGTTATTTTTGGTTCGGGGTGGTGGGCTATTACTGCACTTTTTTTCTGTTATCTATTCGAATCGATTATGTTTCCTACAATTTTTGCTCTTTCTTTGGATGGTTTAAATGGTGTTCAAACAAAAAAAGCATCGTCAATTCTTATTATGTGTATAGTAGGTGGAGCGATTGCACCGGTTTTAATGGGGTTAATCGGTGAGGAGAAAATGAGTTTGGGCTTTATTGTACCGTTGATATGTTTTGTAGTAATAGCTTTTTACGCATTTTTTAGAGTAAATAAAGATAATCGGTTAGAGCTTTATGATTAATAAGTTCTTAGTTTTAGGGTTATAATGTCAAATGATATGTGAGTTCTGTTTGACAATTTTCTATTCTTGTGATTAATATAGTATATCAAAATAGTTATTTATCAAGTTTAATATATAAATTATTATTATGTCTAAAGTAGCTTTAATAACCGGGATTACCGGACAAGATGGTTCTTATTTAGCCGAATTTTTACTGGAAAAAGGATATGAAGTACACGGCGTATTACGCAGGTCCTCATCATTTAATACCGGACGTATAGAACACTTGTATCTGGACGAGTGGGTACGAGATATGAAAAAAGAGAGGTTGATAAATTTGCATTATGCGGATATGACCGACTCAAGTTCGCTTATTCGTCTAATTCAGACTACTCAACCCGATGAGATTTATAATCTTGCAGCACAAAGTCACGTGAAAGTGAGTTTTGATGTTCCTGAATATACAGCAGAAACAGATGCCGTAGGTACGCTAAGGTTATTAGAAGCAGTACGCATTTTGGGATTGGAGAAAAAAACCAAAATTTATCAGGCATCAACTTCGGAATTGTTTGGATTGGTGCAAGAAGTTCCTCAAAAAGAAACTACACCGTTTTACCCAAGGAGTCCGTATGGAGTGGCAAAACTGTATGGTTATTGGATTACAAAAAACTATCGGGAATCTTACGGTATGTTTGCAGTGAACGGTATTTTGTTTAATCACGAGAGTGAGCGCAGAGGTGAGAATTTTGTTACTCGAAAAATCACAATTGCAGTAGCTCGTATAGCGCAAGGTATGCAGGATAAATTGTATCTTGGAAATTTAGATGCTAAACGCGACTGGGGATATGCAAAAGACTATGTGGAATGTATGTGGTTGATATTGCAACAAGATAAACCGGAAGATTTTGTTGTTGCTACAGGCGAAACACACTCTGTGCGTGAATTCTGTACGCTTGCTTTTGGTGAAGTAGGTATTGAATTGCGTTGGGAAGGCGAGGGAATAAACGAAAAAGGCGTGGACGTTGCAACAGGGAAAGTGCTGGTTGAAGTTGATCCTAAATATTTCCGTCCTGCCGAAGTAGAACTGTTGCTTGGCGACCCGACTAAAGCTAAAACCTTATTAGGATGGAATCCTACAAAAACCCCATTTCCCGAATTGGTTAAACGAATGGTGCAGCACGATATGCGCTTTGTTAGAAAATTAAAGTTAAAAAGCGAAATTGAATAAATAATTTCTATAAACGTTTCCGTAGATATGCGACGCCTTCTTTCTCTTCCACCTAATGCTGTAAAAGATTATTACAGACTCAACAATCGGGATAGTGTTGAGTGGTTTTGCACGTCAGATCCTCTTGATAAACGATTGGGTTCTGGTAGCGGAACTACTTGGCTGTTGGAGGAGTGTTATAGAGAGGAAAGTCCAGGAGTTCCTTTTGAGGAGTGGTTAGCCAAAGAGAAAAGAATATTAATTCATGCGGGCGGGCAAGGCAGAAGACTTCCAGCTTACTCGGTTATGGGGAAGACGAGTATTCCTATACCGGTATTTCGTTGGGCACGAGGGCAGCAAATCAAGCAGGACTTGTTATCACTTCAAATGCCGTTTTACGAGAAAATAATGGCGCAGTCGCCAGCTGCTTTGAAAACCCTTATTGCGAGTGGGGATGTATATATTCACACTGAAAACTTATTGCGAGAAATCCCTGAAGCAGATATAGTTTGTCTCGGACTTTGGGTAGATGCTTCGTTGGCAACCCGACATGGTGTGTTCGCATCGTTAAGAGGAACACCTGAGAAACTGGATTTTATGCTTCAAAAACCATCCTTAGGAGAGTTGGAAACTTTATCTCATTCTCACTTCTTCTTAATGGATATAGGTGTTTGGCTTCTTAGCGATAGAGCTGTAGAATTATTGCGGAAACGCTCTTATAGCAAAGAGGGAATCATACAATTTTACGATTTATACGGTGATTTCGGTTTGGCTTTAGGCACAAAGCCCACAAAAACAGATGATGAGGTTAATAGGCTGTCGGTAAAAATACTTCCCCTCGATAGCGGGGATTTTTATCATTACGGCACTAGCCGTGAAATGATTACATCTACCCTTGCGATGCAAAATAAAGTATATGATCAACGACTGATAATGCATCGCAAGATTAAACCGAATCCTGCTATTTTTACTCAAAACTCACAGGTCGATTACCAATTTACAACAGATAACTCCATAATTTGGATTGAAAATTCTCATATAAACAATGCGTGGCATCTATTATCGGGACATGTGATTACAGGTGTACCTGAAAATCATTGGAACTTAAATTTGCCGGAAGGTGTTTGTGTCGACATAATTCCTGTTAAAGAAAAGGGTTTTGTGGTAAGACCTTATGGTATAGATGATAATTTTAAAGGAAATGTTGCTTCGTTTGAAACTGTATGGATGGGAGAGTCTTTATTGAAATGGCTCGAAAAACATGGATTGACTTTAAGCGATATTGCCACTGATTCGGTGGACATACAGAATGCCAAACTTTTTCCGTATGTGGAATCTGTTGATGAGATGGGTGATGTTCTGCGTTGGATGGTTGATGTTTCTTCAGAAGTAGAAAAAGGAAAAGAAATTTGGTTGAAGTCATGGCGTTACTCGGCGGATGAGTTAATGGAACATGCCTCTCTGCCTCGTTTGTATGCGCAAAGAGAGATGTTTTTGAAGAAAAATTATCCGACGATGGAAAAAAACTTTAAAAAAAGTATTTTCTATCAGTTAGATTTAAGCAGTGTGGCGGAAGATTACTATAATTTTGATTTGGAACTTCCTTGCACACTGAGCGAAGATTCAGATAGAATGCAGCAAATCCATAATAGAATGCTTCGTTCTCGTCTTTTAAGATTAAAAGGTGATGATGATAGTTCACTAGTAGAAGAATCAGAAGTTTTTTCTTTGTTAAGGAAAAGTTTAATCGAAGCCTCACTTGAACAAAAACAAAATCCTCGCCTTTCCGTGATGACGGATCAAATTGTGTGGGGTAGGAGTCCGGTTAGAATAGACCTCGCGGGTGGATGGACGGATACACCACCTTTTTCTCTCTATTCAGGCGGAAAAGTTGTCAATTTGGCTATTGAACTGAATGGTTTGCCACCTTTGCAAGTTTATGTAAAACCGTCTTCGGATAATCACATCGTATTGCGCAGTATAGATATGGGTGCAACCGAAATAGTCCGCACTTTTGAAGAGTTACAAGATTATCGTAAATTGGGTTCCCCATTTTCAATACCGAAAGTGGCACTTGCACTCAGTGGATTCCTTCCACGCTTTTCTGCTCAGAAATTTTCTTCGTTAGAGGCTCAATTAAAGAATTTTGGTTCGGGGATTGAGGTTTCGCTTCTTTCTGCAATTCCAGCCGGTTCGGGATTGGGAACAAGTTCGATCCTTGCTTCTACTGTTTTGGGTGCGTTAAATGATTTTTGTAGTCTAGGGTGGGACAAAAATGAAATAGGGATAAATACTCTTGTGTTAGAGCAGCTTTTGACGAGCGGAGGTGGTTGGCAAGACCAATATGGTGGAATTTTGCACGGGGTGAAGCTTTTGGAAACAGATAAAGGTTTTTTGCAAAAACCCGAAGTGAATTGGTTGCCGGATTATCTTTTTACTAACTCAGAATATAAGCACTGTCATCTTTTGTACTATACGGGAATTACACGTGTTGCGAAAAATATATTGGTTGAAATTGTTAGAGGTATGTTTCTAAACTCAAATGAACACTTAGCGATATTGCATGATATGAAAATCCATGCAAAGGAAATGGGCAACTGCATTCAGCATGGTAATTTTTCTCAATACGGTAAACATATATTAAAAACATGGGAGCAGAAAAATAAGTTAGATGTTGGAACTAATTCACCTGAAATTCAGTATATTATAGATTTAATAAAAGATTATACCTTGGGTTATACACTTCCGGGTGCTGGTGGGGGAGGATACTTATATATGGTTGCAAAAGATTCGGAAGCAGCTGTTCGTGTTCGGAAAATCCTTCAAGAAAACAGATTTAATGAAAGAGCACGTTTTGTAGAGATGCAACTCTCTAAAAGTGGTTTTCAAGTGTCAAGGTCATAATGATTTCAAGTTTCTGAATTTAATTTAAATATTTGTATATCGTAATGAATAAAAACTCTAAAATATACGTTGCAGGACATCAAGGATTGGTGGGATCTGCAATTTGGAAGAATCTACAAGCGAAAGGTTATACTAATTTGCTCGGACGTACGCATAATGAATTAGACTTAATGGATAGTAATGCCGTAGCGAAGTTTTTTGAAAAGGAAAAACCGGAATATGTGTTTCTTGCGGCAGCGCACGTGGGAGGAATTATTGCTAATAACACCTATCGGGCAGACTTTATATATAAAAATCTGCAAATCCAAAACAATGTTATTGGTGAAAGTTGGAAGCAGGGGGTGAAAAAGTTATTGTTTTTAGGAAGTACTTGCATCTACCCGAAAGAGGCACCCCAACCAATGCCGGAAAACTCTTTGTTGACATCACCCTTGGAATATACAAACGAGCCGTACGCTATTGCAAAAATTGCGGGATTGAAGATGTGTGAAAGCTTTAATTTGCAATATGGAACAAATTTTATAGCAGTAATGCCTACAAATTTATACGGTCCCAACGACAATTTTGATTTAGAAAAAAGCCACGTATTGCCAGCGATGATAAGGAAAATGTACTTGGCAAAATGGCTGATGAGTGGGAACTGGGAGGCGATAAGACAGGACTTTAACAAACGTCCTGTTGGAGCGATTTCAGGCGAGAGTTCGCAAGAAAAAATCGCGCAAGTATTGAAAAAACAGGGAATTTCTTCCGATACTCTTGAATTGTGGGGGACAGGCAAGCCAATGCGGGAGTTTTTGTGGAGCGAAGAGATGGCGGATGCGTGTGTGTTTATTATGGAAAGTGTCGATTTTGACGATTTAAAAGGCGACAAAAAAGAGGTGCGTAATTGTCATATCAATATTGGAACGGGAAAAGAAATTAGTATCCGTGATTTGGCGTATCTTATTAAAGAAATTGTTGGTTATACTGGAAAAATTACTTTCGATGCATCAAAACCAGATGGAACAATGCGCAAATTGACAGATGTGTCCAAACTTCATGCGTTGGGGTGGCAACATAAAGTTGAAATTGAAGAGGGTGTGGAGCGAATGGCGGATTGGTACACGAGCACAAGATGAGTCTCATCATTATCAGTACTTGAAAATAGGCATAATTATTGATGAGTAATTCAGAAACTTTATTCGACGATAGCCTTTGTTTTTTCGGGTACGGGATTAACGGATTTCGATATTAAAAGACTCAGTATCGTTATCAAAGAGATGCAAGTGTTATAAAATACAAGTTACAAGTTCTTTTTTATGTAGTATTTCACTTTTTATTCCTATCTTTGCACGATGAATGAATAAATGACAAAGCACTTGCTCAGATAATATTATAAAAATTTAGATAATCAAAACATTATAAAACAGAAAACTCATTTGTATGAATAGAAAAACAAATTTTGCTTGGGTCTCTTTACTTGTTGTTCTCTTGGTAAGTTCTTGTACAAGCTATAAGAAAGTACCTTATATGCAAGAAGATTTATCACAGACTACGCAACAAGAACCTGTCGTGTATAATGCGCGCATTATGCCTAACGACTTACTTACCATTACTGTAAATGCTGTAGATAAGGAGGCGGGAATGCCTTTCAATTTACTGTATCCCAGTAGTGGCATTTCTTCCGGATCTTATGGCGTTCAGTCTTTGCAGAAATACTTAGTGGACAATCAAGGCTATATCAATTTCCCAACTGTGGGAATGCTACATGTAGAAGGAATGACTCGTAGAGAAGCTGAAACACTTATTCTGGATAGGATAGGTGATAATTTTAAGGAAAAGCCCATTATAATTGTTAGTTTTTCGGACTATAAAGTGTCGGTGGTGGGTGAAGTGGCACGTCCGGGGACTTTTACCATTGCTAATGAGAAAGTAAATGTGTTACAGGCTTTATCGCTTGCCGGAGATATGACTATTTATGGAAAACGTGAGAATGTAAAAATCTTTCGTGAGCATGCCAACGGCGAAAAAGAAGTTATTGAACTTAACTTAAATGATAGAGCATTATTGCATTCGCCTAATTTTTACCTACAACAGAACGATGTACTTTACGTGGAACCGAATAAAGCTAAAGCACAAGCTTCGGAGATAGGTTCTATGACTACATTAATGTTTTCAGGTGTCTCAATATTAATCTCTGTTGCTAACTTGATATTTAATATTACTCGTAGTAGATAGGTTTTGAAAATAAAGAATTTGTTCAAGCTAAATATTACATATAAAAACGACTGATATGAAAGATTTTCAAAGAAAGAAAGACTTAGGGTTAACCGATATAGAATTAGAGTCTTTGGATAGTTTGTTGAATAATGATGAAAAACAGAAAACTATTATAGAGCTGGTAGCACCCTATGTAGTCAAATGGAAATGGTTTGTGCTTTCTGTTCTTATTGCGCTGGTGGTGGCTTTTATTTATCTGAGATATGCAGAGAAGGTGTATCAAGTTAGTTCCAGCGTTATTCTTAAAGACCAAAATGACACTCGTATTAGGGGTGGTAATGCTATTTTTAGTAGTATGGACATGTTGGGGACTGTAAATAATGTGGATAATGAAGTGGAGGTTATGCGGTCAAAATCCCTAGTAGAAAGCACGATAAATAGATTAAATCTTCACACCTCGTATATAAAAAGAGGAAGAATAAAATCAACGGATATGTATAAAGAAAGTCCGTTGATGGTAAGTATGAATCAAGAGGATTTAGATAAACTTTTAGAACCTATCACTATTACGGCAGTTATTGCTAAAGACCAATCGGTAACCCTGACTGAAACTGTAGAGGATAAAACTAAAACTAAAACTACTAAGCTGAGCAAACTGCCTGCCTTATACGCTACACCTTATGGAAATTTGACATTCTCATTTAGAGTAGGTGTTGTGCCGGAATACGATTCGCCTATTGAAATTGTAGTGCGACGACCTGCCTCTGTTGTTCCTTCCTTTAGAAGTGCATTAAGTGTAGCACCAACATCAAAAACAACCTCTATCTTGGACTTGAAGTTGATGTCATCGGAGCCACGTAAAGGGGTGGACTTTTTAACAACCCTGGTGAATATTTATAATGAAGATGCTATTGCCAATAAAAATCGTGAGGCATTAAATACGAAAATCTTTATAGATGAGCGTATTGCATTAATAGACAAAGAACTGGGGGATGCCGAGCGGAAGGTGGAGGAGTATAAAAAATCTCAAGGACTTACTGATATACAGTCGAATGTAAAGCTTTCTCTTGAAAAAGGGAGTCAATACGAACAGAAGTTGATAGAGGTAAATACGCAACTTAACTTGGTAGAATACCTGAATCAATACATTGGTGAAGCTGGAAATAAAAATAAATTGGTGCCTAGTAATGTAGGAATTAATGACCCTACACTTACAGCTACTATCAATGAGTATAATAAAACGGTACTTGAACGAGAACGTCTGCTTCGTACCAATACAGAGTCGAATCCGATGGTACAGAAAGTGGATGCTCAAGTGGCAGCTTTGCGTGATGCCATAGGCACTGCTATTGTAAGTGTAAAACAAGGACTGAATATAGCTCGTCGTGATGCTCAAAATCAAGTGAACCTCTACCGCAGCCAGACCGGTATGGCACCTACGCAAGAGAGACAGTTTACAGAGATAGACCGTGAGAAGCAAATCAAAGCCAGCTTGTTCTTAATGTTGTTGCAAAAAAGGGAAGAGAATGCTTTGGCACTTTCGGCTTCAGTTAATAGTGCAAAGGTGCTGGACAAAGCAACAGTATATGGACTGGTAAAACCCAGACGAACGTTGGTATTGATGGTTGCATTTCTTTTGGGGATTTTGATTCCGGGGATTATCATCTTTATAAGTGATTCGCTACAATTCAAAATAAGTAGTAGATCGGATGTGGATAGATTAAGTAAAATACCTGTACTGGGAGAAGTTCCGGTATCTAAAACAGGAAATATAGCAGTAAAGGAAGGACAAAACGCTGAAACGGACGAGGCTTTCAGGATGCTACGAACTAATCTACAGTTTATGCTGGGTAAAGACAATCAAGTAATACTGGTAACCTCTACGCAGCCGAAAGAGGGAAAAACGTTTATTTCTATTAATATGGCTATCAGTCTAGCGCTTCTAGGTAAAAAGGTAATGCTGATGGGAATGGACTTACGTATTCCTCGGATGTCGGAATATCTTGAAGTAGATAGTTCAAAGGGGATGTCAGAATATTTGTCAGGCTATTACGATATTGAAGATATTATCCAGCCTTTGGGTATTAGCCCTAATTTGTCGGTAATTACATCAGGTTCGGTGCCACCTAATCCGGCAGAATTGATAGCTCGTAAGGAATTTGACATTGCTATTGAAAAACTGAAAGAGAAATATGATTATATTGTAATCGACTCGGCACCAGTAAGTTCTGTAACAGATACAGTGGTAGCTGCTCGGGTAGGACATGCCACAATGTATGTTTGTAGAGCAAACTATTCACATAAAAACAACCTACTCTTTGCTAATGAACTTTACGAAAAGAAAATGCTACCGAATATGGGCTTGGTAGTCAATAATGTTACAAACTATCATTTTGGTTATGGATTTGGCTATGGTAAAAAGTCGGTGTATGGTTATGGTTACGGAAAGTCTAAAAGTAAAAGTTTTTTCAAAAAACTATTTAACCTGAAGAAAAAATAAACAAGGCAAAAAGACAAAGGTAAATTAAATTAATAAGTTACATATCTCTATCTTTGTCTTTTTATTTTAAAATACTAACAGATGGGTAGCACAATCTCGTCCATTTGCTGGCGGTATGTGCTATTCTATTTTATAACACTTTGACTTATTTGAATGGAAATTGAAAATAAAATTGTTTTATTATCTTCCAAGATAAATCCCTCGGAAAAGGAACTGGATGAGTTGAATGGACTATTGTCGGAAGTAGAGGATTGGGAGGCTGTTGCTGAGCGACTAATGCTATGTAGCACAGCGCCTTTGTTTTATTTAAAAGCACCCAGTCTTAGTAACTTAAAACTAATGCCAGATGAAGAATTTCAGAAGATAAGGAAAAGCTATTACTACACACTTACTCGTGGTACACTGATGTATCAGGTTTTGAAAAAAACGATGGAGGTGTTGAAAGCGAATGGAATAGATGCAATTGTGTTGAAAGGTGCCTATTTGGCTGAAGCGTTATACAAAGATGTTGGCTTACGTCTGTTTAGTGATATTGATTTATTGGTAAAAGAGGAGCAAGCAAATAGAGCTTTTGACTTGCTTCTCAATGCTGGATTTACTCAAGCTAAAAAGGCGGATCAGATGTTAGAGTTTTTAGTTAAGAATATGAACTATGAGCATCTACCGCAGTTGGTCTATAAAGGCATCTCTATTGAATTGCATGTGCGGTTACACGGCGTGGAAACGAAATATAAGTTTTTTCCTCAAAAAATGTGGGAAAATGTAGAGAAAACAAAATTAGGTGGTGTAACTGTTTATACACCAGACTTACCCGATCTTCTAATTCATACGATATTGCATTTGAATAAACATTTTTGTGACGGTGAAATTCAATTTACAGGGTTTAATGATATTGTAAATATCTTGGAAATTTGGTGTGATGAGTTGGATTGGACAGAAATAATTCGACGTAGTATCCAGTATGAGTGCGAAGATATTGTGTTCAAGTTTCTTGTGTTGGTGCACAGAAACTATAAAGCGTATGTTCCGGATTTTATCATATTAGAATACATTGGTTATTTAGACGATGAAGAACAGGAACTTTTTGAAAAATACCTTTCGGGCTTTAAAGGTGAGCATTTTTCGGTTGTGGGCTGTGTAAATAGAGTTAAAAATTTACATAGTTTCCCTAAAAAAATAAGGTATGTTCTATGGATGATATTTCCTTCCAAAAATTATATGATACGTTTCTATCAAATTAAAAATCCTAATTTGTATCTATTTTACTATCCTTGTCGCTTCTGGTTGGGTATAAAGGGTCTATTCAGATTTGCAAAACTAAAGATTGGTAAAAAGAAGTAAAACTCCAAGAGATACATTCTGATAAAAATAACAAAGGCTTAATCCTCATGGGTTAAGCCTTTCGTTTTTTCTAATTAGCAGAAAATCTTATTTTGATGCTGCAATAGAAACTTTGCGGAATTCTTTCAAAGATTTTTCTAGTTCCAAAGAAGCTTTACGAGCGCGAACACCTGCTGCTTTGTTGCCTTTTTCCACTTGTAGAGCTGCGTTTTCTGAGAATGCAGCAATTTGTTCGTTGATTTTTGCTACTAAGTCTTTCATAATACTTGAAGTTTTTTTAATGATTAAAAAATGATTTTTATTTTTTCTACAAAAATACAATCTTTTATCGTCCCTGCAAGTGTTTTGAGCAATTTCATTCAATTTTTTTTCAAAAAAGACCATTTTTTCTTGATTTTAACGTTTTTTTGTTAAAAATTATGACATAAAATTTGAAAACACTGTAGAAAATAAACTGATCGTGTTTTTTTAGTCATAGTAATAAACTATTTGTTAATATAAAAAAACAACTTGCTCTTCATCCGTTGGAAAACTTAGCTCGTTCTGCTGAGCAAAGGAAAAAATATAGTATATTTGCAAGAGTAAACAGATACTTCGTGCTTCGAACTTCTAACTTTATATATATGAAATTAAAACTTTTTACAATGGCACTAGCCTTAACTACGCTTATGGCATGTACAAATAATGGAAAAACGGACGATAATGCACCGTTGATTGGGAAACAGGTTCCTACTATTGAAAATGGACGACTTACACCTGAAGTGCTTTGGGCATTCGGACGGATTGGTAGCGTGCAGGTTTCCCCCGATGAGACTAAAATTCTCTATACGGTATCCTATTATAGTGTGGAGCAAAACAAAAGCAACAGCGAAGTCTTCGTGATGAATGTGGATGGAAGTGAGAAAAAACAGCTTACTAAGTCTTCTTATCGAGAATCGGCTGCAAAATGGATGAATGACAGCCGGCACATCGCTTATCTTTCAAATGAAAGTGGAAGTTCGCAGCTGTGGCAAATGAAATCGGACGGTTCAGGGAAAAAACAGCTTACAAACCGTGAGGGTGGACTCAATGATTTTGCATTTTCACCGGATGAGAGCAAATTGCTTTTCGTAGCGGATGTAAAATACGGTGAGCGCACAGTTGACAAACACCCAGACTTGCCTAAAACTACCGGAATTATCGTAAACGACCTGATGTACAAACATTGGGATGAGTGGGTGCAAACGGTACCGCATCCGTTTATTGCTGATGTTGCAGGTGGTAAGTTAGTGAATGAAATAGATATTTTGGCGGGCGAGCCTTACGAAAGCCCGATGAAACCTTTTGGAGGTATTGAGCAACTGGCTTGGAGTCCCGACGGAAAAACGGTAGCTTACACTTGCAGAAAGAAAACAGGTAAAGAATATGCGGTTTCCACTAATTCAGATATCTACTTTTATAATTTAGCGGATGGAACTCATAAAAATATGACCGAAGGCATGATGGGCTACGACCAAAATCCTGTTTTTTCACCTGATGGCGAATGGCTGGCTTGGGAAAGTATGGAGCATGATGGTTATGAGTCGGATAAAAGTCGCTTGTTTGTGATGAATATAAAGACAGGCGAAAAGAGAGACCTAAGTGCCAATTTCGACCAGAACTCAAACGGTCTTGCGTGGACTGCCGATAGTAAAAATATTTACTTTATAAGTGTGTGGCATGCTAAAACACAAATTTACAAGGCTTCTCTTGAAAATGATAGCATCACAGCTGTTACCAGTGGTGTTCACGACTATCAAAGCGTTATTCCGCTAAAAGATAGACTGATTGCTGTGAAACATTCTATCAGCCAGCCGAATGAAATTTACTCGGTAAATATGACTGACGGCACGGCGACCGAACTATCTTTTGAGAATAAAGAGATACTCGATCAACTGCAAATGGGTAAAGTGGAAGAACGTTGGATTGCTACTACGGATGGCAAACAGATGCTGACTTGGGTGATTTATCCGCCTAATTTTGACCCAAATAAGAAATACCCGACTTTGCTTTACTGTCAAGGCGGACCGCAATTGGCTGTTAGTCAATTTTGGTCGTACCGTTGGAATTTCCAGATTATGGCAGCCAATGACTATATTATTGTAGCACCTAATCGTCGCGGTCTTCCCGGATTTGGACACGAGTGGCTTACGCAAATTAGCGGCGATTATGGTGGTCAGAATATGAAAGATTATCTGGCTGCGATTGATGAAGTAAGCAAAGAGTCATTCGTAGATACCGACAGATTGGGTTGTGTGGGAGCAAGTTACGGTGGCTTCTCGGTGTTTTGGTTAGCCGGACACCACAACAAGCGCTTCAAAGCCTTTATTGCTCACGATGGTATGTTTAACCTTGAACAGCAATACTTGGAAACCGAAGAGATGTGGTTTGTAAATTGGGATTTAGGAGGAGCTTATTGGGAAAAAGACAATGCCATCGTTCAGCGTTCCTACGCCAATTCACCACACCTTTTTGTAGATAAATGGGACACGCCTATCTTGGTAATTCACGGAGAGAAAGACTATCGTATTTTGGCATCGCAAGGAATGGCAGCCTTTAATGCGGCTGTGCTTCGTGGCGTTCCTGCCGAACTACTTATCTATCCCGATGAAAATCACTGGGTACTACAACCACAGAATGGCGTGCTTTGGCAACGCACGTTCTTTGGCTGGCTGGATAAATGGTTGAAATAGAAAAAGAAATAAATAATAGATGTAACTGCTAACTTTTTGAGTTAGCAGTTGCTTTTTAGAGATAAATATTTTTATAAAAACAAGTATTAATGTGGGGAGCGTCGGCATTAGTTGGTAAACTGACACAGTCTTGCCGACGGTAAAATAAGTTAAAAGGTTAAATTACGTTAAAAACAAAAGGTCAATGCAGCGTTTTGCTTCATTTTATCATCATATAATAAACGAGTAATGAGTCCGGACTGGGAAAAAGATATAATTGCCGGTTGCCAAAAAGGTGAAGCATGGGCAAGAAGGGAGTTGTATGAGAAATTCTCTCCAACTATGCTGTCCTTATGTGTTCGCTATATGGGCGATGTGGAAGCGGCTAAGGATGTCTTACAAGATGGATTTATTAAGGTTTTTACTCGATTTCACACCTATGAAGCAAAAGGTCCTTTGGGTGGATGGATACGACAGATATTTGTGAATATGGCGCTTGAGCATTTGATTAGAAACAAAAAAATGATTCAAGCTGTGTCGGTAGATGATTGCGCTGTGGAAGTAGAAACTTACGAGCATTTTGCGCTTGAAAAAATCTCTGCGGATGATTTGATAGAATGTATTTCAGAGTTACCTGCTCGTTGTAGAACAGTGTTTAATATGCATGCGATTGAAGGTTACACGCATGCGGAAATAAGCGAAAAACTTGGTATCCAAGAGAGTTCGTCAAGAGCGCAGTTTGCAAGAGCAAGGAAACAGTTACAGGAAATGGTGTACGAATTAATGAGAAAAAACAATGTCTGAAAAGCATAAACATATAAACCAAGACGATTTCAGCCAAAAAATTAAAGAAAAGTTGGAGAATTACTCTATGTCGGTAGATGAGAATCTTTGGTTGGGAATTGAGAAAAAGCTGGTATCGCCTAAGCGGAAAAAAATTGTTCCGTTTTGGTATTGGCTGTCAGGTGGTGTGGCTGCTGCAGTGTTGGCATTGCTTCTGTTGGTAAATCCTTTTGAAACGACAGATAATAAAGATTTGATAAACACCAAAATAACTGTTACAGCTCAACGAGATACAATTTCAAGTCGGCAAACATTGGCAGAGAATGATTTGGTAGAGAGTTTTATAGGTGAGGAACAGCACAAAATCCGACATTCCACTGTAAGTGTGCAAAAACTTCTTCGTTCGAGTTTGGCATTTGTAGAAAAAGAAGTTTATCAAACTTCTAAAACTATAAAAACAGAGATTTCAGAAACTTCAAAATCCATAACGGATAGTGTGTCGCGAAGTGTCATTGAAAATAATCAAGAAGGTAGTTTAGTAAAAAAAGAAGCTATTACTACAACACAAGAAAGTAATAAGAAAATTGATGTGCTACCTGATTTGAATGATTATTCGGAAGTTATTCCTCCGACTAAAACCCGCAAAAAACAGCCTTTACTGTTGGCTATGGCTATGGAAACGAGTGGTACGCTTAGTGGAGAAGATTTTCAGGAAGCACCTTTGTATTCAGACGCTTCTCAGAGCGATAGAACTTTGGTAGGTGGTGAATTAGCATCAAAGTACAGTTCGGTATTAAATGTATCTGATTTTACGGAAACAAGGCATTTACCACCTCTTTCGGTCGGTCTTACAGTTGTGATGCCATTTAGCGAGTGTTTTTCCATTGAGAGTGGGTTGGTTTATACTTATCTAAGGTCTGAATTTACTAAACCCGGTATTACCTCGTACAAGGCTAGCTTAAATCTTCATTATTTGGGAATCCCACTTAATTTGAGAGCTAAATTATGGAACAATCCTACATGGAGTATCTATCTTTCAGCAGGCGGAATAGTGGAAAAAGGACTTCGTTCTATCTATAATCAAGAAATTGAAGATAATCGTGGTACGCTGGATACAGATATTAAATCAAAAATAGACGGTCTTCAATGGTCGCTTAGCTTAGGGCTGGGCGTAGATGTGAAAATACAAAAGCGTCTGAGTCTTTTTGCAGAGCCAAAACTAATTTACTACTTGCAAAACAATCAACCGGAAAGTACAAGAACCGAAAGTCCGCTTTATGTGGGTGTTAATGGTGGTTTAAGAATAGAATTGTAACCAAAAATATTTTTAATGTGAACTAAAATGACACAAGAACAGATTTATAAACGTAAGAAAAAGATAGCTCAATTCTGCTTTATTTTGCTTGTTTTAATTACAAGTTTCGGATTTTGGCAAGCAATCATTAGTCATTAGTCGGTAGATATTGGTTCGAGTTCCGAGTTTCTGGTTCCGTTACGATCAAATAACTACTAAATAACAACCAAATAACAACCAAATAACAACCAAATAACAATTAATAACAGCGAAGCTGAATAACGGCGAAGCCAAATAAAAACCAAGCATAATTCGCGCAATTCGCCTCAATTCGCGCAATTCGTATAAATCAAATAACAACTAATATGAAAAAATTAAATTATTTATTTTTATTTCTGGCGGCAATTCTACTGAATGCCTGTTCAGATACCGGCGAGGAAACGATTACGTACAAAATTAACGAACCGGTATTTATGTCGATGGATTTATTTCGCAAATCGGTGCGAGTAAGTCCCGAACCTCAGGAAATTAAAAAACAAGGTAAACTCGCTTTTTACCAAGGTTTTATGTATATTTCCGAACCTGAAAAAGGTATCCACATCATTGATAACCGAAACCCCTCAAAGCCCACGGCAGTAGGATTTGTTGAGTTAATAGGAAATGTGGATATGGCAATAAAAGACAATATTCTTTATGCCGATTCGTACATTGATATGGTATGGTTTGATATTACCAATCCGGCTAATCCAAAGCTTTTAGGACGTAAGGAAAATGTGTTTCCCGCAGCAATGCCTGCTACGGACAATAACTATATCTATGATTACGAGCAAGCTAATGACCGCAGTAAAGGCATTGTGATAGGATGGGTCGTACGTGAGCGAACAGAAAAATACATTTATACCAGAGGAACGTCTAACTGGTGGGGTGGTGGATTTGAAAAAATGGATGGTTTCGGCATGACCTCGAATGCAGCAGGTGGCGGAGTAGGGAAAACCGGATCCATGTCGCGCTTTGCTATTTACGAAGATTTCCTTTATACGGTAATGAATGATCAGCTTGGCGTCTTTAATATTGAAGCGAAAGAGCCCAAGCAAGTAGGTGAAAATATCTATGTTGGCTGGAGTGTGGAGACGATTTTTAGTTACAAACACTATATGTATATGGGTACGCCATTTGGAATGTTGATTTACTCGATTGCAGACCCGCTAAAACCGGAACAATTAGCTTCTGTGCAGCATGTCTATGGTTGCGACCCTGTAGTAGTAGAAGATGATATCGCTTATGTAACTATTCACTCAGGAAATCTCTGCGGGCAAGATGCCAATCAACTTTTGATTTATAATGTGGAAAATCCGGAGACACAAAAACTGAAACACATTGTAACTTATGAAATGACACAACCGAAAGGATTGGGAATTGACAAGGGTATACTGTTTATCTGTGACGAAGGATTGAAAGTGTTTAATGCGACTGACCCGATGACGATTATGGCGCCTGAAAATAAGTTGGCTCATTATAAGGGCATGGATGGCTATGATTTAATTCCATTTGAAAATGTGTTGATGATGATTGCTGCAGATGGAATTTATCAGTATGATTATACGGATGTGAAAAACATAAAGCCGTTGAGCAAACTACCTATTGGAAAATAATAATTCTGCTAATCTTTCATAATTTGTAAATTTGCAAGTGAATGCACGAAGTGTGCAAACCTAAATCTTAAAGAACAATCCTGTCAGTTAGTTGGCGGGATTTGTTTTTTTACATATTAGTCGTGCCTACAATTAAAATTTTTGGTTAGGTTTTTGCAGAGTGTCTTCAAAATGTAGTATTTTTGTAAAATCAAACAAATTAATTTTATTATGAAACGTAAAACAATACTTTTAGCATTCACTCTTAGCTTTGCATTACTTTTTAGTAGTTGTACCTCTTTATTGGATTTTGTCGGCACTACGCCGTCCAATAAAACGGAAAAAACAACAGGGAGTATTGAAACCGCAGGAAATGTACTTGGCGATATTTTGGAATCAGTAATGGGGCGTGTGCCTCTTACTCAAAAAAGCATGTTGGGAACATGGAACTTTCAGGGAACTTCTTGCGCCTTTGAAACGGAAAATTTATTGAAAAAAGCCGGTGGAGCGGTTGTAGCTTCACAGGTGGAAGCAAAATTTGATGAAACTTGTAAAAAGATGGGAATAACCGGCAATAATACAAGTTTTCAGTTTAATGCGGACAGCACTTATACGGGATTTATAGGTGGAGTGAAAATTTCCGGAAAATACCAGCTAGACCCACAAGCCAAAAAAGTTAAAATGAGTTATATGTTGGGCATGGCTCACATAGATGCATCAGTGGCTGTAACAAGTAGAGATATGAAGTTGCTTTTTGATGCGGATGCTGTGTTGAAATTGCTCAAATTTGTCAGTAAATTTACAAATGACCCATCTATTGAAGTGCTTGGAAAAATGGCAGATATGTATGATGGAATGTTGCTTGGGTTTGATTTGAGGAAGCAATAGTCTGAATGGTGATTTGTATGATTTATTTGATTGTGATGATAATGTTGAAAGTAGATGAAATTTAAAAAGTGAGTTTGCATTTCGCAAACTCACTTTTTATTTTTGTTTGTTAAGTAGCAGCTAATCGGGATGAAACCAAAACTCTCCGTCAACGTGAAACGTCTTTGTTCCTTGTTCTTTTATCTTTTGTCTCTTACTTCACCACCACTTTTGTAGTTTGGTTATTCAGTTTTACAACGTAAACTCCTTCCGGAAGTGCAGCCGATACGGTAGTAAGTTTTCCGCTGATAGTTTCTGCAGCTACTTGCTGACCTACGCTGTTGTACACGTAAATGGTGCCGGACTCTGCATCCGTGCTTACGATTATGCGTTTGTCTTTTGCATAAGCGTAGAACTCAGTTTGCACAACTCCATCCCATCCGGTAATGACGCCTGAACGTGGAAATACTAGTGCAAAGCGGTCTGTGCCTTCGTAATTTTCTGCAAAGTTTACGGTGTGGATGTCGTTGTTGCTTAGATTAGTAGTTGTATTGGCTACTTTATCCAGCAAGAACACTCTTTCTGCTCCGAAGTTCTCCAACTTGCTTGCAGAGAATGTGTAAACACCACTTTCCGCTTTAACTCCTACCGGAATTTCTACATCGTAGTTGATGGCTTTGTTGCTGTTTAGCGCCAAGTTTTCACCGTCTTTCAGCGTATAGATGCAGAGTTTTTGGCTTGTCATTTTTGGTGTGTTCCAATCATTAGTAGCCTCTTCGCTAAATAGGACAGCAGCCTCGTCTTTTATGATGCCGTTACTTAGTTGCAGACGCATTAATTGTCTTTCTGCAGCTTGTGGTGTGCGGAATATAGCCGGACTACCCGCAGGCTTGTGTACTCGCATTTCATTGTTGAAAGTATAATCAACATCCGCATTGGCTTTTACCCAGAAACCTTGCATCGGCGGAATATATCCGTAGTCGTGTCCCTCATCAGGAATACTTAGACCCGTAGGAATATTGTAAGCTGTAAATTGATAAGGGGTATTATCAGCTAATTTCGAATAGAACCACAGCGATTTGGTTATAT
>DUQG01000009.1 GCA_012837935.1 Bacteroidales bacterium
TGATGGTTAGCATAGTGATGAGAATTTAGTTATTTGTCTGTATTTCAGCACTATAAAGATAGTAATTAAGTCTGAATTATGCTAACCTTTTTATTAATTTCTTATATCGAACTCACGTTAACTTATAGTCCCAGAGGCTGGCTTAAAGCCAGCCTCTGGGTAAAAAGTAAAGAAAACGAAAGAGGCTGTCTCAAAACGAAACAGCCTTTTTCTTTATATCAATTCGAGATTCGCTTAAATAATCAACATAGCATCGCCATAAACACCGAACTGATATTTTTCTTTTACAGCCACATCGTACGCATGCATCACTTCATCGTAACCGCCAAATGCAGCATTCATCATCAAGAACGTAGAATAAGGCAAGTGGAAGTTTGAAATCATGCTATTAGCCACCGTAAAATCGTAAGGTGGAAAAATAAACTTATTAGTCCATCCGGAAAAGGATTTGATTTTACCCTCGGTGCCTACTACCGTTTCGAGTGCACGCATTACCGTAACACCCACAGCACAAATATTATGGTTTGTATCTTTTACTGCATTAATTTGCTTAGCTGTTTCGGGTGTAACTTCCATTTGCTCAGAGTCCATTTTGTGTTTGGTCAAATCCTCTACATCAATATCACGAAAGTTCCCGAGACTCATATGCGAAGTAATAAAAGCAGAATTTATGCCTTTAATTTCCATACGTTTAAGCAGTTCACGACTAAAATGTCTTCCTGCTCCCGGTGCAGACACAGCGCCCTCTTTACAAGCAAAAACCGTTTGGAAATTCTCTTCATCTTCCGGCTCTACGGGACGGTTAATATTGCGTGGAAGCGGTGTTTCGCCTAAGCAGAAAAGGTCTCTCTTAAACTCTTCGTGCGTTCCATCGTAAAGGAATCGAAGCGTACGACCACGAGAAGTTGTATTGTCAATTACCTCTGCCACCACCGTTTCATCATCGCCGAAATACAATTTGTTACCAATCCGAATTTTACGGGCCGGCTCTACCAGCACATCCCAAAGTCTTGATTCTCTGTTTAATTCTCTGAGCAGAAAGACTTCTATTTGTGCTCCGGTTTTTTCCTTATTTCCGTAAAGTCTCGCGGGAAAAACTTTTGTATTGTTAAAAACAAACAAGTCATCCTCGTTAAAATAATCGAGCACATCCTTAAATTGTTTGTGTGCGATACTTCCGTCTGCTCTGTTCAATACCATCAACCGAGACTCATCTCGAAACCTCGCCGGATACTGAGCAATTAGTTCCTCCGGTAATTTAAATTTGAATTGTGAAAGTTTCATATTATATTATTTTATCCTGTTTATATTCTATTATTTGTGGGTTTAAGGGGTTCAACGGCTTCCAGCCGTTGATTAAACATATGTTTGGCTAGAAGTCAAACCACCCAACCTATCACTCTCTTCCAAGTGCATCAAGTTGTTCGAGCAACGCTTCAACTTCAACACAATCCTCCAGCTTTACATCACCTATTCGTGTGCGTTCCAAAGCTGTAAGATGCGCTCCACTACCCAATGCTTCGCCAATATCGCGAGCCAAAGCACGTATATAAGTGCCTTTGCTACAAACCACCCTGATTTTCAACATTGGCGGTGTAAATTCCAAAGTCTCAATATCATCTATAACCAACAACTTCGGTTTTAGTTCAACTTCCTGCCCATCTCGTGCATAGTCGTAAGCTCTTTTCCCATCCACTTTTACCGCCGAGTAAACAGGTGGAACCTGCCAAATTTCTCCCGTAAACGTTGGAATAACCTTATCCACCAATTCTCGCGTAATATGCTCCGTGGGATAATAGGTGTCAATCTCTTTTTCTAAGTCGTAGGATGGCGTAGTAGCACCCAGCCTTAGAGTGGCAATATATTCTTTGGTCTGATATTGAAATTCTTCGATGCGCTTAGTTGCTTTTCCGGTGCAGATTATCATTACACCTGTAGCCAGCGGATCCAAGGTTCCTGCATGTCCTACTTTCAGTTTTTTTAATTTCAATGCACGCCTTAGCTTCCACCGAATTTTGTTTACCAAATCAAATGAAGTCCATCCAAGTGGCTTATTTACAAATAGAATTTCTCCTTTTACAAAATCCACCTTATGCAATCTCCAAGTTAAATCCTAAGAACATCAGCAAAATAATGGTCAATCCTGCAACAATTCGATAGTAACCAAACGCTTTGAAACCATATTTTGTCAAAAAGTTGATAAAAAACTTAATGGCAAGCATCGCCACGATAAAAGCCACCACGTTTCCAATCACAAGCACATTCATATTATCCCACAACATTTGTCGGGTAGTCTCTTCTTTCAGCAAACCAAGAAATTTCCAGCCTGATGCTGCCGCCATAGTAGGCACAGCCAAAAAGAAAGAAAACTCTGCTGCTGTCTTTCTACTAAATCCTTGCGACATACTGCCCACAATCGTTGCCATCGAGCGTGAAACGCCCGGAATCATAGCGATACACTGCACCAAACCGATTTTAAATGCATGTTTGAAATCCATTTTCGGTTCGGTCTCTTCCGAATGGGTAAACCATTTGTCTACAAAAAGCATAAACACACCACCCAAAACCAGCATAATAGCAACTACCCATACATTTTCCAACAAACTATCAATATAGTCGCTTAGGAAAAAGCCAAAAATGGCTGCCGGAATAAAAGCCACGAAAAGCTTGTAATAAAAATCCAGCGACTGAAAAAAACGCTTCCAGTAAAGCACCAAAACAGACAATATAGCGCCAAACTGAATGATTACCGTAAATGCTTTTACAAATTCATCACTCTTAACGCCCAAAAATCCTTGTGTTAAAATCATATGTCCGGTACTCGAAACCGGCAAAAACTCTGTTAATCCCTCAACAATTGCAATTATAATTGCCTCAAAAATACTCATTCTTCTACTTTAGTTTTTGGTTTATAAAGAATAGCAAATATCATCAACACAAATCCCAGAAGCGAAATCATGGGTCCCACCACGATTCGGCGAGTGCTGAAAATATCCGGATTAAACTCTATGCCGGAAGGTTTGCCACCCATCAGGAAAAACCCTAAAACAATCACAGCAAGCGATGCCGCGATTAAAATGTAATTCATTTTGGAAAGTCCAAATTTCTTCTCTTCCATATTATTATTTTTGTATTTAATATTTTATCTATTTAAGCCCCATCCGTCAGCCGACGGACTTCTCCCTCAAGGGGGAATAACAACCAAACATCAAAACTTCCGAACATCCAAACAGTTAAACACCTAAACATCTGTCATCCGACATCCGTCATCTATCTACTACACATAATATATATCATCGGTTCGCATGCGGATGTATCTTCCCACTGCAAAATAGGATGAAACAGCAGTCAGTAGGATTCCGGACACCAGCACTACTCCACCCACAATTAGCAAAGTTTCCTGTTTGATAAGTTGTAAATTCAGGTCAAAGCTATACGCAAAATAGAACAGCAAGCCCGCCAACATGATTATTGCAATAATCGCTGCCACCAAGCCATTGATGATACTTTGCTTGATATAAGGTTTACGAATAAACCAAGCTTTTGCACCAACCAATTTCATCGTACTGATGATAAATCGATTGGAATAGACACGCAACCTTACGGTGTTATTTATTAACACAAAAGAGATAAGTAACAGAATAGTTGTCAGCCCCAATAGTATAATCGTTATTTTCTTGATATTTTCATTCACTTCGGCAATCACATCTTTCTGATAGCCAATTTCGTCAATGCTTTTCTTAAAGCGTGCCAATTGCTTCTCAATCATAGCTACACTGTCTGTATTGGCATATTCGGCATTTAATTTCACTTCAAAAAGTGCAAACAAAGGATTAAAACCCAAAAACGCTTGCGGATCTTCACCCAAATACTCAATATGCTCTTTCAAAGCATCTTCTTTTGAGATATACTCCACCGACTTAGCAAATTTTGATTTCGTAAGGAAACTTTCAATTCGTTTTGTCTGCTGCTCATCCGCCTTGTCGTTAAGCACCACAGTCAAACTCAAATTTTCCTTTACATAATCGGTCATATCTCGCGTAATGAAAAGCGTAAGAGTCAATATTCCTATTAAAAACAATACCAAAGCCATGCTAAATGTAGCTGTAACTCCGACATTGCGGATATAAAATTTCTTTTTTCTATATTTCTTTTTTGCCATAATTTATTATGAAACCTAAGCGTCTTTAATTCATTCAAACTTTTTTATACAAACTATCTTGACTCTTCTCAAAACAATAGTCAACATAGAAAAAGAATTGAGCATATTCTTGTGATTCCGAAATCATAGAAAAACATCTTTGATGTTTTTTAAACTATCCGCCTATGTCGGACAAGCTGTTCTCGACATTCAATAAATAAAGAAAGACAAACATATAAATAAACTACTGTTCTCTATGTTTTAAAAATCAGACAAAATTAATCCTGCTTCACCACGCCCGTAGCATTTTTCTTTTTCTTAAAATATCTTACCACATACACTCCAATTACAAGCAGCAACAACAACGAACTTATCAGCGCCAACACATTTCCCACTTTGTAAGATTGTGGATCAAAACGGAACTCTAACTCATACGTTCCTGCTTTCAGCGGCATTCCACGCAGCAAGTAATTCACACGTGTGTAAGGCACTTCTTCTCCGTTAATCGTAGCTTTCCAGCCTTTATCGTAAAATATTTCCGAAAAAACAGCCACTTGGTCAGTTTTCGTATCTACACTATAAATCAAATGGTTAGGCTCGTAAGATTTCAAGGAAATTTTCGCCGTGCTGTCAGGTGTTACGCTTGAAGGTAAGTTTGCAGCCAACGATTTATCAATTACCAATTCACGTTTCGTATCTATTTCGCCGAGCAATTTCATCTCTTCGTTAGCATCGGCAGCCACACGGATATTCTCTACAAACCAGGCATTTCCGTTGTTGTAAGGATTGATAAGCGGTTGAGCTTGCTTGTTGTAAATAATGTACTTCAAGTTCAACATATTAAGTACGCCAAGCGAATCAAACACCTGATGAAAGGCTTCTTCTGATGTTGCTCTACCAAATGTTCCAAGCAGTTGACGAAGTTCTCCATCGAGCTGCATATTAATCAACTCCTGATAACGACGTAGTTTTGCAGCATGATAGCCACCGATGTTTTTATGGAAATAAGAAGGCGTAGCGTCATTAAAAATATAAGAAGGCGAAACATCATTAAAAATACTTACCGTAGCATCCAGCACCCTATTTTGTCCTTTATCTTGCAGAATAAATTCATCGGCAGGAGTAGCTCGCACCAACTGTTTTGGGCGTTTGGCTTCAAAATTATCTTCATTCAAATAACGTTTTGCCACAGGCGCCAAGTCCATTAAAATGAAAAATCCGAGCAAGGCAATCGATACATTTTTCTTCAAATAGCCTTTAGCATAAGTCCAAAGCACCAAAGCACCCAACACGATAAAGGCAAACGAACGCCATGCATCTGCGCTTAACATCGCCTTTCTATCTAGGGGCAAAGTCTCTTTCAAAAATGCGTAATCTCCTTGAAAAGATGCATCTTGTGGCGAAACAAAACTTCCTGCCAAAGATGGAATAACAGCAAAAATCAAGCTTATACCGCCCGTAATTGCTGCACTTATTAGTATGGATTTAGTCAGTTTTTCTTTCGATATTTTTCCTTCGTAAACTTCTTTTAGTGCCAAAAACGCCAACAAGGCAATTCCCAATCCGGTAGCTACAAGCGTCATTGATACGGCACGGAACTTATTATAGAGTGGTACGTAGTCAATAAAGAAATTGGTCAGCGCCGGAAAGTTTTTACCCCAAGAAAGCATCAGCGTAAGAATAATCATCGGGGCAAGCCACCATTTCAGCCTTCTATCCACTAAGAAAAAGCTTAGCACAAATAAGAAAATTACAATTGCACCGAAATAGACCGGACCGGATGTGCCTGGCTGTGTTCCCCAGTACAAAGGCATATGACTCACAATTCTTTTGACTTGACTGTCGGGAACGCCATAACCTTGCAGGTGCTTAGCCGTCTCACTTTTCATGTCCAACGGTCCGGCACTTGCTCCACCTTTAAAGTTAGGAATAAGCAATGTCATCGTCTCATCCACGCCGTAACTCCACTGCGTAATATACTCTCTATTCAGTCCTTCTTGCGAGCTTTGTGCGTCAGTTGTCAGTCCGTTGGATTTGCCGCGCATCGTATATTGACTGTATTCGTATGTAGTCAGCAGCGATGTAGCATTCATCCCGATGGCAATTACAGCAGCCGCAATCAACACGGCAGAAGTTTTTAAGAAATCAACAATCTTTTTATCTTTGATGCTGTAAACAAGCTCTACCACCGCAAAAATCAACAGCACAATCAGTCCGTAATAGAGAATTTGAATGTGATTGGCACGGATAGCCAGACTCAAGAAAAACGCCGTAAGAATACCACCCAGCAGTCTTTTTCTGCGAAATGCGTAATAAACCGATCCGACAAGCGGCGCCAAATAGGCTATAGTAATCGCTTTGGAATTGTGTCCAGCAGCTATGATAATGAAGTTATAAGATGCAAATGTAAACCCAATAGACCCGATAAGCGCCTGCCACGGTTTCAGTCCAAAAGCAAGCAACATCACATAAAAACAGAATAGGTATAAAAATAAATTATTCGCAGGACGCGGGAAAGTCATCAAAACTTTTTCCACGTATTGCATGACGTTATTCGGCTGCACCATGGAAATTTGATAGTTCGGCATTCCTCCAAACATCGAATTAGTCCAAAGCGTTACGTCATCATGCGTTTCGTTATACTCAATGGTCTCTTGCGCCATACTTCGCCAACTGTCAGTATCACCCGCCACCAGTTCCTTACCTTCAACAACAGGTAAAAAATAAGCAAAAGAAAGGAAGATAAAAAGTACTAAGGCAGCTATATGCGGGATGAGTGTACGGAAGTTAAATTTTGTTGTAGTCATTGATTTATTTCAAAAAAGCTAAAATTTGGGAAAAATCATACAAAAGTACTACATTTTTATCATTTTTCCACGCTTTAACAAAGTAAATTTTAGTTAATTAAGATAATTGAGTTAAAGTGGGATGTTGGATGTCAGGTGTTGGATGTTTTATTGTTCAAATATTTTGAATGTTTAAATGCTCATTCAGAACTCTAAACTCGGAACTTCCGGCTACCATCTTCCATCTACCATCTACCATCTTTCATCTTTTCTCTCTTATATTTCATCTTTTTAATTAAAACCAACTATCTTTGTAGACTAAAACCAAAAGTATTTATGTTAGAAATTTGTCCAATTTGTGGAAGCAATAAATTAAATGATATTTTTTCTTGCAAAGATTACTTTGTAAGCGGCGAAACCTTTCAGCTTGTTGACTGCGAAAAATGCGGAATGCGTATAACAGCCGACTTTCCCGTAGAAAGTGAGATAGGAAAGTATTACGAAGCAACTGATTATATTTCACACAGCGACACCAAAAAAGGCATTGTAAACAGCGTGTATCACTACGTTCGCCAATTTATGCTAAAGAAAAAAGTACGCTGGGTAGAAAAAAGTTCCAGACTAAAATCAGGGGCAATTTTGGATGTCGGTACAGGAACAGGTTATTTTGCCAATACAATGAAAGAGAGAAATTGGCAAGTTTCCACCGTAGAACAAAGTGAGAAAGCACGCGATTTTGCCGAAAAGAATTTCGGACTGATAGGCGTAGCAAGTATTTCTGAATATGTAGAACAATCCAACGAAAAACCGGATGTTATTACACTTTGGCATGTGTTGGAACATATCGAAAACTTAAACGAAACGATGGCAGATTTCCAAAAACTGCTAAAACCAAACGGCACACTTATTATCGCTGTACCCAACTGCAATTCCTACGACGCACGAAAATATAAAAATCTTTGGGCTGCTTACGATGTACCACGCCACTTATGGCATTTCAGAGCCGAACAGATGACTATTCTTGCCAACAAACACGGCTTCAAAATCACAGAAATTAAGCCTATGCCTTTTGATGCTTTCTATATTTCGATGATGAGCGAAAACTACGCCAAGCGTTCTTTTGCATTTTTCAGGGGAATGTGGGCCGGGATTGCAGGCTTTTTCGCTTCCCTTTTTGATAAAAAAATGAGCAGCTCGTTGGTCTATGTTTTAAAAAAGCAGAACGCAGACTAAATTTATCTGCGTTCTGAAAACTATATTTTTTCATACAGGGACTAACGGCTGCAAGTCCGTTCGTCCCGTTAATGAAGGAATGCAAATTATACCGCTAAAAATCTATCATCTATAGATATTTATCTCCTACGGTGAAACCCAAACATCCGACATCCGGCATCCGACACCCAACACCCAACATCCAATACCCGACACCCGACATCCAACACCCAACACCCGACATCCAACACCCAACACCCGACATCTGACATCCGACACCCAACACCCAACATCATACACCCGTCATTATTTCTTTTTCACCCTCGCTTTCAAATCCTCCACACGTAAAATCATCATCCTTCCAACTCGCTTATCGCCTTTATAAGTAATGATTTTCATTTGATTAGCATCTCTTGGAATTAATTGCGGTTGGGTATATTTCGGATAAAAATTATCGGGTTCGGAACTATCAAAACTGGTATAAATATCCAATCCTGAAATTTCCGGTGTAAGTTCTACATAATAATTTTCACCCTCTTTTTTTACACGTATAATCGGGTCATACATGGCAGGTGAGTATTTTGTCTGAGCAAAATCAAAACGTTTGAAATGATTTTCCGTTTTACGAATAAAATTGTCCCAATCTTTATTTTCCTTCGGCGACCAAACGCTCTCTGCTACGGCAAATCCTCTCGGCCAAGTCATATATTCAGCTTGACGCAAATTATATACCTGCTCCGTCCACAGATTAGCCTGTCCGCCTAAAATATAACGAGCATCTGACCCTTCGGGTGTCGGATTAAATTTGTACGACTGATTTAAGCGAAGTGAATTATACACACGCGGTTCAGTCGCCACATCGCCTTGCATCAGGTCGATGTAGCAGTGAATAGTCGGACTCATCACCACCGGATGTCCCGATTTTGAAGCTTCGATTCCGTACTTAATGCCTCGCCAACTCATCAATCCCGTAGTTGGTGTGATTCCGCCTTCCAAAATCTCATCCCAACCCATCATCTTTTTGTTTTTTGAAAGAATAATCTGCTCTACACGCTTTCCAAAGTAGGATTGTACCTCTGCCATATTTTTCAGTCCTTCACGTTCCATAAGATTTTTCACATCGTCACTTTTTTGCCAGAAAGTATAAGGCGCCTCATCGCCTCCGGTGTGGATATATTCAAATGGAAAAAGTTCAGCTATTTCGGTCATCACTTTATCTATAAACTCATAGACTTTCTCACTTGCCGGATTAAGCGTATTTTCATAGATAGCTTCCGGACGACCGCCCGTGTTCCAATCCAAAAATGGTGCGCCTGTACGTACAAATTTATCGTTCGTCTCCGGAAAACAAGATAACTCCGGATAAGCCGCTAAAATCGCAGAACTATGTCCCGGCACATCTATTTCGGGCATTACTTGCACATGACGCTCTGCGGCATAAGCGATAACATCTTTTATTTGCTCTTGTGTATAAAATCCGCCGTAATTTTTAGGTGCATTCGGATCCGGTGCATCAAAGCTGCCAAACCAACCGATTTGCTCCGTACGCCATGCACCCACTTCCGTAAGTTTTGGCAGTGATTTTATCTCAATTCGCCAACCCTCATCATCGGTTAAGTGCCAGTGGAACATATTGTATTTATAGCGAACCATATTGTCTATAAAACTTTTCACTTCATCCACAGTAAAGAAATGGCGCGACACATCGAGCATCAAACCACGCCAGCAGAAACGCGGATAATCCACAATTTCTACCTGTGGCAATTCCCATTTCACATCGCATTGCACCTCTTTACTTTCAATTTCGGGCGGGAAAAGTTGCACCAAAGTCTGTACTCCGTAAAATAATCCGGCTGAGGTATTGGCTTTCACCACAATGTTTTTGGCATTTACCTGTAAAGTGTAGCCTTCATTGCCAATTTCAGAATTTTGCGTAGCATTAAGCAAAAGCTGAATAGTGGCTTTTCCGGAATTTTTCACGGTAACTTGATTTCCGGTTGCCTCACGAAGTCTTTTTACCAAAAAATCTACCGCCACATCGTTGTCGGCAGCTGCCGGACGAACAATGGATACTTTCTGCGGAAGTTTGAAAACTCCCTGCTTTTCAACCACCGAAACAGGCTCGGGAATAACATTTAACGTGCTAAACGAGTCAGTTTTCTGTGCATTCATATTCATAAAGAATAAGACAATAAAAATGGACAAAATGAATTTTCTCATGATATTTATTTTCTTAAATTTGTGAATTACAAAGCTAATAATTTCATTACAAAAAACATCAAAGCTGTCTCTATTAATTTTGAGGCAGCTTTTTCTCCTCTTCGGTTTCTTCTATTTTCCAGTAGGCATCTTCATCGTCCTCTTCGCTCTCATCTTCATCCCAAACTTTTATCGGTTTTTGCGGTCCTTTTTTCATAAAAACAAAAGCAAGCACCGTACCCACAATAGCACCGGAAAGATGACCTTCCCAAGAAACAGGATCAAATTTCTGCCAAGGGAACAGATGCCACACATTATTCCCATACAAAAAGACCACAATCAGTGCAATGGCAATCAAAGGAATATGACGCCGAATAATTCCGCTAAAACATAAGAAAAACGAGAGTGCATACACAATCCCGCTCAAGCCGACATGCCACGCTTCCCTGCCAATCACCCAAAGAATCAAACCGCTGAAAATCACCGAAAGCAACAATGTTCGTCCGGCTATTTCGCTGTAAAAATAAAAGAGCGTAGTGCTAAGTACAAAAAAGGATATCAAATTATTCAGTAGATGAGAAATATCCGAATGGATAAACGGCATAGAAAAAATATTGATTAAAGTGATAGCTTCACGCGGATAGACTCCAGCCGTTTTGAAGTCAAAACCCATCAAACGCTCGAATGCAAAAACAAACACCACAAAAAAGCATATTATGACCGGAAAAAACACAGCATAATAAAGTCTTTTCTTATCATATATATCATTTCCCATATGCATATTTTAATTTTTTTGTACAAAAATACAGATAAAAGTGAAATTAATCCAGAAAGTTTATCAAATTCTAAAATATATTTCAAAATTCATATCATTTTGATTTTTTTATTAGATTATTTATATCTATTTTTGTGAAAGCCTTAACATATACAACAATTTGTAAATATGAGTTACTTAAAATTTGACAAAACACTACTGATGAACTTGGAGAAGTCACTCACCAAGGAAATCATCAGAACCAATCGAGCAGGGACTTACAGTAGTAGTACCTTGGTAGAATGCAACACGAGGAAGTATCATGGGCAACTCGTAGTGCCGCTACCTGAGATTGACAATTCCAATCACGTGTTGCTCTCTTCGCTCGATGAAACAGTTATTCAGCATGGTGCTGAATTTAATTTGGGAATTCACAAGTATTCCGGCAACAACTTTAGTCCCAACGGACACAGGTACATTCGTCAGTTTGACTGTGAAACCATTTCCCGCAGGATTTATCGTGTCGGCGGTGTTATCCTTTCCAAGGAAAAACTGCTTGTGTCATTTGAACCACGTATCCTTATCAAGTACACGCTACTAGATGCGCACTCTCCTACTACCATGCGCTTTAAGCCTTACTTGGCTTTCCGAAGCGTAAATGAGTTGACACGCCAAAACAGCGTAGCAAACTCCTCTTACGAAGAGAGAAACAACGGCATCAGCATGAAGCTTTATGAAGGATATCCGGAACTCCACATGCAGTTCTCAAAGAAAAACACCTACTTCCATCAACCGGATTGGTACAAAGACATCGAGTACTTCAAAGAGCAGGAACGCGGTTATGATTTTAAAGAAGACTTGCTAGTGCCCGGGTATTTTGAAATGCCGATAAAAAAAGGCGAAAGCATTATTTTCTCAGCCGGTATTTCTGAAGTTTCACCCAGGTCGTTGACTACTTTGTGGAACAAAGAGTTGGAAAGAAGACACAAGCGCGAGGATATGTTTAGCACGCTAAAAAATTCAGCTCAACAGTTTTACAAACGCGAAGGCGACAAAACTTATCTACTTGCCGGTTATCCTTGGTTTGGCTGCCGTGCTCGTGATGAGTTTATATCATTAGTACCAAGCACGCTGATGATTGACAGAGAGGACTATTTTGAAGCGCTTATTAAAACCGCAACAGAAGAAATCGAAAGATTCTTAAGTGGCGAACGCGAGAACTTCAAACTGGAAGGACTGGACGATTCGGATGTATTGCTATGGTTTATTCGTGCTATACAGCAATATTCTGAAGTCAAAGGTATAGAAGACGCTGCAACACGTTTTGGCAATTTGTGTATTCGAATTATAGACTTTATCAAAAAACAAAGTCACCCAAATCTATTTATGCACAACAACAACCTTCTATTCGTGAATGGTACAGATAAACCTGCCACATGGATGAATGCTGTTGAAGATAATCGTCCGATTACGCCACGTACTGGTTATGTTGTGGAAATCAATGCACTTTGGTATAATGCGTTGAAATTTGTTTCACAACTGGAAAGACTTGCCAACAACGAACAGTCTGCCGACTTGCTGGATTATCAAGCTGAAATTGCACGAGCTTCATTTAATCAAGTATTCTGGAATGGAACTTATCTATACGACTACGTAGTAAATGGATACAATGATGTGGAAGTTCGTCCCAATATGATTATTGCAGTGGGACTCCCATTCTCCCCGCTTGAAAGAACACAACAAAAAGCTATATTGGATATTACTACCAAAGAGCTTCTCACAACGAAAGGACTTCGTACGCTTAGCCCAAAAAGCGGTTCGTATCGTCCGGAATATATTGGCGGAATGAAGGAACGTAACTGGAATTACCACAACGGTCCGGTTTGGCCTTGGACAATAGGTTATTTTGCCGATGCTTATTATAAGGTATATAAACAAAGTGGAAGGTCATTTATCGAGCGCATAATGATGGGCTTGGAATCAGAAATGACTGAACTCTGTGTAGGTACAATTTCTGAACTATTTGACGGAAATCCACCTTTCAAAGGACATGGTGGAATGTCGTTTGCAATGAGTGTAGCAGAAGTTTTACGAGTTTTAGATTTGTTAAGAAAAGAAGAAAGTGAGGTGGCTCTATGAAAGCATTAATGTTTGGATGGGAATTTCCTCCCCATATTTTAGGAGGATTAGGAACTGCAAGTTATGGACTTACAAAAGGAATGGCACAACAAGAAGACTTGGAGCTGACCTTTGTTATGCCCAAACCTAGCGGCGACGAAGACCAAAGTTTCTTAAAAATTATCGGTGCCAACACCGTACCCGTTGTTTGGAAAGATGTCAATTGGGACCAAGTAAACAACAAAATTGGTCGGTTTATGCACCCTGATGAGTATTTCTGGCTTCGCGAAGGTATTAAATACGATTACAGACGAATACATACAAACGAACTCGGCTGTATTGATTTTTCCGGAAAATATCCCGACAACCTGATTGAAGAAATTTCAAACTACGAAGCTGTAGGTAGTGTGTTGGCACATCGGTTGGATTTTGATGTTATTCACTCTCACGACTGGCTCACTTACCCGACCGGAGCATTTGCGAAGCAAATCAGTGGTAAACCGTTGGTTATACACGTTCACGCCACCGACTTTGACCGTAGTCGCGGAAAGGTAAACCCGACCGTTTATAGCATCGAAAAACGTGGAATGGATGCGGCAGACCACATTATGACGGTAAGTAACTTGACTCGCCGCACGGTAATTGAAAAATACCATCAGCCACCACATAAAGTTTCTACTGTGCACAATGCCGTAGAACCGCTTGAAGATGCAGACAGCTTTGTAAAAGAACCACGCAAAGATAAAATCGTAACTTTCTTGGGTCGTATTACGATGCAAAAAGGACCGGAATACTATGTTGAAGCTGCAGCACGCGTATTGGCAAAAACGAAAAATGTACGATTCGTGATGGCGGGTAGCGGTGATATGATGGAAGCTATGATTGACCTTGCTGCTCAACGCGGTATAGCCGATCGTTTCCACTTCCCGGGCTTCCTTCGCGGACGTGATGTACACAACATGCTTGCACAAAGCGATGTGTATATTATGCCTTCCGTATCAGAGCCGTTTGGTATTTCACCGTTGGAAGCTATGCAAGTAGGAACACCTTCTATTATTTCCTATCAATCCGGTTGTGCGGAAATCCTGACTCACGTAGTGAAAACGGACTACTGGGATATTGACGCCATGGCTGATGCAATTTACGGTATCGTAACTTATCCTGCTAAATATCAGAGTATGCGTGAACTTGGACTGGAAGAAGTTAATAACATAAAATGGTATGACGCCGGACTAAAAGTTAGAGCTATTTACGATAAAGTTATTGCAGGAAGATAAGCGCTAAGGAGTTTTTGAGATAGTTTCAATAAACTCCGACTATCAGACTTAAAAAATTTTCAATCAATCTAAAAATAAAATTAAAGATATCACAATACTGCTGATGCACTAATTTGTTAATGATTTTAACTAAAATAATAATTGTTCTTTGAAATTTTGATTTTGCTTGAATTGAATCTCTTCGTCAGGATTTAGCAGTTCTTTTAATGGTGTTTTGTCAA
>DUQG01000050.1 GCA_012837935.1 Bacteroidales bacterium
ACGGCTTTGGTGCGTATGACGGAACCCCGTATCAATCCGCGTATACTTTTGACACTCCGGAAGAAGGCACGCTGTACGTTGCTGAGTTCGTGCGGAGAGAGTACCTCTCCCGCGACGGCAGATGGTATTCCGGCGAAACACTGAAAGACGTCGGAAAACGCTACGCCACGTGCGAAGATTGGTCAGAATTAGTCGCCTCACACATGAGAGATATAGTAGATAGTGCTATATCCAAGGGTGAGGCAGAAATATTAAAAAACTTAAAGGAGGAGAAATCATGTTGATAGCCATTGATACGGGCTTTGGTAGAACCAAGGCCATGGCTTCAAACAAGAAGATAAGCATCCCTTCTGTGATTGACAACTTCCGACCGATATCGTTTTCAGGTATAAGCGGCAGAGATCGGAAGAAGGAATTGTGCGTCGGTTACAGAGGGAAGAATTATTTTATAGGAGATATGGCGATTTCCCAGGGTAGTCCGGTGGCTACCCTGGGAGCCGATCGTTTTCTTGACGACGAGGGTATGGCGTTAATGCTGACTGCCATGTTCTTACTGTGTGACGGTCACGGTCAGGATGTAAGCATAGTAGTGGGATTGCCCGTGACTGACTATGCCCGTCTTGCCAATCAGTACAGGGCAATAATCAGGGGAGACCATGAGATAAAAGAGATAAGTCAGAAGGGGAACACCGTTTCCAATCACAGATACCATATCAAAAAGACAAGAATAATACCCCAACCGCTAGGGACAGTGTTGAGTCGGGTATTCGATGAAGACGGGGAAGTAATCAGCAAAAGCTACATGAAGAAAACAATAGGAGTCATTGACATTGGTTACTACACCCTTGACCTTGCCGTGATATCGAACATGCAATTCATAGATCGCAACAGTGCTTCCTACAACCATACCGGAATACATTCCATACTGTCTGAAGTTTCGTCAGACATATACAACAAGCACGGAAAACAGATGTCACCCGAAGTAATGGAAGATGCCCTGAGAACCGGTTATACAAAAGTAAAGGGAAGGGCAATGTCGATATCCGACATAACAGAAGAAGCATATAAAAGATATGCGGAAACAGTCGCCTCCATGGTAAAAAACAAATGGAAGAACATCGATGACATAGACACCATTGTTCTAACGGGAGGGGGCAGCAGGCTTTTCGGAAACAGCGTGGCCGAACTGATAGATCACGACAACATAGAAATAAGCGATCATGGTATTTATACCAATGTTTGCGGTTATTACAGATACGCTTTGGCAACTTATGTGAAAAAGAAGAAGATAGGTTGACGGAAAAATCATTGTTTCAACTTAGTTAACCTTAACTAACCTTAACTAAACTTAACTAAGCTGAAACAACAAAAACTTAGTTAACCTTAACTAAGGAAGGGTGCTGACAATGCTAAAAGGCAGAAAAATGTTCACAACGACGCTAAAGAAAGAATTATACGATATCTTGCGGAACATGAGTAAAGCAACGGGCATACCGATGACAAGACTACTAGATGAAGCAGTAACGCATTTGATTGAAGCACGCAACGACCAATACGTGTCTGCAAG
>DUQG01000038.1 GCA_012837935.1 Bacteroidales bacterium
ATAACAAAAAAAAGAAGAACATTTTTAGTTCTTCCGGATCGGTGTGCTTTGTTGTCAAATTTTCAGTATAAAAAATCGAAATATACCGACGAAAAGAAAATATCACCAAAAAAAATAAAAGAGCAAGACTGAAATAGTTATCAATCTTGCTCTAAAATTTGAATTTAACGAATATCCCTAAAAACTCTTGAAACAATCAAGGGATTAGGTTTCCAAACGATTGTGACAATAATTAGTGAGACAAATGGTTTTGAAAGCATTCCAAGCATTCGTAAAGTTGTAAGCTATGCCGGTTTGGATGTACGCGAACACCAGTCCGGTCCTTATGCAGGAAAAACTCGAATAACCAAAAAAGGAAATTCTAACATACGTTATTGTCTTTATATGCCGGCTTTAAATGCAATACAACACAACAGGCCGATTAAGGACTTGCATCATCGAATTGTAGAACGTAATCCAAAAATCAGACAGAAAGGCGTTGTTGCCGCTATGCGTAAGCTACTTATTTTAGTTTTTGTTTTATGGAAAAAGAATGAACCTTTTGACCAAAACTATAAATGGTAAGCCTTGATATTGATAAATAACGGACAATGTGAGACCAAAGCTCTTTCTCATTTGTCTCGACACGCAGTGTCGCTATACAAAAGAAGCGGGAACTTTGCCTGCTTCACGAGATAAACAACGGCGTAAAGTTTCGACCGTAAGTCTTCTCATTTGTCTGAAACAAAGATAACAAAATTTATTAAAAAACAAAAAAAGAACGTCTTTTATTTGGTTTTAATCATAGTATCTATCGGGATAGACTGTTTTTTTGTTACTTAATCGTTTTTTTGGAAAAGTAGAAAAATAAAAAATATCATTTTTTATTTACTATATGAGCTTTTACAAAAACACTCAATCTTACTACAAATTATCTTTTTATAGTAAAAAACTAAATGAACTATATGTACTATGTGTCAAATTTAAATCATAATGCGATTAGGAATAGATGCGGATAATCATTAAAAAATATTGTTGTACTTTTGTAAACAGCTAACAATTTAAATTATGGCAGAAACTCTTATAATCTCACCCGATCAGTCGAAAGAAAACATCTACAAAGAACTTATTCCGCAACTAAAAGCACTTGTGGAAGGCGAGACGGATTTAATTGCCAATTTGGCAAATATCGCGGCAGCGCTAAAAGAGACTTTCGGTTGGTGGTGGATCGGATTTTATTTGGTAAAAGGGGATGAATTGGTGCTCGGACCGTTTCAAGGACCGATTGCCTGCACACGCATTAAATATGGACGTGGCGTGTGCGGAACTACGTGGAAAGAGAAACGTTCGTTTTTAGTACCCGATGTAAATCAATTCCCGGGACATATTGCTTGCAGCAGTGCGTCGGTATCAGAAATCGTTGTTCCAATTTTTGACAAGCAAGGCGATGTTTTTGCCGTGTTGGATGTGGATAGCGAACGGTTTGATGTGTTGGATGAAGTAGATGTGAAGTATTTGGAAAAAATGGCTGAAATGATAAAATAGAAATACAATCACATTGAATTTATCTGAATTATTTTCACATGTAAAATCAACTAAACCAATAATAATTTGCTTTTAAAAATTAAAACTACGAATTTGACGAATTACACGAATAAAAATTCGTGCAATTTGTGCTATTCGTAGTTATTATAAATAATTATTTTGTGTTATTTTATAAAATGTCAAGATGACAATTATGTAGAAAATATCCTTCGTTCATCATAATTCACGAACAAAAACTACATCCGTCACACTTACTATGTCCGCCACGCAAGCGTTTTTCTACCATTTTCTTAATGCGGTCTTTCAGCGCATCAATTCGGATAAACTCAATCACATCAGCAGCAAAAGCAAACATCAGCAACATTCGAGCTTCTTTCTCAGGAATACCACGCTGACGCATATAGAACATTGCCTTTTCATCCAATTGTCCAATCGTTGCTCCGTGTGAACATTTCACATCATCGGCAAAAATCTCAAGCTGCGGTCTTGTACGCATTTTTGCTGTGCGTTTAAGTAGGATGTTTTTGTTATTCTGATAGGCAAGCGTTTTTTGTGCATCTTTTTCCACATAAAGTCTTCCTGTAAATCCACCTTTTGCTTCATCATCCAAAATATACTTGAAGAGTTCGTTGCTGTGCGAATTTGGCTTATTGTGCAAAATAGAAGTGAAATTATCCACCACCTGCTTGCCGTCAGAAAGTGCCATTCCGCAAAGATGCGTTTCACAGTTTTCACCGTCAAGTGCAATCTCAACATTATTTCGGCTTACACCATTGTGCAAAGTCAGCAAATTACCCAATACATTCGAATTTTGTTCCTGCTTAATAAGCAAGGTAGAAACATCAGTTGTTTCACGACTTACACTTTCCAGCTTGTAGTGCTCGTAGAAAGCATTTTCACCCACAAAAACTTCCGTAACCCGATTTGAGAAAAATCGCACATCGTCCACCGTGTGGTCGCAGACAAGCATCTGAGCCTTAGCACCTTGCTCTACCACAACCAGATTTCGGCTGTTCGCCATAAAATCCACATCCGAACGCATAATGTTAATTATCTGAATGGGACGGTCAAGGATTACGTTTTTTGGAACATAAATAAAAAATCCATCTTGCGCAAAAGCCCCATTAAAGGCAACTAATCCATCATTTTGCTTGTCGGCTAATTTGGAAATATGTTTTTCCACCAGTTCAGAATGCTCTTCCGACGCTTGACGAAGGCTCGTAACAATCACACCTTCCGGCAACGATTTGTTTCTCTCGTAATTCGTAGGATAAAACGCATCATTTACTACGAAATAGAGATACGCCGAAATTCCAGGCACATCGCATTTGAAAACATCATAAGGATTTATCGGGAAATTTACTCGCTTGATATTCAGTCCATAATCCACGCTCAGCGGCTCACGAAGGTCGGTATATTTGTAGTTTTCCACTTGCGGTGTCGGAAAACCCAATTCCCGAAACTTCTTGAAAGCCTTATCCCGCCCCGCATTCAGTGCCGTAGCAGAGTGCGAGCAAATCGTGTCGGTATATTGCTCGTAAAGTTCGATATATTGTTGTTCAAAGAGTACGGTTTCTTTCTTTTCCCGCACCTGAACATCTGTTTTATTCTTTGTCATCTTTAACTTAATCTTCTATTTAACCCTAATACTTTGTACATCCATCATCGGTCATCAAACATCAGACACCCGACATCATACATCCGACTTACTTCAGCCAATCGTAACCTTTTTCTTCCAACTCCAAAGCCAAAGTTTTATATCCGGTTTTGATAATTTTTCCGTCGTAAAGTACGTGTACAAAATCAGGTACAATATAATCCAAAAGTCGTTGATAGTGCGTAATTACGATACTTGCATTTTCAGGTGTTTTCAGTTTATTTACCCCGTTGGCAACAATGCGCAATGCATCAATATCAAGTCCGCTATCGGTTTCGTCAAGGATTGCCAGTTTCGGATTTAGCATTGCCATTTGAAAAATCTCGTTGCGTTTTTTCTCACCACCTGAAAAACCTTCGTTTACCGAACGGCTTGTCAGTTGGCTATCCATTTCTACCAATTCTTTTTTCTCACGCATCAAACGCAAGAAATCAGATGCAGAAAGCGGTTCTTCCCCGCGGAATTTGCGTTGTTCGTTGATGGCTGCGCGCATAAAGTTCACCATACTCACACCCGGAATTTCTACCGGATATTGGAAACTTAGAAATACACCTGCCCCGGCACGCTGTTCCGGTGCCATTTCCAACAAATCTTGCCCTTCGTAGGTAATTTTTCCTTTGGTTACTTCAAAGGCAGGATTTCCCGTAATTACCGATGCTAATGTCGATTTACCCGAACCATTCGGTCCCATAATGGCGTGAACTTCGCCTTTATTTACCGTCAAATCTATTCCTTTTAATATCTCTTTTCCGTTGACGGATGCGTGTAAGTTTTTTATTTCAAGCATATTAGTATTTTAAAACATAGAAAACAGTAGCTTTTCTATTTGTTCTATATCATTTTATTATTTCTTCAAAATTATCCCACTGACCCTTCCAGCGTAATCTGCAACAGTTTCTGCGCTTCCACGGCAAATTCCATCGGAAGTTTATTCAGCACTTCTTTTGCGTAACCGTTTACAATCAATCCCACGGCAGTTTCGGTGTCAATTCCGCGCTGATTACAATAGAAAATTTGGTCTTCGCTGATTTTGGAAGTGGTTGCTTCGTGTTCAATAATGGCGGTGTCGTTATTTACTTCCATATAAGGGAAAGTGTGTGCACCGCATTTATCACCAAGTAGCAAGCTATCGCACTGCGAGAAGTTCCGTGCATTTTCTGCCTTTGGATTAACACGCACCAAGCCTCGGTAACTGTTGTTGCTCTGCCCGGCCGAAATTCCTTTGGAAAGGATATGGCTCGACGTGTTTTTGCCGATATGTATCATTTTGGTACCTGTGTCGGCTTGTTGGTGGTTGTTGGTTACCGCAACGGAATAAAATTCCGCCGACGAATTATCGCCCATCAAGATAGTGGACGGATATTTCCACGTGATTGCCGAACCGGTTTCCACCTGCGTCCAAGACAGGCGTGAGTTTTCCCCTTTACAAATTCCTCTTTTTGTAACGAAATTATAAACACCGCCATTGCCGTCTTTATCACCCGGATACCAGTTTTGCACAGTAGAATATTTCACTTCGGCATCTTTCAATACCACAATTTCCACCACTGCCGCGTGCAATTGATTTTCATCTCGCATCGGTGCCGTACAGCCTTCCAGATAGGAAACATAACTTCCTTCTTCCGCCACAATCAGCGTACGCTCAAACTGTCCTGTATTAGCCGCATTGATACGGAAATAGGTAGAAAGTTCCATCGGACAGCGAACACCTTTAGGAATATAAGCAAACGAACCGTCGCTGAAAACCGCCGAGTTCAACGCCGCAAAATAGTTATCGGCATACGGAACCACCGATGCCAGATATTTCTGCACTAAATCAGGATGTTCACGCACAGCTTCGCTAAACGAGCAGAAAATAATTCCCATTTCAGCCAAGTTTTCACGGAAAGTAGTTTTTACTGAAACACTGTCCATCACGGCATCCACAGCTACGCCTGAAAGAATTTTCTGTTCTTCGAGTGGAATACCAAGTTTATCAAATGTTTTCAGCAGTTCAGGGTCCACTTCGTCCAGGCTTTTCGGTGCATTTTTACGCGGTGCGGCAAAATAAGAAATCGCCTGAAAATCAATCGGCGGAATATCCAAATAAGCCCAATCCGGCATTTTCAGCGTTTTCCAATGTCGATACGCTTTCAGTCGGAAATCGAGCAACCATTCCGGTTCATCTTTCTTTTTTGAAATCAGCCGCACAACGTCTTCACTCAGCCCCGGCGGAATAATTTCCGTCTCAATATCGGTGGTAAAGCCGTATTTATAATCGTTCTGCGTTACTTCGTATATTATTTCGTCAGACATTTTATTGTAAAATTTTTGAATGCAAAATCTATTTTACTGTTCTAAAAAATACGAAACAGTAATGTAGTAACAGCCAATTGGCAATTTTTGTTTGTTAAATGATTATTATCTTTGTGCTATTACAATCTAACGGCAAAGATACAAATGAAAAAGCATTTTCTTAGTTTTAAACCCTAATTTTATTAGTAACATCATATTCTAACAAGGAAAATGCGCACCAAAATTTCTCTTGATACGCATTTACATTATTTCCTAAATCCGATTTATCTGAAAAAATCAGACAAATCAAAAAATCATTATTTCAGACTATTTAATATTCGGATTCAATTTATTCCAATCTTCGTAAGCAGGAAGAATGCCGAAACCGATTACTTCGTCCACCAATTTGCGAAGGTGTGAATAGCTTGTACGAAGTGCTTCCATTTCTTCTTCTGTACCTTTTAGCTCACCGTAAGAAACGCCGTTTTTGTCAAGTGTAGTTTCCATAGCCATCATGATGTGATCAAACTCACCGTTGCTTACGTAGCAACCGGAAGGCCAACGGAATGCTTCACCACCCATCACTGCGCGAATCATTTCGATAGAAACATAAGCCGGGCTTTGGAAAGATGAACGACCACGAAGTTTAATAATGTTTGCACCACCTTTTGTAACGCGAGTTTGCATATCAGCCCACTCTTCTTTGGTCAATTTATCTGTTCCGATAAGGTCAAGAAGCGGAGTGCCTTGTACTTTTGCAGTAGATGCAAATACAGCCATAGTTTCACCGTGACCTCCGTACGTACGTGTATTGGTAACTTCGCTTTGTTTTACGCCGAAGTGTTTTGCCAATTCGCTTTGCAAGCGTGTGCTGTCCAATCCTGCCAAAGTAGTTACTTGATTAGCTTTCAAACCACTGTGCATCAATGTTACCAAACCTGTAATATCAGCCGGGTTGAAAATAATTACCACGTGATTTACATCCGGGCAATATGCTTTAATGTCTTTACCAAGTTGCTCAGCAATTTCGCAGTTTCCTTTTAGCAGGTCTTCGCGTGTCATTCCATCTTTACGTGGCGCACCACCTGATGAAACAATGTATTTTGCACCTGTAAATGCTTCTTTAATATCGGTAGTGAAAGTCAAGTTCAATCCTTCAAATCCACAGTGACGAATTTCTTCCGCTACACCTTCCAATCCCGTTGGGAATGGGTCATAAAGACATAGGTTTGGAGTAAGTTTCATCATTGCAGCAGTTTGTGCCATGTTCGAACCGATCATACCGGCTGCACCTACAATTACTAATTTGTCGTTTGTTAAAAAGCTCATAATCTTTTTGTTATAATAGTTAATAAAAATCTTTTTTTAAGAGCACAAATTTACTCAATATTATTGATATTGTAAAAATAATGTATAACTATTTAATGAAATTTTTCTTTAATTGCCAATATCAACTTCATCGCTTTTCAGATAGACAGATTTTATTGAAAAATAAAAAAACAATCCGTATCTTTGTTGAAACCTAACAGGCTTTAGAAACCTGTTAGGTTTGCTTAACCGTATTCTTTTAGCAAGGCAAAATTCCGCATAAAGCGTAAGTTTGCTATTTTTAATTATATAAAACCATAACAAAACTATCACAATGAAATATATTGGAGCACACGTAAGCGCAGCGGGTGGCGTAGAAAACGCACCACTTAATGCACACGAAATAGGTGCAGATGCTTTTGCACTTTTTACAAAAAACCAAAGACAGTGGATTTCGCCACCCTTGAGCGAAGAGAGTATTGAACTTTTTAAGCAAAGATGTGAAGAGTACAATTTTAAGCCTGAAAACATCCTGCCACACGACAGCTATTTGATTAATTTGGGAAGTCCGAAAGCGGAAGGATTAGAAAAATCACGCAATTCATTTATTGACGAATTGCAGCGTTGCGAACAGTTGGGACTGAAAAAACTTAACTTTCATTCGGGCGCACACTTGAATGAAGTTTCAGTGGATGAATGCATCAGCACCATTGCCACTTCTATCAATATGGCATTGGAGAAAACAAACGGCGTAATTGCGGTGATTGAAAACACAGCCGGACAAGGCTCGGCTATCGGCTATCGTTTTGAAGAGATTGCGCAGATTATTGACCAAGTGGAAGACAAATCACGTGTTGGTGTTTGTTTGGATACGGCTCACACATTGGCGGCAGGCTACGAAATTCGCACTCGTGAAACTTTTGACGAGACATTTAAGAAGTTCGATGAAATTATCGGTTTTGAATACCTACAAGGCATGCACATCAACGACAGCAAAAAGGAAGTAGGAACGCGCGTTGATCGCCACGACAGCTTAGGAAAAGGCGTAATGGGAATGGATGTCTTTTCATTTATTATGAACGACAGCCGTTTTGATAATATCCCGTTGATTTTGGAAACGCCGGATGAATCGCTTTGGGTGGAAGAAATTAAGATTTTAAGAAGTTTACAACAGTAAGAAATGTTTCATTTTTCAGAATAAAACAGGGGTTCAATTCGAAAAGTTGCGGGGGAATTCTGAGTTTATAACTTTCTTTCTCTGTGCGTACTTTCGTTTTTAGTTGGGACTTTCGGCTTCCAGCCGAAAGATAACCAACAGATACTGTTATTTTTTTAATGTTCGGCTGGAAGCCGAACATCCCCACTGCAAAGTGTTCATTTATTTTTAACTACGAATAGCACAAATTGCACGAATTTTTATTCGTGCAATTTGTGCTATTCGTAGTTATATAAAAAAAACGAGATGTTCGTTGTTCTTTCAACAAATCCTTATTCTTCGTTTTTGCGCATTATGTTGTGATAAATTTTCATTTGGTTACCGAATATTTTTGTGAAACCTTTCACATCATCGGCAGTCCAGGCTTTATTTACCTCACCGTATTCACCAAAGTCAGTTTTCATCAAATCGAAATCACTTTCTACACCTACTAATGTGTAACCGTGCGGACGAAGTGTTACGATAATCGTTCCTGTTACGTTTTGCTGCGAACTTTCAAGGAATTTCTCGATGTCACGCATCACAGGTTCCAAATACTGTGCTTCGTGCAAAAACATGCCGTACCAGTTTCCAAGTTGGTCTTTCCAGTATTGTTGCCATTTGGTCAGCGTATGCTTTTCGAGCATTTTATGCGCATTAATAATCAGAATCGGTGCGGCAGCTTCAAAACCCACACGTCCTTTGATACCGATAATTGTGTCACCGATGTGCATATCACGTCCAATTCCAAATTTATTGGCGATTTCTTCCACCTTATTAATCAACTTCACTTTATTATCCGATGCCACGCCATTTACAGAAACAATCTCGCCTTTCTCAAAACCCAGTGTAATAGTTTCTTCTTCGGTTTTCACAATTTGGCTTGGATAGGCTTCTTCGGGCAGTGTCAAGTTGGATTTCAAGGTCTCTTTTCCACCGATGGATGTTCCCCAAAGTCCTTTGTTGATGGAATATTCCATCTTTGTGAAATCCGCTACATAACCATGCTGTTTCAGATAATTGATTTCGTATTCACGGGTCAGCGTCATATCGCGCGTAGGTGTCAAGATTTTAATTTCCGGTGCAAGAATTTGGAAAGTCAAATCGAAACGCACTTGATCATTTCCTGCACCTGTACTGCCATGCGCCACGTAATCCGCACCAATTTCTTTGGCATAGTTGATAATGGCAATGGCTTGGAAAATTCGCTCTGAACTTACTGAAATAGGATAAGTGCCATTACGAAGCACGTTTCCAAAAATCATGTATTTAATGCTTTTTTCGTAATACTCCTGTGTTACATCCAGCGAAACGTGCTTTACAGAACCTAGTTTGTAAGCTCTTTCTTCAATGTTTTTTAGTTCTTTATCAGAGAAACCGCCCGTATTTGCCACGGCGGTATAAACATCGTACCCTTTTTCTTCTGCCAAATATTTCGCGCAAAACGAAGTATCCAATCCTCCGCTAAATGCTAAAACTACTTTTTCTTTCATATTATGTTTGTATTATTTGATTTATCCTATTTGAATTTTATTACTTGCGGTGCTTTTTCGGCTTTTCTTTTTCGACTGCACCACTTTTGCCGCAATTTTTATCTGTTTTTTCACAGGTTTTACCACCAAATTATGAGATTTAGCCTCAGCTTGTTCTTTTTCTTTGTTCCAAGACGGGTCATACAACATGCCTGTACATAAGCAAAGTCGCTTATTGGTTCGCTGCAAAATATCATAGTTTACACAACTCTGACAACCTTTCCAGAAATCCTCATCATCAGTAAGTTCCGAAAAAGTTACCGGACGATAACCCAATTCCGAGTTAATTTTCATCACCGCCAATCCGGTGGTAAGTCCGAATATTTTTGCATCCGGAAATCGCTCACGTGAAATTTGAAATGCTTTCTTTTTTATCCGCTTAGCTAGTCCGTGTCCGCGAAATTTATCTACTACAATCAAACCCGAATTAGCTACAAATTTTTTGTCGCTCCAAGTCTCTATATAACAAAATCCTGCAAATTCTCCATCTTGCGTCAAAGCGATGATGGCTTTGCGTTCTTTCATTTTCATTTCAATGTAGTCCGGCGAACGCTTGGCGATACCCGTGCCACGCACTTTAGCTGCAGCTTCAATGGTTGAGAGTATGGTTTGTACGTATGGCAGATGGCTTTCATCTGCCACCACTATGGAAATTTCATCTGCTTTTATTGAATCTTTTTTCATTATGTTTATAAAAAAATCAAAATAAGTGTTTTGAAGAAATACGTGATAAAAACTCATTATCCAACGTAACCCCCCTCTAAAAAGTTTGATATATTTAAACGTCGAATTTAGTTTTCTTCGTTAAATATCAAATTTATCAAACGTGTAATTTCCTCTCGCTTCACCCCATCACGAGGAATAATCAGCACGGTATCATCACCGGCAATCGTCCCCAGTACTTCGTGAGATATACGGTTGTCAATATCCCATGCAATGGCACTTGCATATCCGGGTTTGGTTTTCAAAACAGCTAAATTGCCGGAAAAGTCCAAACTTAGTACCGCACCATGCGAAGTAAAATTCAATGAAGTCAATTCATCGGAAATCGGTTTTATCTGCGGTGGAAGTACATATTTATACGCACCGTTGGAAAGTGGTGTTTTAGCTACTTTCAGCACTTTAAGGTCGCGTGAAAGCGTTGCTTGTGTAATAGCAAAACCTTTTTCCCGAAGTTGATCCAACAGTTCCTCTTGACTACCAATCACTTGCAGTCTTAATATTTCGGAAACAACAGCTAATCTTTCTTTTTTATTTTTCATAATCATGTATATTTATTATAAAAACGTGCAAATTTATACTTTTTTTGTGTTTTATACAAACTTTCTGCATTGTTTTTCAGAAAAAGCGTATAAATATTTATCGAACTCCTAATTTCTGATACTCAAAATAGCCAATACTGCTAATTCAGATATTTTTTGTAATTTTGCAGCTTAGAAAAGAAGAAAATGAATATCGTATTTTTTACGTAAATTTTTTTTAACATTAAGGCATTAAGATTTAGTTAAGGATTTCATTAAGCATGTCTTAATGTGTCTAAACTTCTTAACAATCTTAATGTTTTTATCATAAAAAACAAATATAAGTATCAAATAAACAATGCATTAGTCTAATATTTAAGTATCGTTAGGCGAAATGTCAGATAATCATAAAAAATTAGCTATGAGTTTAATTGACAAAATAAAATCGGCAAAAAAGACAGCGTTTTCATTTGAACTGCTGCCACCGCTGAAAGGAAATGGAATTAGCGGTGTATATAAAACGATTGATACACTTCTTGAGTTTGATCCGAAATACATTAATATTACCACACATCGCTCTGAGAAAATCTATAAAGAGAATGAGCAAGGACTTTATGAGCAAGTTTCTGTGCGCAATAGACCGGGAACTGTAGCCGTGGCTGCTGCCATTAAAAACAAATACAACATCACGGTAGTACCGCACATTATTTGCAGCGGATTTACCAAAGAAGAAACCGAATACGTGCTGATTGACCTGAAGTTTTTGGATATAAATGATATTCTGCTTTTGCGTGGCGACAAAGCAAAACATGAATCAACATTTGTTCCTACGGGTCATGAACATGCTACAGAGCTTCAAAAGCAAGTCAATCGCTTTAATGAAGGCTATTTCCTTGACGGTTCGGAAATGAAAATCAAAGAAAAACCGTTCTCTTATGGAATGGCGTGCTATCCCGAGAAACACGAAGAAGCGCCTAACATGGAAAGCGACCTTTATTGGGCAAAAAAGAAAGTGGAAAATGGTGCGGAATATTTAGTTACTCAGATGTTTTTTGACAATCAAAAATATTTTGATTTTGTGAAAAAATGCCGCGAAATTGGTATTGATGTGCCCATTATTCCGGGACTAAAACCCATTACTTTTATGAACCAGCTAACTGTTCTGCCTAAGATTTTCAAATCCGACATTCCGGAAGATTTTGCTCGCGAACTTCGTAAATGTAAAACCGACGACGAAGCAAAAGAAGTAGGTGTAGAATGGTGTACACAACAAGCTAAAGAGCTGATTGCCAACAACGTACCAAGCATTCACTTTTATACGCTTATGGCTACTGAAAGTGTAAAACGTGTGGCTCAAGAGGTTTATTAAACCCAATCGAACAAAATAGAGTTATTATGTTTAAATTTCTAATTGGAATTTTGGTGTTTTTCGGCTTGCTTATTTTGCTTGTCGTTTCGTTGGGATTGAGTTTTCTACGTGCTTTATTCGGTTTTGGTCGTAAAAGGCATTCTCAACCTGACAGTGCACCCACTTACACACCGCCTCAGACTGAAGGACGAGAGAAAATCTTTGGTAAGCACGAAGGTGAATATATTGATTTTGAAGAGATAACAGAAAATGATAAAAATGATGAATAACAAAAAAACTCGAAGTGGAAACTTCGAGTTTTTTGTTTTATATGTCCAACTTACTTAAAAACACCTTCCCAAAATATCCACCACACTTCCCCGATAACTTCTGCCAAACAAATTCAGATGCACCAAAAGATAATAGAGTTGGTAAAGCTCGATTTGTTCTTGATAACAAGCCTGTTTCGGAATAATTTCGTGGTAAGCATTATAGAATTCCGGACCAAATCCACCAAATAATTTTGACATTGCAATATCCACCATCGAGTGACCGTAATAGACTGCCGGATCAATTAAATAAGGCGTTCCGTCCGTTGAAATCAGGTAATTTCCGCCCCATAAATCACCATGCAGCAAGGATGGTTTTACTTCCCCGAAAACTTGTTGAAATACCTTTATCGCTTTCTCTTTTACAGGAATAAATTCAGTTTCGAGCAAACCAGCTTGTTTCGCAAGTTTTAACTGCGGCAATATCCGCTCAACCCAATAAAATTCAGCCCAATCGTTATTAGCGGTATTGGATTGCGGTAAACTGCCGATAAAATTATCCGACGAAAATCTGAAATAATCTTCCGTGCATAAATGTAATTTTGCTAAATTCTGCCCTAATCGTCTGTAATCTTGCCCTGTAGTGCCTTTGCTTTCTACAAAACCCATCAGTAAAAATGCTTTCCCGCCCACTTCATCTACCAAATAAACGTGCGGAACAGCAATGGTTTTAGTATTTTCAATTGCCTGCAAACCTTTTTGCTCTGCCAAAAACATCGTCTTAGCAAAAGGCTTGCTGTTTACTTTCAGAAATAGTTTTTGTTTGCAAGTTTCCAACAAATACGCCGACGAGATATCACCACCGCCAATGGAACAAAAAGATAGAATTTCAAGATTAAGTTGAGCGGAAATATAGTTGATAAGTTGATGCATAGATTTCTATTTTAATACAACCGTAAAGATAAAAAAGAAAAGGAATTTTTCCTAACTCAGAAAAATCCCTTTTTGATGTAATACCTATGTAGAATACTTACTTTACAATCTTTTTCAATAATTGTTCTGCTTTCTTTTTGGTTGCGTTCCTATCCGATTTTGTCGCATTCTCAATAAATGAGATAACAGACTCATTATCTTTAATTTCTGAAACAAACGGTTTGATTGCTTCCAAAACTTTTCCTATCGCAATGTTTTTACATTCATTTGTTTCAAACTTATCACCGAAAATTGAAATTAGTTCTTTGACAATTGCATTCTTCAAGTTTGGTTTGTTTTGGTAAATTAAGCCAAGAGCAAAAATAGCATGATTACAAGTGATTAGCACACCACCGTGAAGTTTCTTAATCAAATCCGGCATTAGACTTTCTATTCTGTTGTCTTTATCTACTGCCGATAGATAACCGATTATATCAATTGCCGTCCACTTTAAAATACTGTTATCACTTGCCAACAATTCAACCCAATAATCAAAGTGCTCATAAAGCAATTCAGGATTATCTAAACCTATTTTCAGTAATTCCTTCGCAAATCCATATTTTATTTTTGGATTTTGAGAATTTAGTTTTTCAAGGTCTGTTTTTGTAATCATTTGTTATCCTCCAATAAGAATATTTTAAAACAAAACAAACGGACATAAGTCCGTTCGTTCACTTTCCTATTACCCTCTCATCCCCTTAATGCTCTCTTTCAGCGATGCTATTTTGCTCTCAGCATCAGCTTGTTTTTTGCGTTCGTTTTCTACAATTTCGGGTTTGGCATTTTGCACAAAACGCTCGTTGTTTAGCTTTTTCATAACCGACTGTAAAAATCCTTCCAGATAGACAATTTCATCCTCCATCTTTTCGATTTCTTCTTCCGCATTCAGCAAGCTGCCCATCGGTACGGCATATTCCGTTGTTCCCACCATAAATGCCACCGCATCGGCAGATTTTTCGGTAGTATTTTCGATGCTTTCCAGATTACAAAGTTTGGTAATTACTGCATCAAATCCGGAATTATGTGCACCGATTATTTGCAATTTAAGCTCTTCTTTGTTCGGGATATTTTTCTGCAAACGCACCGTACGTACGCCGGCAATAATCTCTTTTACCTTTTCAAAACCGGCAATCAGCTTTTCATCTACCGGTTTTGCTTTCGGCATCAATTCCACCATAATGCTCTCACCGTCCTTACGAGTTTCCAATGCTTGCCAAAGTTCTTCGGTAATAAACGGCATAAACGGATGCAAGATTTTCAACAAACTATCGAAAAATCCAAGCGTTGCATTGTAAGTTTCACGGTCAATCGGTTGTTGGTAAGCCGGTTTAATCATTTCCAGATACCAAGACGAAAACTCGTCCCAGAAAAGTTTATACACCGCCATCAAAGCCTCTGACAGACGGTATTTCTTAAACAAGTCATCAACTTCAAGCAAAGTCTTAGAAAGCTGGATATCGAACCATTTGATAGCAATTTTTGCAGCCTCAGATTGCTCTACATCTGCCACGTCCCAACCTTTTACCAAGCGAAATGCATTCCAGATTTTATTGTTAAAGTTTCGTCCTTGCTCACACAGGCTATCTTCGTACAGCAGGTCATTTCCGGCAGGTGCTGTCAAAAGCATACCCATCCGCACACCGTCTGCACCGTATTGTTCCATCAATTCAATCGGATCCGGCGAGTTTCCAAGGGATTTCGACATTTTACGTCCGATTTTATCGCGTACAATTCCGGTAAAATAGACATTTTTAAAACATTCTTCATTTCGGTATTCATAGCCCGACATAATCATTCGAGCCACCCAAAAGAAAATAATATCCGGTCCGGTTACCAAGTCGCTTGTCGGATAATAGTATTTAATATCCTCGTTATCAGGATTATTTATTCCGTCAAAAACAGAAATTGGCCACAACCAAGACGAGAACCAGGTATCCAGCGCATCTTCATCTTGACGCAAATCATCCATCGTCAACGGATAGTCAACCATTTTAAGTGCCTTTTCATAGGCAATTTCTTTGGTTTCGCCCACTACAAAACCGCCTTCAGGCAAGTAATAAGCCGGAATACGATGTCCCCACCAAAGCTGACGGCTGATATTCCAATCCTTTATGTTTTCCATCCAGTGGCGATAAGTGTTTTTATACTTTTCAGGGTGGAATTTGATGGTGTCATTTTCCACATTTTCAAGTGCAGGTTTCGCCAATTCTTCCATTTTCAGGAACCATTGCATGGAAAGTTTCGGTTCAATCGGCACATTGGTACGTTCGGAATAACCCACTTTGTTGGTGTAATCTTCCATTTTTTCCATCAAACCGGCCTCTTCCAAGTCAAGCACAATTTTCTTCCGCACATCAAAACGGTCCATTCCCGCATACATTTCGCCGTGCTCGTTCAGCGTACCATTATCGTTGAAAATATCAATTGAAGGCAGATTATGTTTCTCACCAAGCACATAGTCGTTCACATCGTGTGCAGGCGTCACTTTCAAACATCCCGTTCCAAATTCCATATCCACATAATCATCCTCAATCACAGGAATTGCTCTGTTAATCAGCGGAACAATCACTTTTTTGCCTTTCAGATGTGCAGTTTTCGGGTTGTCAGGGTGGATACACATAGCCGTGTCACCCATAATGGTTTCAGGTCTTGTTGTTGCCACAACCGCATAGCCATCTTCACCCTCAATGCGGTAACGCAAATAATAAAGTTTTCCGTGTACTTCTTTGTGATCAACTTCCTCGTCGGAAATGGCGGTAAGTGCTTTCGGATCCCAGTTTACCATGCGTACACCACGATAAATCAAGCCTTTTTCATACAAATCGCAGAAAACCTTGATTACACTTTCAGAACGAATTTCGTCCATTGTAAAAGCCGTACGGTCCCAGTCGCAAGATGCACCCAGTTTTTTAAGCTGTTCCAGGATAATTCCGCCGTGTTCGTGCGTCCAGTCCCAGGCGTGTTTCAAAAATTCCTCACGAGTAAGGTCGGATTTTTTAATTCCTTGCTCTGCCAAGCGAGCCACTACTTTTGCCTCAGTAGCAATGGATGCGTGGTCAGTTCCGGGTACCCAGCAGGCATTTTTACCTTCCATACGCGCACGGCGCACAAGCACATCTTGAATTGTATTATTGAGCATATGCCCCATATGAAGTACACCAGTTACGTTGGGTGGCGGAATCACAATCGTATAAGGTTCACGCTCGTCCGGCGTAGAGTGAAAAAATCCGTTATCCAACCAATACTGATACCACTTGTCTTCAACCTCGGCGGGGTTATATTTGCTTGCAAGTTCCATTTTTTAAGAATTAATTATGCTATAAAATTAACCTGTTTTCTTAAGAATGCTTTTTTCTTATATTAACTGCTATTTCTACAAATAATTTAAATACTGCAAAGTTTATTACTCCAAAAAGAATAATAGCAAGAGAAATAATTAATCCTTCAGGACTAAACTCCTCAATATACCTATCTTCAACAGTTGTTAAAGTGAAAAGACCAATCACACCACCAATTATACCTATCCACAGGACAACATATGCTAAAGTGTTTAAAGTGTTTTCTACAGTGGTCAATTCAACTTCCTGATTAGTATAACTCTCATTAGGCGGAAAATATTTACAGATTTCTTCGTATTCATCATCTGTTACATCTAATGGTTTAGGTTTATTTATATAATACCGTTTCTCAACTTCATCGTACAAAGCACCTTCTATTGGGACATCCACATAAAATCTCTTTCTTTTAGTGCTATCAACCAATCCAAGATCAATTAAATGTTTTTGTTTCTGTTTTGTTTTCTCTTCATGAAGTTTTTGCTTCTTACTCTCAATCAGTGTTTTTACTTTTTCATTCATAGTATTTTGCTTTATTTTATATTATTTAAATAAATATACAGTTTCTAACTGTCATTTTATTTTGCTTGCAAAGATAGTGAAAATGAATTTTTTATAGAAATTTAAATTAGAAAGAATAACGTCAAAAGAGCTAAATAACAAAAAGAGAATGTCTCTCAATAGAGCATTCTCTTTCTTTATGTTAAAAATGTTCTCAAAAATCACATTTTGAAAGGTCGTTTTTCTTTTCAAAAAGGATTTATAGGTCATTTATTATAAAATTTCTATCCCTTGTTCGGCACATATTTCTAACGCCATTTCTCGCAATCGGAATTTCTGAATTTTTCCACTTCCGGTCAGCGGGAACTCTTTTACAAAAAAGACATAACGTGGAATTTTGTATTTGGCAATATGTCCTTTACAAAAATCACGCACTTCTTCGCGTGTAAGTTCTGCACCCTCTCTTAGAATAATAAATGCTCCCACATCTTCACCATAACGCTTAGAAGCTACTGCTACTACTTGTACGTCCTGAATTTCAGGCATTTTGTACAAGTAATCCTCCACCTCTTTCGGCGAGATATTTTCTCCGCCTCGAATAATCATATCTTTGATTCGTCCGGTGATACGATAGTTTCCGTTTTCATCTTTCACACCCAAATCTCCCGAGTGCATAAATCCGTTCGCATCAATCACTTCTGCAGTAGCTTCCGGGTTTTTGTAGTAACCTTTCATCACATTGTATCCGCGACAGCAAATCTCACCTTCAACACCCACAGGACATTCCTCTCCGGTTTCAGGATCAAGCACTTTTACTTCCGTAAATTCAAACTCTCGTCCTACCGTTGAACAACGTACTTCAAAGCTATCATCCACACGTGTCTGTGTCATTCCGGGTGATGTTTCGGTCATACCGTAAACGCTCGTTACGTCCATAAACATTTTTTCATTTACCTGTTTCATCAACTCAACCGGACAAAGCGCACCCGCCATAATTCCTGTTCTCAACGAACTCATATCAAACATATCGAACATCGGGTGATTCAGTTCGGCAATAAACATAGTTGGAACACCGTGCAGCACCGTGCAACGCTCTTTATGAATAGAAGCCAAAGTTATCAGCGGATCAAAACGCTCCACCATCACCTGCGTACTTCCATGCGTAAGACAGCACATAGTAGCCAACACCACACCAAAGCAATGAAACAACGGCACGCAAATACAACATTTATCATCTGAAGTAAAGTGCATATGCACGCCTGTAAGGAAACCATTGTTTACAATATTATGGTGCGTAAGCATTACACCTTTTGGAAAACCGGTAGTTCCTGATGTATATTGCATATTTACCACATCATGGCAGTCAGAAAGATTTCTGTGATGTAAAAAATCCTTATCATCCACATTCTTACCAAGCAGTAAAATTTCCGCCGTATTATACATTCCTCGATATTTTTCCTGTCCGATATACACTACATTTTTCAATTCGGGGAAACGCTTGCTTTTAAAAGTTCCACGTTTGGTGGTTTTAAGTTCAGGCACCAACTCGTAAATAATTTCGGTATAATCATTACCGGGTGTGCCATCAGTCAAACAAAGCGTGTGCATATCTGAGTTTTCAAGGATAAAAGCCAGCTCTTCGGTGCGGTAGTTGGTGTTTACCATTACAGCAATGGCGCCGATTTTGGCGGTAGCATATAAAAAAGTCAACCAATCCGGCACATTTTGCGCCCAGATTCCCACTTTCGATTCACGCGTTACACCTATGGCTATCAATCCCTTAGCCATATTATTTACCCGCTCATTGAAAGTCTTCCATGTAAAACGCAAATCACGGTCGGAATAAACGATATATTCTTTGTCAGGCGTTTTTTCTGCCCAATATTCCAGCCAATCACTGACTGTCCAATCTGAAAGTTCTATTTTTTTGTTCATTATTACTAAACAGACATTTAAATTGTACTAATAAGTGGCAAGTAAAATAAGCTAAAATACACACTAAGCCACTCGTTACTTACCTCTTGCCTCTTACTCCTTGCCTCTTTTTTAGAATGGGGAATAAACAACTGCCAAAATCTGAGCGGGCTCACTTGTAGCAGCAGTTATCAGGTGGTCAACAATCGAATCATAATATATACTGTCACCTTTATTTAACAAATGAGTTTCAGCACCGTAATTCACTTTGATTGAACCGTTCATTACATAAATAAATTCTTCGCCCTCGTGAGAAGATGGCACTTTCTCGCCGTTTTTTCCGGGAACAATATCAATTAAAAACGGCTCCATTGCTCTACCTGCCTTGCGAGCAGCCAATGAATAAAAATCCATATGCGAATTGTCCGTGGATAATTGGCTGGTAAACGTAGCAGCTTTTTGATTATCAGTGCCTCTATTAATCACAGGACCAAAATATTCACTGTCATCCAAAAATGTTCCCAAGCGAACACCCAGTGCGCGTGAAATTTTGATAAGTGATGCTAACGATGGAATTTTATCGCTCGAATAAATAAGATTAATCTGCTCTTCGGTTAGCCCTGAACTTTCAGCAAGTTCGCTGATTGAAATACCCCTGTCTGTACAAAGTGTTTTGATTTTTTTTGTTACCGGATTCATTTTATAAATTAATTTTGAAGTCATTTTTAAAAATTCAAGTTGCAAAAGTATAAAACTTTCACAGAACAAGCAAATATAATTTCAAAATGGTTAAAATTTCAGTTGTTTTATTTTAATTTGATGAAATTTTGCAAGGACTCTCGGTTTCCCAACCGAGAGAGAAACATCCAAAAAAGAAATTTTCCTGCACCCTTTCTCAAATTCCTTCAAAAATCTTATATTTGCATTTTTACTCATTTACATATTTATATATTATCTCTTTATTTCCTTATTTTTGTAAATCTGTAACTTTAAATAAATAATCATGAAACTACGCCTAATCATTCTTCTGCTTTGTGCAGTAAATCTTCTTTCAGCACAGCAAAAACCTACTCAAAAGTGGCTTGACCAAAAGTATTCCATGTTTATTCACTTCGGATTGTACTCGGCTTATGGCGGTGTATATAACGGCAAACGAGTGGAAAAAGGATATAGCGAGCAAATTCAATCTTTCGCCGGAATTTTCAGTGATTGGTACGGCAATACGGCAAAAGAATTCAATCCAACTAAGTGGAATGCTGATGAAATTGTAGCACTTGCCAAACAAGCCAGAATGCGTTCTATTGTTATCACTTCCAAGCACCACGACGGGTTTTGTATGTATCACTCGAAATATACAAAATATAATATTGTAGATGCAACACCTTACAAGCGGGATTTGATGAAAGAACTGGCGGATGCTTGTAAGCGTGGCGGTGTGGATTTTGCGGTTTATTATTCGTTAATCGACTGGAATTTTCCGCAGGCTTATCCTATTTCCAGCCACAATGCAGACCCAATTACACCCGAACATCACGAGTTCAACAAAAAACAGGTAGAAGAAATTATGACCAATTACGGACTAATTTCTGAAATTTGGTTTGATATGGGTTCACTTACTGCCGAGCAAAGCAAAGAACTTTACGAAATAGTCAATCGCTTGCAACCGCAGTGTATGATTAGCGGAAGATTAGGAAACAATCAGGTGGACTTCAGCGTGATGGCTGACAACGAGTATCCCGATTATCAGATGGTTACACCTTGGCAAACGGCTGCTTCCATGTTTAATGAAACTTGGGGATACCGTTCGTGGCAAGAACGCGGCGAAGTGAACGTAAAGGCTGCCGAAAAACTAAAAAGCTTGGCTCAGGTGATTGGACACGGTGGAAATTATCTATTAAATATAGGCCCAAAAGGAGATGGCTCTGTGGTGGATTTCGAGCGGGAGGTGTTGGTGAAAATGGGTAAATGGATTAATAGAAACCAAGAAGCAATCTACGCTACCCAAGGCAATCCACTACCGGAAAGCAATCAATTTTGTGAAATTACCACGAAAGACAATGCGCTTTACCTGCATATGTGCTACCCAAGCAAAGAAATTGAGCTAAAAAACATTTCAGGCACTATCGACAATCTGACGATATTAAGCAACGGAAAGCCTGTGAGCTACAAACAAAACAAGCGAAACAACAGCATCACAGTCTATTACGACACGAATAACTGGACTGACGATGAGTTCTTTCCCGTATTAAAACTTCAATTTAAAGGTCAATACACCATTCATCCAAAGAATATTGTAAGTAGCTCAAAAGATAATTTAACACCCGAAAATGCAACGGCAGGTTTTGGACACTCATCACTTGATTATTATTGCGGTTACAAAAGCTTGGTAAGTTACACATGGAATTTCCTTTCTCGTAAAAAAGATTTTACACCGACCATTTTCTTTACTGAGAATAATATTGGTAAAAACTTGACACTTACAACAGATGAAGGAAGCCAAAATATCACTCTCACGCCCACGTCCAGCAAAGTAGTAAAACCTGCACCCGAAACACTGAAATGGGGAAGTATTTACACCAAATCGGGTAAAGGTGTTTTTGGAACTTTGGAAGAAGAGGGACAGGAAGTCGTTGATTTGAATGATAATACAGGAAAAGAAAAATGGGAAAAAGTGAAAGATTTCCGCTATGGCGAAAAACTGGAAATGGACTTAAAACGCAGTGGTAGTGTGCTTTTCTTGCAAGAAATTGAAAGCACTATCAATCAAAGCATTGCTGTGGAAGTTGGCGGTGGAAACGGCGTTTACATCTTGCTCAACGGAAAATATATTACCGCTCACTGTTTACCCGAAAAACCGGAATATCAAAAGGAAATTGTAATTTTATCACTTAAAAAAGGGAAAAACCAACTGCTTATCAAATACTTTAACCGATTTGCTGATAAGCTGAATTACAGTCTAAAACCGCTTGATGAATGGACAATTTACGAAATGAAGTTATCGCCTTTCAAACTTGACAGCGGGCACAAACATTCCTTTAGCATAAAAGAACAAAATCCTGACTCGAAGGTTTCGCCATTGCGAATGAATAATATAGAGATTGTTTGGAAGTAAAATCAGAATAAAAAAGGTAGGATTTTACTAAACAACGTCAGTTCGAAATAAGAAATCAAAAGCGATATAGCGTAAGATGTTGATTGTTAAGCTAATAGGGTTTTGTTTTGCGTTTTATTCGATTTATACTAAGGTTGCCTGCCGCAGGCAGGGTTGCTTTTATAAATAAGGTTTCATTTTCTTTAAAACCTTATTTTCCCAAATAATAACCCTGCCCGAAGCAGGCGGGCTTAGTAGAATTATGATAACCCTTTACCTCCAACCTCATTAACTTTATTTTCAAGTATATAACGTTTTGTTTATATCGAACTCACGTTATTTTAAAAGCTTATCGTTATACCCGTACTTTCTCAATCTCATTCGTCTATCAATTTGGCAGTTATAAGGAAAGACAACGAAAAGCTGTTGATACATCCCGTTTTGGAACAAAGTAAACATCATAACCTAACAGGTTTTTAAAACCTGTTAGGTTTAGAAATGTTTACAAAAAAGTTTATGAACAATACCGTCCGCGAGTTATCGGGAGAAACGGCAAATTTAAAGTATAAGCAATTCTGAATAAATAACTGTAACATTTTGTTACCTATCCGTCTGCTATGTAAATAGTAGACGGATTTCTAAAAACATCATCAAAATGAAAACTCTAAAAAACACCATTATAACAGCCCTATAAAATGACGACAGAAAATCTATTTCGGTTAATTGCCGAAGACAATAAAGACGCTTTTAACACGCTTTTCAGAGAGTGGTATGAGCGATTGTGTCGTTTTGCAAGGCATTATTTGGAAAACAAGGAAGATGTAGAAGAAGTAGTGTCCGATGTATTTGTAGCACTTTGGCACAGCAGAACTTCACTTGCTGATGTTGCAAAAGCTGATACTTATCTTTTTGTAGCCGTGAAAAATCGCTGTTATAATTTGTATCGTAAAACTGTTCCAATGAAAATAACTATCGAAGAATAAGCAGAAATCCAAACTTCCGACGAAACACCCGAACAAAATTTGGAAAGAGCAGAACTTTACGCCAAATTGGATGAATCGGTCAATGCACTTCCCGAACAATGCCGCATTATCTTTCAAATGACGAAAGAAGACGGCTTAACTGCCAAACAAACCGCTGAAATTCTAAACATTTCCGTTCGCACAGTGGAAAGCCAAATCTACAAAGCGATAAAAACGCTGGAAAAAGAGATTACTTCCTACTTAGGCTACTCACCCCGAAATATCAAAAATCCGAAACTGCGAAAAGAGATGTTAAGTCTGTTTTTGTAAGGAGATTTTGACTTTTGTGGAATGTATTCCGCAAAAAGAATTAAAACTTTTAACAGATATGTCGCAGCTACGCAGCTCACATTTTATGTTGGTAACAATTTCTACCATAATATCGCAGCTACGCTGCTTAAAAGCCACGTAGTAGCGACATTATGGTAGCATTAAAATTCATTCATTCCACAGAAAGCTGCGTAGCTGCGACATTATTCTATTCAAATAAAATCAATTTCTCACAAAAATTTTCTTCTTACCAAGTAAGTACTTCCCCAAACTTCCGTGTCCTTATAGATAGAAGCCACAAATTGAAAATATCAAAACAATTTTGACCCTACCTGCCACAGGCAAGCAATCAACTACTTAACTATTTAACCAATTAACAACTCAACCAATTAACTACACAATGAATAAATCAATATTTCTCAACCTGCTTGCGAAACATTCGGCAGGAACGCTTACGGAAAAAGAAAAAATCCGTTTGGAAAAGGCGATAGATGAAAATCCGTACTACCGGAGTATTTATACTGAATTTCAGTATTATATATCTCAAAAATCGACGGTGGAAATGGACGTGGAAGCCAAACTCGAAGAAATCTGGTTAAAAATTGAAAGTGAAATGCCTGTTCCGGAAATCAGTATTGCGCCTAAACGCATCGTGCCGATGTGGATGAAAGTGGCGTCGGTGGTGCTGGTGCTGATTGGTGCAGGATTTTTTCTAAGACAATACACTCAAAGTAAGCCCGAACTTTACACACAAAGCATTTCCACGGCAGACGAAAAACTCTTTTTAACGCTTGACGACGGTACGCAAGTTTGGCTTAACGAACATTCTACCTTAGAATACAACGAGAATTTCGGTTCGGAAAAAAGAGAGCTGCGACTTACCGGCGAAGCTTTTTTTGATGTGGCGCATAACGCTCAAATCCCTTTCCGTGTCCATTCGCAAACCGTGGATGTAACGGTAAAAGGAACAGCTTTCAACGTGAACGCCAAAGAAAAAGACAAAGTAGAAGTGGCTTTACTTCGCGGATTGGTGGCTGTAACATCCAAACAACTGAAAAACAAAGAAATTCTACTGCATCCCAACCAACGTCTGACTATGCAGAACGGCGAAAAATTGGCTTTGGACACGATAATAAAACCACAAATTGCCGAAAATGCGGATACCATTCCGAAAGATGTAAAATGGACCAACTCACAGCTAAACTTTAACCGTGAAAAATTGGTAAACCTTGCCAAACTGATGGAAAACCGCTACGGTGTGCAAATTACCATAACCAACGAAAAACTAAAATCTCAACGCTTTACAGGTTCCATTACCGACGAAAGTCTGGCAGAAATGCTGGAAGCACTGCGACTTTCCTATCCGTTTGAATACGAGATTAGCAATAAAAAAGTAATAATTAGATAGAACAAAGATAAAAGACACAAAAATGAAAACTCTAAAAAACATCATCATAACAGTTCTACTTTTGCTAATCAGCATAGTAGCTAACGCCCAATCCAAACAAATTACCCTTTCAGCTAAAAACGCACCGATAAAAGAAGTTTTTGCTCAAATTCAGCAAAAAAGCGATTACCGCATTCTCTATAACGATGAAGTAGTGGCGGATGAATTGCGGGTAAGTGTAAATGCAAGCAATCTAAGCGTAAAAGATATTTTAACCCAAATGCTTGCGGGTACGAAATTAACTTTTATTTTGCATTCAGACGATTTGATAATTGTTACGCGCGAAGATTTGCTGAATAAATCAGTTGAAATTTTTGGACGAATAGCAGACGAGAATAATCAGCCGGTTGAATTTGCCAACGTTATTCTTTACGAAGCAAACAATCCCGACCGAATAAAACAAGGATGTGTTTCCAATGCTCAGGGTGGATATAAATTGGTCAATCTGCTGCCTGGAAATTACAAGATAAAAGTCTCTTTTGTCGGGTATGAAACGCTGATGGCAGATATTTCCATTGATAACCGGAGCGAAAAAACGATTAAACGTGATTTTCAGCTTAAAGCAAATATTCAAAATCTGGATGAAGTCGTTGTGGAAGGCGAACGGCGAGTTTTAACTGCCGAAGTAGGGAAGCTGGTTTTTTATATGCCAACTTTGCTGAAAAATAAATCTGCCACCAATGCTTATGAAGCATTAAAGGAAATTCCGGGAGTAATGGAGCAAAACGAACAAATTGCACTACTCGGTACAAGCGGAACAACTGTGCTTATAGACGGCAAAAAAGCCAATATGACCACGGCTCAGCTAATGAGTTTATTACGTTCTATTCCTTTGTCTCGACTTGAAAACGTGGAACTAATGTACAGCGTGCCACCACAGTACAATATTCGCGGGTCGGCTATCAACGTGATACTCAAACAACAGAGCGACAATGTCGAAAGTCTGTGGCAAGGAGAAGTGGCAGGAGAATTTAGAAATCGCTATTATCCCGGTGGCGAAGGTCGTGTAAGTGTGGTCTATTTGGGAAAGCAAACAGTGGTTGACGCACTCTATTCGTATGGTAATTTCAGAAGTCTTAACAAAGAAATACTCGAATCGGGACATACACTCAAAGGCACAGTTTACCCTGTTTTTCAAGAAAGTGGCGGAATAAATAAATATCAAATTCACAATACCCGCTTAGCACTTCAACATAAATTCAGCAACAAAGATAAGGTTGATTTTTCCTACGTGGGAATGTTTGATCTTTCGACCAACGACCGTACTGCAACTACAAAGATTGAAGGAGTGGAAACCGACACCAAAACATACAAATCCGGTCCTTCATATACACATAATTTCAAAGCGGATTATTCCACCCATTTTGGGTTAAATCTTGGAGCAGATTTTACATTATATGATGATGAATCGGATTATTCTGTACAAAACGAACAGCAAACTTCGTCCGCTTTTACAGAAAAACTGATCTATCAATCCAAACAAAAAATTCATCGCACTATGTTTTATGCTAACCAATCGCATCAGTTGAAAAACAATTGGAGTATCAACTACGGCATAAACTATTCGGGTGCAAACACGCAAAACCGTTCGGTAGTAGAGCAAAACGGTTCCGGCTTTGATGAAGCTTCATTTGACACATGGCAACGTGAACATATTTGGAATTTCTTTGCGGGTTTTTCTAAGTCGTTTTCTAAAAAATTATCGGTTCAGGCATCATTGGCGGCGGAGTATTACAATGCAAAAGAAACATCGAAAGGAGAAACGAAGGAGCTTTGGAATGATGTGGCGTGGTTTCCTACGCTTAACGCAAGCTACAACGCATCGCCCGACCATATATTTCAATTTGCCGTATCGTCCGATAAAACTTATCCGCCATATTGGTCACTCAATCCAAATAACTATTATATAGGATATTACAGTTTGGTATTAGGAAATCCACATCTGCGTCCACAACGTGATTATGGTGTTGGACTTACCTATATTTACAAACAAAAATACATTATCCGTTCTTATCTTAATTACATTCCCGATTATTTTACGCAATTACCCTATCAATCGCGCGAGAAATTGCAACAGGAATTTATAGAACAAAATTTCACGTACAGGCAAAATATAGGTTTGATGGGAATAGTGCGGTTTAATATCGGCAGACGTATTTCATCGAGATTGGTTGCTAACGCGATGTATTGGCGTGAAAAAGACGATGAGTTTTTTGACATCTCGTTCGACCGAAAGACTATTATGACAATTTTCAATATGAATAACGATATTACTTTTTCTGCAAAACCCGATATAAAGATGAATATTTCGGGATATGTTGCACCTTTCGGAGGTATTCAGGGTATATACGATTTGGGAGCATCGGGAAATCTGTCATCATCTCTTATGTGGACATTCGACAAAGACCGTGCTCGCTTAATCCTTAAAGCTGATGATATTTTTAATACTCGTACACCCACAGCTTCCATAGATTATAAGGGACAAAAAAGTATGTTAAAAGCTTATCGCTACACCCGTACTTTCTCAATATCATTTGTCTATCGATTTGGTGGTTACAAGGAGAGAGAGCGGAAAGAAGTGGATACTTCCCGTTTTGGAACGAAGTAATGTAAAAACAATTCTGAATAAATAACTGTAACATTTTGTTACCCAAACCGTCTGCTATGTGAATAGCGGACGGATTAGCTTTTTTAAGTTTAATGAATTTTTATACAGAAAATTTCAATTTATTTAACACTAAAACCAAGTTTTTTAATTGGTTGTTTGTCAAAAATTTAGTTCCTTTGCAGATTATTGTTAAAAAAATGGGACAAGGCGATGGATTAACATGCAAATCTTTTTCGTAATGTGAAACGGAGTAGCGCAATGAACATCCTGCATCTTACACCCAACATCAAACAAAAGTAAATATTATGACTAAAATTAGAATTTTTGTAATCAGCTTGCTGGCAGTATTTGCAGCAAGTTTGGCTGCACAACAGATGCAACCGCTTCCGTTAGACCCGAAAGTTCGTTACGGAGTTTTGGAAAACGGACTAACTTACTACATTCGCCACAACCAAGAGCCTAAGGAACGTGCCGAATTCCATATTGCTCAGAATGTAGGTGCAATTTTGGAAGAAGACCATCAAGACGGTTTAGCACACTTCCTTGAGCACATGGCATTTAACGGAACAAAAAACTTTCCCGACAAAGGTATCATTAACTATTTCGAGCAACAAGGTGTAAAATTCGGTTACGACATCAACGCTTACACTTCGCTGGACGAAACAGTTTATCGCTTGTCGAATGTTCCCACTACTCGTGCGGGAATAATTGACAGCGCTTTACTGGTGATGCACGACTGGTCGAGCTTTATTGCTTTGCAAGAGGAAGAGATTGATAACGAACGTGGTGTAATTCGCGAAGAGTGGCGTACCGGAAATAATGCACAAAGACGTATGTGGAGAAAATCAAATGAACTACGCTATCCCGGCAGCCAATATGCTAAGCGTGACGTAATCGGTGATACTGCAGTAATCAACAACTTTACCTACGATGCGCTACGTGATTATTATAAAAAATGGTATCGTCCCGATCAACAGGCAATTGTTGTGGTGGGTGATATTGATGTGGATGAGATTGAGAACAAAATCAAAACACTTTTTGCTGACATTCCACGTAAAGAAAATTTTGGCGAACGTCCAATTTACGAAATTGAAAACAACGCAGAGCCGATTGTGGCTATCGTTACCGACCCGGAAGCAAGTCAAACACAGTTGAGAATTGATTTCAAAAAAGACAAACTGCCAAAAGAACTGCAACTATCCATGGTAGGATACAGTATGGGAGTGGTAAATAACTTGATAAATTCGGTTATGAATGAACGTTTTGAAGAAATCAGTTTACAAGCTGATGCACCGTTTGTGGGTGCTTACTCAGTTTATACAGAGTTGGTGAAATCCAAAGATGCATTTATCAATATAGTTGTACCTAAAGAAGGAGGGGAACTTGAAGGATTTAAGGCATTGGCTATAGAATTGGAAAAATTAAAACGTTTCGGATTTACCAATGCAGAAGTGGAGCGTGCAAAAACCAATATGCTTTCTTCTTATGAAAAAGCTTATAACGAAAGAAACAACCAAAAAAGTCAGCAGTTGGCACGAGAGTATATACGTCACTACTTGAGCAATGAACCTGCACCGGGCATTGAAACCGAATTTGAAATGGTAAAAATGATGCTTCCGCAAATCACGGCAGAAGTGGTAAATCAGGTGGCTAAAGCCTATATTACTGATGAAAACGTAATTATCGATGTTACGGCACCGGAAAAAGAAACGGTAAAAGTTCCTACCAAAGAACAACTTTTGGGTGCAATTGCCGAAGCTAAAAACGCAGAACTAACTGCGAAAGCGGAAGAAGAAGCCAGCCGTCCGTTAATAGCCGAAAAACCGAAAGCAGGTAAATTTGGAAAAATCAAAGAAAACAAAGAGATGGGTACTTCGGAAGTAACTTTGAAAAACGGCATTAAGCTGATATTTAAACCAACTACTTTCAAAAAAGACGAAATTAGACTTCGTGCATTTAGTGAAGGCGGATTATCCAAAGTGAAAAACATTGCCGATTTGCCTTCTGCTACTATGGCAACAGACATTGTAACATCAAACGGTATTGGCGATTTTACAGCTACGGAATTAACCCGTGCACTGACCGGAAAAATTGCTTCTGCTTCACCTCGTATCGGTAAATATGAAGAAGATATTGCCGGAAATTCGTCTGTAAAAGACTTTGAAACCATGTTGCAATTGTTTTATCTCTACTTTACGGCACCCCGCAAAGATGACAACTCTTTCGGCGCATTGATGAACATGTATAAAACCGTATTGGCAAATGCAGAAAAAAATCCGAATAAGACATTTAGCGATAGTGTTCAGGTAACAATGTCCGGAAACGACCCGCGTTTAGTATTGGTTAATCTGGAAATGTTAGATAAAATTGACCAAGACAAAGCGATTGAAATTTACAAAGAACGCTATGCTAATCCGGCTGACTTTACCTTTATCTTTGTAGGTAATATCGATCCAAATGATAAAGCTACGCAAGACTTGATAGAAACTTATTTGGGTGGATTGAAAACAACGAAAGAGAAAGAAAGTTTCGATAAAGTCTATAACGAAACACCAAAAGGATTTGTGAAAAACTACTTCAAGCGTGAAATGCAAACGAAAAAAGCATCCAATCGCATTCTTTATACCGGAGCAATGCCCTACAATATTAATTCTATGGTACACATGAATGCTATCGGTAGTATTTTGAATATACGTTATTTGGAAAGCATTCGTGAGAAAGAAGGCGGTTCGTACGGAGTAGGAGTAGGCGCATATGCAGTTAATGAGCCTGTAGAAGAAGCTGCTATTGTAATGCAGTTTGATACCGACCCCGAAAAACAGGAGCGTTTGATGAGTATTATTCATCAAGAAATAGATGAAATTGTGAAAAACGGTCCGAAACCGGAAGACCTGCAAAAAGTAAAAGAAAATATGTTGAAACAATACGCCCAAGATTTGGAGCAAAACACTTGGTGGTCCGGCGCTTTGGAAATTTACTATAAAGATGGAATCAATCGTTTGAAAGACTACAAAGCAGCGGTAGAAGCACTGACGGCAGAGAGCATCCAGAAAACCCTGAAACAAGTAGTTGACCAGAAAAATGTGATTGAAGTGGTAATGTTGCCGGAAAACTAATTGAAGTAAATTAATTTTCAGATATAAAAAAGCTGTCTTTTAGGGCAGCTTTTTTTGTGGGGAGCGTAGGCATCTTGCCGATATGTTCGGCTGGAAGCCGAACATCCCAACAAAATCAAAACAATCATTAAAAACAATTGCTAACAGGAATATCTTTTATATTTTTGTAGTTTCAAATCATTTGGATGAAAGTAACAATCATAAAGTACAATGCAGGGAATATCCGTTCGGTGGATTTTGCTTTACGAAGATTAGGCGTAGAACCGCTTATAACGGATAATCCTAATGAAATTCGCTCTGCCGACCGAATTATTTTTCCCGGTGTGGGCGAAGCTTCATCGGCGATGCACTACTTAAGAAATCAGAAGTTGGATAAGTTGATTGTCGATTTGAAACAGCCTGTTTTGGGGATTTGTTTGGGAATGCAGTTGATGTGCAGCCATTCCGAAGAGAATAACACGGAGTGTTTAGGGATTTTCGAGCAGAAAGTCAGAAGATTTCCCGAGATGGATGTAAAAGTTCCAAAAATTGGTTGGGACAATATCTATTCTCTTAAAACAGATTTGTTTAAGGACATTCCAGAACGAGAATATGTCTATTTCGTGCACGGTTTCTATGTGGAAAAATGCGATTACAGTATAGCCTTATCTGAATATGGAATTGAATACAGTGCCGGAATACAACGAAATAATTTTTATGCCGTTCAGTTTCATCCGGAAAAATCGGGTGTAGCAGGACAAAAAATAATAGAAAATTTTTTAGGGCTAAAACAGCCGTTAACTGAGAAAAAAGTAGCTGCCAACTCATAGTTGGCTGCTACTTAAAGATATAATGAAATTCAAACTACAACATACAGACCCAAACAGCAAAGCACGCACGGGCGTAATCACAACCGATCACGGCGAAATTCGCACACCCATTTTTATGCCGGTTGGCACGGTGGGGAGTGTGAAGGGAGTTCATTTTCAAGAATTACGGGAAGAAGTGAAAGCGCAGATTATTCTTGGAAATACTTACCACTTGTATTTACGTCCCGGATTGGAAGTGTTGGAGCAAGCGGGTGGACTGCATAAGTTTAATAGTTGGGATAGCCCTATTTTGACCGATAGTGGCGGATATCAAGTCTTTTCACTCGCCGGAACGAGAAAGATGCACGAGGAAGGCGTTACGTTTAGTTCGCATATTGATGGAAGTAAGCATCTTTTTACACCGGAAAAAGTGGTGGATATCCAGCGAGTGATTGGTGCCGATATTATGATGGCTTTGGATGAGTGTACGCCCGGAACTGCTGACTACAACTACGCCAAAACTTCGATGGAATTAACACATCGCTGGCTTGAACGAGGAATCAAACGTTTTGATGAAACAGAGGCTAAATACGGTTACTCACAAACTTTTTTCCCGATTGTACAAGGCTGTGTTTATCCCGATTTGCGCAGGCAGTCGGCTGAGTTTATAGCTTCTCAGGAAAGGGAAGGATACGCCATTGGAGGACTTGCGGTGGGTGAACCTGCCGAAGTGATGTATGAGATGATTGAATTAGTCAATGAGATTTTGCCGGAAGATAAACCACGCTACCTGATGGGTGTGGGTACGCCGATTAATATCTTGGAAGCCATTGAGCGAGGTGTAGATATGTTCGACTGTGTAATGCCGACTCGAAACGGGCGAAATGGAATGCTTTTCACATCGCAAGGCATTATGAATATGCGGAATGAGAAGTGGAAAAACGATTTTTCGCCGATTGATGAATTTGGCACGGCAACAGTGGATAAAGTGCATACAAAAGCCTATCTACGTCATCTTTTTATAGCCAAAGAGTTACTCGCTATGCAGATAGCATCGGTGCATAATTTGGCATTTTATCTGTGGCTTGTGGATGAAGCTCGCAAGCATATTGAAGCAGGTGATTTCACTTTGTGGAAAAAAGAAATGGTGCAGCGGCTTGGACAAAGACTCTAATTTCGAGTTCCGTGTTTCAGGTTCCATGTTTTGCGCTCTGAGAGCAATACTCAGAACTAAAAACTAAATACTTGTTTACTTGTTAATAGGTTTACTCGTTTACTATCAATTTGTTTACTGTTATGAAAATTAATTATCAAAAAATAGGATTAAAGAAACTGGATGTTTACATTATCAAGAAATTTCTTGGTACGTTTTTCTTTTCCATTATTTTGATATTGAGTATCGCGGTTGTTTTTGATATTACGGAGAAAATAGATGATTTCTATGAAAACAATGCACCCTTAAACGTTATTGCGTTTGACTACTATCTTAGCTTTTTACCTTATTACGCCTATCTTTTTACGCCGCTGTTTACCTTTATTTCGGTTATTTTCTTTACTTCCAAAATGGCGAATAACACCGAAATTGTGGCTATGCTTGCTAGCGGTATAAGTTTCAATCGCTTGATGAAACCTTACTTTATTTCGGCAATGGTAATTACCAGTTTTGCTTTTGTGTTGGGTGCTTTCGTTATTCCTAAATCCACGGAAACTTTGCTGGATTTTGAGGCGACTTATATTAAACCCGGACAACGGTCGGATAACGCACACAATGTGCAAATGGAGATAGAAAAAGATGTTATTCTCTACATAGATCGTTATGAAATAAGTGAAAAAACAGGGTATCGTTTTTCGCTTGAAAAGTTTGAAGATAAAACCTTGGTTTCTCGTCTTACGGCTGAAACTATAAAGTGGGATACATTGCATAACTACACGGTAAACAATTATCTACTGCGTACTTTTGACGGAATGCGTGAGAAGTTGGAACGAGGCACGTCGTTGGATACGGTCTTAAATGTACAGCCAAAGGAATTTTACATTACTGCCAATGAAGCACCGCAAATGAGCTTATTCGAACTTAGGTCGCATATTAAGAAACAAAAGCAACGTGGTGTAGGAAATATTCAGGCGTTCGAAGACGAGTATTACAGACGTTTTTCAACATCTATTTCTGTGCTAATAATGACACTGATTGGAGTGTCCCTTTCGTCAAGAAAAGTAAGAGGCGGAATGGGTATAAACTTGGGGATAGGTTTAGCACTTAGCGGTCTGTATGTGGTGTTTACTACCTTGTCCACTACTTTTGCAGTTAATGGCGTGATGCCTACTTTGCTGGCTGTTTGGTTACCCAATATTACTTTCTTTACTGTGGCGGCATTTCTGTATATGAAGGCGCCTAAATAGAGATTGTTCTTATCTTTTTAAAAACTTGTTGATAACTTTCCTTTTATAAATTCAGTCAATCCGATTAGTTTCATTACTTTTGCATTGATGGAAAATTTAATTATAAAACATATTGAAGTCCTTATTCGTCGCCACGATTACGTGATTGTGCCGGATTTGGGAGGTTTTGTGTTTCAAAAACAGTCCGCTGTAATTTTTCTTGAGCAAATAACACCACCTTTGGCAGTCGTTAGTTTTAATCCTTTGATGAAAATTTCTGACGGTTTGCTTGCTATTGAGATAGCTCGCTCGGAAAGAATTAGCTTTAGAGAATCCATGCAGTTGATAGAGAGTCAAGTGCTTATTGTAAAATCCATGTTGGCGCAAGGAAAGTCTGTGGATTTCGGAAACTTAGGACTGTTGAAGATGGATAGTGACAAGAAGCTGATATTTGAGCCTTCGGGAAACAGTCGATTTATTCCGGTTAACTTTGGTTTAAGTCCTGTGCATTATTCGCCAAGAACCCAGCAAACAGATCAGGATGATAGACGAGAAATACGTATTTTGTTGCCAACAAGAGCTAAAATTGCAAAATATGTAGCAGTGGCTATGGTGGCAGCAGGAATTTTCTTTGCTAGTCCACAAATTGGTGAGAACTATCACAACTATAGTAACTTTAATCCGTTTTCTAAAATAACTCAGACAGAAGAGCAATCTGAAGTAATTCGCACTGAGACAGAAGAGGTTGTTGTGGATGATCTTGCAATTCAGGCTTTAGAGGAAGAAGTACAAGAAGTTGTAGTCGTTCCGGAGGTGGAATTGAAGCATCATGTGATTGTGTCCTGTATGAATACGCTTAAGGAGGCTGAAAGATACCGTGAATGGTTGAAGTCTCAAGATTATACAGAAGCACATATTTTAGAGCCGATTAAAACATACCGAATTTCTATTCAATCTTTTGAGACCAAAGAAGCTGCTATAGCATTTATGACTGAGTTGCGAAACACAAAATCTCAGTTTTCCGATGCTTGGGTGCTGAGCGAGTAATTTAGGTTTTGTAGCAAAATATATTCCATATCCTTTTTATAAAGATAGATTTCTTTCAAGAAATTTATCTTTATTCTTTTATATTCCAAATAAATATCTTATCTTTGCATCCGCTTTTCGAGAAAAAGCAAATTCAATTAATTTATTCATTTTTAAAACATTTCGAGAAAATGGCAGTAAAAATTAGATTGCAACGTCATGGTCGCAAAGCGTATCCTTATTACCACATTGTAATTGCTGACAGTCGCGCACCACGTGATGGCAAATTTGTAGAACGTATCGGTTCTTACAATCCAAACACCAATCCTGCAACGGTTAATTTGAACTTTGAACGTGCATTGTATTGGTTAAATGCAGGAGCACAACCCACAGACACAGCTCGTAACATCCTTTCAAAAGAAGGTGTGATGTTGATGAAACATCTTCAAGGCGGTGTAAAAAAAGGTGCTTTTGATCAAGCAGAAGCTGAAAAACGTTTCAATGCTTGGAAAGCAAGCAAAGAAAAAGAAGTAAGCAAAACAAAAGAGCAAGTTGAAGCTGAAAAACAAGCCAAAATCAAAGAACGCTTGAAAGCTGAACAAGAAATTCACAAAGCAAAAGTGAAAGAAATAGCTGCTAAAAAAGCGGAAGCACTAGAGGCTGAAGTTGAAAAAGCAGCCGAAGAAGCCGCGACTGAAGCTCAAGAAGAAGCACCTGCAACGGAGGAAACACCGGCAGCTGAGGCTACTGAAACGACTACAGAAGAAGCTTAGTGCTTCCAATGATATTCGACACAAAAAGAGACCCGAGTAATCGGGTTTTTTTTGTGTCGAAATTAAAGCAAATAAATGTATTAAAAAAATGCAATTTTTTAGGCTTGCATCCGTTTGTGTTTTATAATATAGACCGATATTGTAAGACACTTGGTGATGGTGTCATCAGGCTTGTCAATAATATGAGTTTGAAGCAGTAGATATGCGAAATAAAAGTGAGGATTTACATAAGCTTATCTAATAATGTTGAAGTAAAACACCTTGAAAGGAAATAGAGAAATAAAAGATGTGGTCTATCTGATGGCTTTGCAGGGATTAAACTATGTAGCGCCATTGATAGTTTTTCCATATTTGATGAAAGTGTTGGGGGCAGAAAAGTTTGGATACATCGGCTTTTCGTTATCTGTAACACAATATTTGATGTTGATAGTTGACTTTGGCTTTAATCTAACCGCAACGAAAAAAATAGCTATTGCCAAAAACAATCAAGAAGAACTAAATGAAATTTTTTCAGCTACTTTGTTTGCAAAACTTGTGTTGTTGATTATTAGTTTCATTATTTTGTTAATTGTTGCTTTTGCTATTCCTCGGTTTGCAGTCTATTCTTCCACTATGATGATTATGTTTCTGATGGTGATTGCAAACACTTTTTCTTTTGTGTGGTTGTTTCAGGGTTTGGGCAAAATTAGACAAGTTTCAATTATTAATGGAATATCTAAGTTGTTGATATTACCTTTAACTTTTGTTCTTGTACGTTCTGCTGATGATTTTTTGTTCGCAGCATTGATACAATCAATGGTTTATATCTTTGGAAGTTTAATTGTTGTAGGAGTTCTTGTTAAACAAAAGTTTATTACTAAATGGATAAAAAGTACTAAAGAAAAGGTATTACGAGAGATAAAAGACGCATTCCCAATATTTTTATCATCAGTAGCAACAAGTGTATATGTATCGTTATTTGTTGTTTTGCTAGCTTATTTCTCTACACCGGACGAAGTTGGGAAATACGCTGCTGTGGAAAAAATCATGCGGAGTGTTTGTTATTTTATTTTCATACCAATCTCGCAAGTATTTTATCCTAAAGTCAGTTCAATGGCATTCAACAATAGAAGCGAAGCTGTAATATTGATTCGTAAACTTTTGATAGTAGTGGCTGTTGGAATGGCAAGTATCTTTGTTGGAATGTATTTCTTCTCAGGAATTTTAATAGATTTCTTGGGTGATGATTACAGAGACACAAAAATGATATTTAGAATTATGGCAATAATTCCTCTCTTTATCGGTATGGGTGGTATATTGGGTCAGTTGGGATTATTAGGGTTAGGCGGAGATCTGGAAAAGAAAAAATTTCAAAATGTCTATTTTATAGCAGGCGGTGTTGCGGTTGTAAGCACATTTCTTTTGACGCCTCGTTTTCATGCTATAGGTGCATCAGTTTCGTTGCTCATTACGGAATTTGTTGTCTTTCTTTTTATGGCTTTAATTAGTAAAAAATATTTATTCAAAAATCTTTCACACAATGAATTGCTGTATGGGGCAAGTAAGAGTCCTAAATAGTAATGAGTGAGTTTATAGATTATTCAGCATAATGAGTCCGACTACTTTATTGATAATAGTTTTAGGATTACTTTCTCTAACTGATTTTTTTAGAGGACAGAGGTATGAAACTTTGCATAGGCAATTATATGCTGTTGCATTGTTTTTCTTTTGTTTTATTGTTTCAATAAAGTATTATTACGGCTCAGATATTGTAACTTACTATCCTCATTATATCGCTACAGATACACCGCTAAAGTTAATCAGGGAAAACATCAACAATACAAGATTTGAGTTTGGATATGAATTGTATTGTAGTATCCTTAATTATATTGGGTTAAGCTTTTGGTGGATGACTTTCCTTATTACGGTCTTGTACTTTTACACGATAAATAAACTTTTTAAACGACTAAATGGGTATAAGATTTTTGCATTACTACTTATTGTTTTCTTTGAATATAATTTATTCTTTTTTGAATATAGGCAGTCTTTATCTGTAAGTTTCTTTATACTTAGTTTTTTAGCGTTAGAAGATAAGAAGTATTTTAGATACGTTCTTTTTACCATTCTAACTATTTTATGCCACAAATCAGGGATAATTATTTCCGGATTAGCACTATTTGCCTTTCTAGTTAAGTTTCGGGCATATAGCAAAAAATACTATATTTTACTATTTTTCTTGTTAGTAATTATGGTTTTTGTACCCATCAAAGAAGCTGTTATATCCTTGATGGAAATAGTGCCCCTAAATAGTACAATGGAAGCATCTATCAAGATGCATTTAGACTTAACGAAACAAATTCAAGCCATTTTAATCATTTATTTGATTTTGTTTTTCATATTGAGCTTTTTTGACATTAAAGATGTCTTTAATAATAATTGGCACCGATTAATGATAGTATTCTTTTTTATCATTGTGTTCTTTTATCAAGATTACTTTTTATTGAACAGAATACGCTCTTATTTTATTCCTATTGCTATTGTTTATGTAATTAATATCCTTGAATCTAAAATTACAAGAAAGCAATACAGCAATGTGCTAATTTTAATATTTGCTGTATATATAGTAATATTTTATAGTGGATTCAAGCTTCATACGGAAGATAAAAAAGCACAAAGTGGGGTTAATGAATTTACTACTGTTTTTGCATTAACGAAAGCGTCTGAAGGGGAAATTAGAAATGAAAAGATGAAAAAAGCCAAAAAGTTCTGGGAAAATGAGTATAAAAAAACAAAGAAATGATGTTTCAGTAGTAATAGTCAGTTATAACACAGAAAAACTTCTCTATAATTGCATCAAATCTATTTATGAACAAACTAGTAGTTTGTCATTTGAAGTAATTGTGGTAGATAATAATTCAAGCGACAATTCTACTGAAGTTATAGCTGAAAATTTCCCGGATGTTAAGGTAATAAAACTGCCTGAAAATGTAGGGTTTGGTAATGCAAGTAATTTAGGTGCTGATTATGCAAATTCCAAATATGTGTTGTTCTTAAATAGCGACACTATATTGAAAAATAATGCTATAAAGTTGTTTTATGATTATTTTGAAACTCATAACAAAAGCAATGATATTGGTGCGATTGGAGGGCTTTTAATTGATGAAAACGATGAGATAATCCATTCTTTTGGTAGATTTCCTAAATTATCCAGAGATTTGGTGAGAATGCTGAAAGACCGATTTTATAAAACAACTCGAATATTCAAACGATATGTTAAAACATCAAATAAAACTATAGAATCAGGTTTTGTAGATTATATAACGGGAGCAGATCTTTTTGTGCCCGTTGAAGTGTTTAAGAGATTAGGAGGATTTGATAAATACTTTTTTATGTATTTTGAAGAATCTGATTTACAGCTCAGAATGCAAAAGGAAGGCTTAAAGAGAATGGTCGTTGAAGGACCTTCAATTATACATTTAGAAGGTGCTTCTTTCAACAAACCCAAAACAAACTTAAAAAGAATATATTACGATAGAAGTATGCTACATTTTTACTCTAAAAATCTTGGTTTTTTTTCATACTGTTTTTTATTCTTTGTGAAGTTAATGAATATTTTTAGCCTAAGATATACTTTTAAGGAAAATATAGAATACATTAAAGCTTTAAGACGATAGACAGTATGAAAAAAGCATTACTTGTAACCTATAACAACTTTTACGACAAAAACACAGGTGGTATGCAGTGTAGTTCAAGAAACTATGATGCAGTATCTTCTGTTTTTGATACAGATGTCTATTTGGCTCAAAGTCGTTTTTTTGATAAGTTGCTCTCTTTACTTTTCTTTTATTTTCCTACAATTACATTTAAGCATAATAAAGAAATTATTAAGCTCATATCAAAAAACAATTATAGCTTAATCTTTTTCGATGTATCGCTATTTGGTATTACTCTCAAAAAAGTTGCAAGAAAAAATCCAAATTTGAATATTGTAACTTTTTTTCATAATGTAGAATACGATTACATTAACGTAAGATTTAATAAAAATATCATTAAATACCTTTATAAATTCTTGGCTTGGTATAATGAAAAGCTAACAATAAAGTATTCGAAATTCATTATTTCATTAAATAGAAGAGATAGTAATAGACTTAAAGAACTCTATAATAGGATGCCCGATATGGAAATTCCTATAACATTCGATGATAAGCTGAAAGAAGAACAGTTAAAACAAAAATGGAATACTTCACCCAAAACAGGTGAGCTGCTTTATGTGAGTTCTTATAATGAAAATAACCTTTTTTCTATAAAGTGGTTTATTGATAATGTGTTAGAAGAATTATCTCGTGATGTGAAATTGATTATAGTGGGTAAAGATTTTGAGGTAAAAAAGAAAGAACTTGAAGAAATTGGAAAAAATATAACGGTAGTAGGTACTGTGGATGATTTGTCTGAATACTATCTATCTGCTGATGCTATCGTTGCACCTATTTTCAAAGGTGCCGGAATGAAAGTGAAAGTTGCCGAAGCCTATATGTATGGCAAATATATTTTTGGAACAAATGAAGCTTTTGAAGGATATATATTGACGCCTTCTACTTTTGTTTGTAACACGAAAGCTGATTATGTTGACAGTCTTAATCACTTTTTCTCAGACAAAACTCGTCCAAAAAACAGTACAGAAAACAGGTCGGTATTTCAGGAAAATTATTCTTCTGAGACTTCAACTCAAAAATTCAAAACTCTATTAGAACAGTTTTAACAAACACAAAACAAAAAAGAATGATGCCAAAAAGAAATATTCTTATTGACGGTACAACTATCTTATCACAAATGGATGGATTGTCTCAATACATTCTAAATATTGTAAGTTGGTTAGACGTGGAGAAAGCAAATTTCACTTTTATTGTACGACCAAACGAGTGCCCAACAGACTACTTGGAGAAGTTTATTGCAAAAGGAATAAGTATAGAAGAAGTGGTAATTGCACCTATTGGACCAATAAGAGAATTGCAGTTTTTGCTTTTCTTTATGAAAAAAAGACGAAAGTATGATGCTGCTTTCTTTCCATCAAACCAATTTCCTGTTTTTGCAACATTGCCATCACTTTACACCATTCATGATTTAATTTATGAACAGTTTCCGGAACAATTAGGTAAGTTAAGTGGTTTGAAGCGCCTTTTTTTACATTGGAATGTTAAAGTTGGTTTACGTAAGGCAAATAAAGTAATTGCTGTATCAGATTATACAAGACAAGAAATTATTAAGTACCATGGTGAAAAACATAAAGATAAAATTGAAGTAATTCATGAGGGATGGGAGCACTTGAGCAAGCCACTACCTCTGACAGTTATTCAAAAACCATGGCTAAATTACATTTTTTATGTAGGTAATTCTCGTGGACATAAAAATTTAATAAACTTGTTATACGCTATATTTAAAATAAAAGACAAGTTGCCTCAAAATTATGGTGTGCTTATATGTGGAAATACGATAAGTCTTCAAAAAAAGTACCAAGAACTAATTGAAAAAATTAATCGGCAACGTCAAATAATTAGTTTTACAGGCTGGGTTTCTGATGAAGAGTTGATAGATTATTTTTCTAAAGCTAATGCGTTTATTTTTCCTTCTTTATCAGAAGGATTTGGTATCCCTGTATTAGAAGCTTTTTATTATCAGGTACCCACTTTACTATCAAATCAGGGTTCACTTCCGGAAGTGGCAGGTGATTCTGCTATTTATTTTAATCCGAATGACAAAAGTGATATCGCTGGAAAAATAATGGATTTTATTAAAAATGAGGATGATATTGCTCCTAAGTTGAAATTAAAAGGAACTGAGAGGTTAAAAAAATTCGGATGGCAAAAGGCTAGTAATGAAATTTTGAAACAACTTCTGAAAATTTGAATACTCCAAAGAAACATAATATCAAATGAAAAATCTTAAAATTGCATTTATAGGAAATAGTTCGTTTACCATGCATAATTTCAGAATAAATCTTCTGAGAAGTTTGGTCAAACTTGGTTACGAGGTTGTTGTATTAGCACCTAAGGATAGTGATACAACTGGTTATATATCTAATAAGATTAGATATATTCCAATAAATGTTGATTGTAAAGGAGTAAATCCCATTAAAGATTTTATTCTAATGAATCAATTAAGAGTACTTTATGCCAAAGAAAAGTTTGATTTCATTTTCCACTACACTATTAAGCCTGTTATTTATGGCTCTATAGCCGCAAAATTAACAGGAATAAAACATATCTCTGTTATTACCGGTCTTGGATATACGTTTCTAAATACAGGTTATTTGAATAAATTAGTAATATATTTGTACAGAAACTCATTAAAAAAAGCTGAGGAAGTTTGGTTTTTGAATCACGATGATCAAGATGTTTTTCTGTCTCGTCGAATTGTTGAAAAAAGTCGAACAAGAGTTATTAATGGCGAAGGGGTAAATGCACGTTTATTTCGCCCGATAAAAAAAGAAACAACAAAGTTCAAATTTCTCTTTATTGGTAGAATACTTTGGGATAAAGGTTTTGGCGAATATGTAGCTGCATCAAGAATATTAAGAAAGAAGTATCCAGATGTGGAGTTCGAAGCATTGGGGTCTCTAGGCTCTGCTAATCCCTCTGCTATTCCTCGTGAAAAAATGGATGAATGGGTGGCTGAAGGTATAATTAATTATCTGGGTGAAACACATCAAGTGATACCTTTTTTATCAAATGCGTCATGTGTTGTATTACCTTCTTATCGTGAGGGAATTTCGCGAGTGTTGTTGGAGGCAAGCTCTATGGAAAAACCAATTGTTGCTACAAATGTAACGGGATGTCGGGATATTGTGCAAGATGGAGTAACCGGTTATTTATGTGAAGTAAGAAATGAGGAGAGTTTAGCTGAAGCGATGGAGAAAATTATTTTGCTTCCAAAAGAAGAACTTGAAGAAATGGGCAGAAAAGCACGTGAGATGGTATTGGAAAAATTTGACGAAAAAATTATTATGCAGGAATATAAAAATAAGCTGAAAGATATTTTTCCAGAATAGTCAGTACTGTCATTTTAACATCGGAACAGGTAAAGAAATAAGCATTAGAGATTAGCTTAATAGATAATTGAAAAATAGGTTGCGAAAGAAATAGGTAAAATTATGCTTAACATTTCCATCGTTATTTACAATCATTTGTTTGATGAGATTAAACCTCTGGTAAGCGAACTTGCCGGATTCTCCAAAACAAACGAACTGTTTTTGGTGGATAATTCTGCCGTAGAAAACGATGAGTTTTTCTCATTTCCTGTTACTTATATTTTCAACGGTAAAAATCTCGGCTACGGTAAAGCACACAATATTGCTCTTCGGAAAACCATCAAGCAGAAAACACCTTATCATCTGGTTATAAACCCCGATGTGGAACTTCGTAGTGAAGTGTTGACAGAACTTCTTGACTATATGGAACAACATCCGGATGTAGGACACGTAATGCCGAAAGTACTCTATCCGAATGGTGAAATACAATATCTCTGCAAACTCTTACCAAAACCCTCTGATCTGATTTTTCGCCGTTTTCTGCCAAAATCTTGGTTTGAAAAGTCGAAAGCCAGATTTGAGTTGCGTCATTCGGGTTATGATAAAATAATGGAAGTGCCTTATCTGTCCGGCTCTTTTATGTTGCTTCGCACCGAAGCTTTGGCGAAAGTCGGGCTTTTTGACGAGCGGTTTTTTATGTATCCCGAAGACATCGACCTGACAAGGCGAATGCATAGAAGATACAAGACTGTTTTTTATCCACATGTTAGCGTAATTCATCATCATGCGCAAGCTTCTTACAAAAACCGGAAGATGTTGCTGATTCATTTGGTTAATTTAGCCAAGTATTTCAATAAGTGGGGCTGGTTTTTTGATGCGGAACGCAAAAAACTCAACGAAGATACGTTGAATAAGATAAAAATGTTGTAAATTTGTAGAAATATACAGAATTTATTCACTTAGTTCGTTTTTTGATTATGAATTTTGATCTTGTTCAGATAGCGAGTACATTTATTGCACTATTTATTATTATTGATATTTTGGGTTCTGTTCCTATTATTTTAGGATTAAAAGCTAAGGGTGAAAAAATTAAATCCGGAAGTATAAGTGTTGTTTCCTTTTTGATTTTACTTTTATTTTTGTTTGCAGGTGATTGGATTTTGCAACTCTTTAATGTAGATATTCAATCGTTTGCTGTTGCCGGTTCGTTGGTAATTTTCCTTTTTGCCATTGAAATGGTGTTGGATATTGAGATTTATAAAAACCGTGGACCGGAAGGCAGCGCATCCATTGTCCCCATAGCATTTCCTTTGGTGGCGGGACCGGCGTCATTTACTACATTACTTTCCTTGCGAGCAGCTTACGATGTTGAAAATATCATAGTTGCCTTGCTATTAAATATTGTTTGGGTCTATTTTGTACTTAGATTTACTGATAAAATAGAGAAGTTTTTCGGTGAAAGCGGGATTTATATCATGCGTAAATTTTTCGGAATTATTTTGTTAGCTATTTCGGTAAAGCTTTTTACAGAAAATATTGGAAGTTTGCTGTAGTTAACCACACATTGCAGTTACAGAAACCGCATTGTGTATAAAGGCTTACGGGCAATGCCAATTGAAACGGCAATGTCCGTTTTTTTGTTTTCTTTGACAAATTTGTCAGCCAAAACAAATTGGCATACAGTTTGCTTAATAAATGATAAAACTATTTAATAATTTTAAAAAAGCATAGACATGAAAAAGAATTTAAAGAAAATTAGTTTGTTTGCTGTGGCTTTTGCTGCTACTACATTTGCTTTCACTTCCTGTGGGAAAAAATCTGAAAATGTGGAGACTGTAGATGAGGATTCTATCGTAGTGGTAGAAGAAGTTCATGCGTTAAAAGATTATAGTGTATTTACTTTTGACCAAAAAAATGATGTGATTGCTGATGCAAAAGCAGAATTGGATGAAATAAACGCAAAAATCGAGGAATTAAAAGCAGACCTTGCGGCAAAACAAAAAGAGCTTTCTGCCGACGCTAAAAAGACTTATGAAATGGCAATTGTAGATTTAGAAAAAGCGCGTGATGACTACAAAGCGAAAGTTGCTGAACTGGAAAAAAGTACAGCGGAAAATTGGGAAGAAGCAAAAACCAATATTTCTAACGCGTACAATACTGCATCTCAAGGTGTAGAAAACACCTACACAAAAGCAAAATCTGCAGTTACAGGTGCAGCAGAAGCTGTGTCGGAAAAAGTTTCTGAAAGTGTAAAAGAGACAAAAGAGGCTAAAGAAGCTACTAAAGCTGTGGAAGATGCTACGAATAAGGCAGTAGATGATGCTGCAAACAAGGCTAAGGAAGATGTAAAAAATATCTTTAAGAAATAAGCTGATAACACAAATAGAAAAAACGTTTAAGAATTTCTCTTAAACGTTTTTTTATGCCTTATTCAGTGTATCCTGTTTTCTAAGTTGAAAAATTAAGCAACTTCTGTTTGAAATCCCACCATATTTATTTGGCTCATATTTCTGATTTTTGATTTTTAGAAGTATCTTTGCAGTCGGAATTAAAAAAAGATAATTAGCGATGAATTTTATTGAAGAACTCCAATGGCGAGGTATGATACACACCGTAATGCCGGGAACGGAAGAACAGTTACAAAAAGAAATGACATCTGCCTACGTGGGAATTGACCCGACAGCAGATTCACTACATATTGGTCACTTAGTTAGCGTGATGATGCTTCGCCATTTTCAGCGTGCAGGACACAAACCTATCGCTTTGGTGGGCGGCGCTACAGGTATGATTGGTGACCCATCGATGAAGTCGGCAGAGAGAAACTTGCTGGATGAGGAAACACTTCGTCATAATGAAGAATGTATCAAAGCACAATTGGCAAAATTCCTTGACTTTGAAAGTGATGCACCCAATGCAGCCGAACTCGTGAACAACTACGACTGGATGAAGAAGTTCTCTTTTCTGGACTTTATCCGTGATATTGGCAAGCATATTACCGTGAACTATATGATGGCGAAAGATTCGGTAAAAAAACGCTTGAGCGGTGAAGCTACCGAAGGAATGTCGTTTACAGAGTTTTCCTACCAGCTTATACAAGGTTATGACTTTTTACATCTCTACCAAACCAGAAACTGTAAACTTCAAATGGGCGGTTCCGATCAGTGGGGAAATATTACTACCGGAACTGAACTTATTCGCAGAAAAGCGGGTGGTGATGCTTTTGCTCTTGTTTGTCCGCTAATTACCAAAGCTGATGGCGGAAAGTTTGGGAAAACCGAAAGCGGTAATGTTTGGTTGGATAGGCGCTACACTTCGCCATATAAGTTTTATCAGTTCTGGCTTAATGTAACAGATGAAGATGCAGAGAAATACATTAAAATATTCACGGCTATCGGTAAAGAAGATATTGAAGCACTTGTAGCTGAGCACCAACAAGCACCACATTTACGCGTACTACAAAGGCGTCTTGCAGAAGAAATTACCGTGATGGTTCACTCCCGCGAAGATTACGATGCAGCGGTAGAAGCGTCTAATATTTTGTTTGGAAATGCCACTTCAGAAGCTTTAAAACGCTTGGATGAGGATACTTTCTTGGCTGTTTTTGATGGCGTGCCACAGTTTACAGTGTCTGCCGATGAACTGAAAGAGGGTATAAAAGCTATCGATTTATTTACAGAGAAAGCTACTATTTTTCCATCTAAAGGTGAAATGCGTAAGTTGGTTCAAAATGGTGGCGTGAGCGTAAATAAGGAAAGACTTACCAATCAAGACGAGCTAATTACAAGTAGCGACTTGCTAAATAATAAATATTTAGTAGTTCAGCGAGGAAGAAAAAATTACTTTTTGTTGAGCACAGAATAATTTAGAGCTGAAATAGTGTGATTTTCCACGATTTATTTTGTGATAATAAAAAATTGAACTATCTTTGCACCGCTTTTGAACAAAAAGCATTCAATTTTGTGATTGTCCCATGGTGTAATGGTAGCACTCCTGGTTTTGGTTCAGTCAGTCTAGGTTCGAATCCTGGTGGGACAACAGTAAGCCGCAATATAGATAACTGTATTGCGGTTTTTTATTTTTAGGGTGAAAGCTGGAGTGTGAAATAAAACATTAAAAAAAGAAAGAGAATGCTCCAACAGGACATTCTCTTTCTTGATTATTAGTTTTTGGTTTCTTATTTAACTATAACTTTCTTCACTGCATTTTGACCTTTGTTTTCCAATTTTACAATGTATACGCCTTTTGGAAGGTTATTGTTGCTAAACTCTTTACCGTCAATGCTGTAGATGCTGATTGAAGTGTATTCACCATCTACAACGATAGTTCCGTTTTTAGAATATGCATGAATAGTTTCGCCATATACATTTTCAACGGCTGAAAAAGAGTTAATCACTAATTTTTCTTTTACAGCATTTAGTACTTCAGTGTCATTCAGTGGGTTTTGGTAGCTACTAGCAACAAATGCTACTACATCCATTTTTTGAGCGTTCCATCCGGGGGTTAAAGTGGCTTCGGCTGTTACTTCAAACCTATTATTTTCATCCCAAGTAATTTTTGTGCCACCTACACCGTTCATTACACTTCTAATTAGGTTGTTGTGCGTAAATGTACCGTCTGCACCGCCTTGGGTAGTAGATGTAATTCCATTTTCTAATAAGAAAATATACACATACAAATCTTCGGTAGGCAACGTGCTGCTATTGTCATTACCGGATACTGTAATCTTCACTTTACGATTAACATCCACTGTGTTTGCTTGTGTGATAGCTACTGATGTGGTGGTAGGTATATTTAATGCTTGTCTGAAAGTATTGGCAATTTGTGTTACATCAGTAAAAACTTGCATAACCGGTACTGTACCTGTGAAAATAGTTCTGTCAAGCATCATAGCGGGTGCAAAACTTCCACCTCCTTCACCAAAAAATCTTAAATAACTTTCAGATGCCGGAATTGTGTAATTATCTGTGTAGAATCCGGTATGATGAGCAACCCAAATAACTTTACCGGCAAATTCAGCTTGGTCAATTACACTTTTAATGCGAGCAGTTCCTGAAGGGCAGTTTCCGCACTGTTCAGTTGTAAATTGTTCTAATAGTATTTTTCGCTCAACAGTTGTAGTTGGCTCATATGTTTTTATCCGCATAGTTACAGGTGTACCGCTAATATCAACGCCGTTTATTTTGGTAATAGCCACAGTAAAGTTGCCACCCATATTCATTGTTACATCTTTTAGCGTTACGGTTTGTTCTGCCGATCCGACAGGTGCATTTAGGGTAAAAGATTGTTGTACAGGTGCATTAGTGCCAAGTGTGTAGGTAATATCTATACTGGTAATAGTATTTATACCTATATTACGAATTTTTACCGGAACATCTACAACAGCATTTATTGGTTGATGTTTTGCCATTCTAACTTCTGAAATTTTTGCTTTATTACTGAATATCTCATCGCTACCGGAAAGAAGCATTTGCACGGTAAGAGCTCCGAAATAACCGGTGTAGTCTTCCAGTTCGCCGTTGTTAATGCTTAATAGCATAGCATTTTGCGTCGCTTCTGATTCCGGAGTATAACCGATAGCATAAGTTGCTTGAGGTAATACCGGTATATGATAACCTATATAATAATTTTTTCTTTCGAGTGTCAGCGGGGTGTCAAAAATAACTTGATTCCAACCTTTAGTAGTGCTAGATATGTTTTTTGAAGCTAGATTAGCTCCGGTGGCAGTTTCACGTATAAAAACAGTTATATTGCTTACTGTAGCACAGAATCCAACGTTGATACCTGCAATTTGTGCGCCTTCATACTGACTAACAAAATCGGCACTAAGCTTTGCCATTGCGTGAATTTCGGCAGAACTGCGTAAGCCGAGTCCGTCCTCTGTATTAAATTCATTTGCACAAAGTCCTAGCTTATAATAGTTAGTTGCTTTGACTTTAGCTAATGAGGTTATTGCATTTTTATGCACATTAGGGTTTTTTGTTAAGATTTGCGCGAATGCAGTGTTGCAAATAAATATAGCAACAAGAGTTAAAAATAGTACGTTTTTTTTCATAAATCTAAAATATTAATTGTTTGAAATTTAAATGATTTATATTTACCCAGCGACTGGCTTAAAGTCAGTCGTCGGTTTCATTTTATTTATCTAAGCATAACTTTTTTCACTGTATTTTGACCGTTATTTTCTAATTTTACAATATAAATTCCTTTTGGAAGATTGCTGTTTTTAAATTCTTTACCATCAACGCCGTAAATCTTGATTGAGGTATATTCACCATCTACAACGATAGCGCCGTTTTCAGCATAAACATAAATAGAATTCTCATACACATTGTTAATGGCTGTCGAAGAATTCGTAATTAGCTTCACTTTCTCTGCATTTATTACTTTTACGTTGTTCAGCGGATTTTGATAGTTTTTGGCAACAAATGCTACTACATCCATATTCTTTGCGTTCCATCCGGGCATTAAAGTAGTTTCGGCTGTTACGCTAAAATTATTCCCCTCCCAATTGATTTTTGTGCCATTTACACCGTTTATGACGCTTCTAATTAGGTTGTTATGTATGTAAGAACCACCTGAGTTGCTTTGAGTAGTTGTTTTAATTCCGTTCTCTAACAAGAAAATATAGACATACAAATCTTCGGTAGGAAGTGTAGCATTTTTTTCATTACCATCTACTGTAATCTTTATTTTGCGATTAGTGTCAATCGTATTGGCCTGTGTTATAGCTAATGATATAGTGGTAGATACGCTTAATGCTTGTCTAAAAGAGTTAGCAATTTGTGCTGTATCAACAGCAACTCCCATAACAGGTACGCTACCTGTGAAAATAGTTCTGTCAAGCATCATGGCAGGCGCATAGGTTCCATCACCATCACCATAAAATCTTAGATAACTTTCGGACGCAGGAATTGTGTAACTGTCTGTGAAGTAGCCGGTATGGTGTGCAACCCAGATAACCTTATTGGCAAATTCAGCTTGCTCAATTACGCTTTTGATGCGATTTGCACCACTGGGGCATTGCCCACATTTTTCAGTTGTAAACTGTTCTAACAACACTTTGCGTATAGCTGTTGTAGCAGGGTCGTATGTTCTTATTGGTACTGTAACTGAGTTACTACTAAATTCAACACCATTTACTTTGGTAATAGCCACAGTAAAGTTACCATCCGTATTTATTGTTACATCTTTTAGCTTTACGACTTGTTCGGCTGAGCCGGCGGGTGCATTTACACTAAGAGTTTGTTGTTCGGCTGCATTAGTGCCAAGTGTGTAGGTGATTTCTATATTAGTGATATTATTTGTTCCGAGATTGCGAATTTTTACCGGAATATCTAAAACGGCACCTAAGGGTTGAGTTCTCTCTATTTCAACTTCTGTGATTTCTGCTTTGTTTTCAAATATATCATCGCTGCCGGAGAGTAGAAATTGTACGGCTAGAGCACCGAATAAACTTGTATAGTCTTCAAAGTCACCGTTGTTAATACTAAACATTATAGCTTCTTGTGCTGCTGCTGATTTTGCAGTACAGCCAATAGCATGAGTCGCTTGAGGTAATATCGGTATGTGGTAGCCAATATAATAATCTTTCTTTTCGAGTACTAAAAGAGTGTCAAAAATAACTTGATTCCAACCCTTAGTAGTTTTGGATAATAATTTGGAAGCTATATTAGCACCGGTAGTGGTTTCGCGTATAAAAACGGTTACGTCGTTTACAGCTTCGCAGAAGCCGGCGTTGATTCCTGCAATTTGAGCTCCTGCGAAAGGTGCTACAAAATCGGCGCTAAGCTTTGCCATCACGTGAAGTTCGACTGTTGCATCTGTTACGCCAAGTCCATAATTCTCATCAAATTCATCTGCACAAAGTCCCCATGTGAAATAGTTAGCTGCCTTGACTTTAGCTAAAGCAATGTTTTCGCTTTTATGTGCCTTTGGGTTTATAGTAAAAACTTGTGCGAATACAGTGTTGCACATAAATATGGCAACTATAGTTAAAAACAGTATGTTTTTATTCATAAATTTAAGATATTAATTGTTTGAAATCTATTTGATTTACATTTGCCCAGCAACTGGCTCTAAGCCAGTTGCTGGGTTCACTTTATTTATCTAAGCATAACTTTCTTCACTGCACTTTGACTTTTATTTTCTACTTTTACAATGTAAATTCCTTTTGGCAGATTGTTGTTTCTAAACTCTTTACCATCGATGCCGTAAATGCTGATTGAAGTATATTCACCATTCACAACGATAGTACCGTTCTTAGCATATGCATGAATGGTTTCGCTATATACATTTTCAACGGCTGTTAATGAGTTTATAATTAACTTTACTTTTTCAGCATTTAGTACTTGTGTGTTGTTTAGCGGATTTTGATAATTTTTGGCAACAAATGCCACTACATCCATATTTTCGGCTTTCCATTCAGTTGGTAATGTAGCTTCGGCAGTTACGCTAAAAGTATTTCCATTCCAAGTGATTTTTGCTCCTCCTGCGCCGTTTACTGCACTTCTAATTAGGTTGTTGTGTGTATAGGAACCACCTGAGTTACTTTGAGTAGTTGTTTTAATTCCATTTTCCAATAAGAAAATATAGACATACAAATCTTCGGTTGGCGGTGTACCGCTTAAGTCTTTGCCATATACTTCAATCCTTACTTTACGATCAACATCCACTGTATTTGATTGTGTAATAACTATTGATGTAGTAGTAGGTACATTTAATGCTTCTCTAAAAAAATCGGCAACGATTTCTTCGTCACCATCAATTCCCATAACCGGAACGTTTTCGTATTCGTCGAAGATGGTTCTGTCAAGCATCATGGCGGGCGCATAGGCATAATCTGCATTTCCATAAAACCTTTCGTAGCTTACGGATTCAGGAATTGTATAACTGTCCGGGTAGTAACCGGCATGATGTACAACCCAAAGAACATTATCTGCAAACTCAGGCTGCTCAACAACCTTTTTAAGTGTTGAAGTTCCTGAAGGACACGAGCCACACTTTTCGGTTGAAAATTGTTCTAACAATACTTTGCGTTCAGCATTTTTAGTAGGGTCGTATGTGTTTATCGGTATGGAAACAGGAGTGCCGCTAAACTCAATACCGTTTACCTTGGTAATGCTTACAGTAAAGTTGCCGCTCATGTTTATCTTAATATCTTTCAGAGTTACTGTTTGTGGAGTAGAACCGGCAGGCGCCTCAACGGTAAATGACTGTTTCGCCGGAGTATTGGTGCCAAGTTTATAGGTGATTTCTATGTTGGTAATTTTATTTGTGCCGATATTGCGAAATTTTACCGGAATATCTAAAACAGAGTTTATGGGTTGTGGTTTCGTTCTGCCGATTTCTACAACTTCAGCTTTGTTCCCAAATTTAGCCTCATCGCCGGTAAGTAGAAGTTGTATGGAGAGAACAAGTCCATAATCTGTAAAGTCATCAAAAGCGCCTTTGTCAATACTTAACATCAAAGTTTCTCTTGCTTCTGCGGTTGCTGCTGACTTGTAGTTATAGCCTAACGCATTAGACCCCGGAGGTAATGTCGGTATATGATAACCTATGTAATAATTTTTCTTTTCGAGTGTCAGAGGAGTGTCAAAAATCACCGAATTCCATCCTTTTTTGGCATTTGCCAGTTTTTTGGAAACTATATACGCTCCGGTAGCAGTTTCACGTATAAAAACAGTTATGTTGTTAAGTGGTTCACAGAGACCAAAGTTAATGCCTGTAATTATAGCACCTTCGTATGGTGCAACAAAATCAGCACTCAGCTTTGTTACAGCGTGAACTTCGGCAGATGAATTGCCTATGCCAAGTCCTTCGTTTTCATTAAATTCGTGATTACAAATTCCTAATCTCAAGTAGTTAGCAGTGCTGCCCTTAACAAAAGCCGGTGTGAAACTTTTTGCAATTATGGCGTTACACGAAAAAACAGCAATTAGTGCAAAGAATAGTATGTTTTTTTTCATACCTTAAAATTGTAAGTTGTTTGAAAACAAATTGGATAGATTTTATTTAAGAATGATTTTTTCTGCTGCTGTTTTACCATTTTTGTCTGTAAAAGACAAGATAGCTATTCCTTTGTAGTTGGTAATCGGCAAATCGAAACTGGTGTTGGATGCTGATAAAGTATAACTACCAAGAGTGTTTCCTGTAATTGAGTAAACTTTCATCTGTATATCGCTATTGTTAGAGTACACAATATGACAAGTACCTCCGACTTGTAAAACAGCAAATTGTGTAAATCCAAGATTTTTCACGCTGGACGGAGCATATTTGTAATGTACTTCAACAGTGGTACTTGTTCCTCCCAGATTATTTTCTTTTGCTGTGTATTTTAATATCTCTGTTGTAGCAGTATTAGGAAGAAACTCGGCGTAGAAATCTTTTGTTTCACTTTTTGCTTTAATGTCTTTTAGGGGCGTTTCGGCACCTGTAGAGCAAGCTTCAGCGAAGCACATAGATGAAACACCTGTTTCTAATTTTACCTTGTCTTTTACAACCTTTACCTGCATATTTCGGTCGCTGTTATTTTTTATAATAGGTGCAAATTTCAAAACAACCTCTCCAAATGGATTTTTTGTATAATCGGTAATAGTAACAACTTCATTGTCTGCTAATGCTTTTCCGTTATATACAAATTGTAGTTCTTGAGCTGACGCAAAGAGTGTAAATACGATAATTAATGAGAATGTAAGTAGTGTTTTTTTCATATTTGTAAATTGTTTTTTGATTGTTATTATTGATTTGTTAAGGGTATTTTGATGCTTTCTAGTACCTCTTTATTTTCTTCGTTATAGACAAATGCAATGATATCACAATTTTTGAACTGCCAGTCTTTGTCTTTTAAAGAAAAGTCGGAAAGAGTAAATTCAGCTACATTATTCTTGAACAGCAAAGATGTTCCCCATGTGCCGTTTGGTGCATCACGAAGCACGTGATTATGTACATAATTCATGTCGTATGTACCATCAGGCATGGCTTGTGGCTTTACCAACTTGTTTTCAGTAATCCAAATTTGTAATGATAAATTTGTAATATCTAAATCGGGCTCTTTTTCTACTTGAACCGTTAAGTTTAGTAAGTTGCTAGAAGAGTTGTAGTTATTATCAATATTGATTGAAACACCTGATTTTTTCCATATTATATCTCTTATAGCTTGTCCCCAGATATTGTGTTCCAAGGTTTGTTCACTATTATATATTCGTCTGTTTACTAATCCTTTTGGATAGCTTATTATGTTAAAATAGTCGTTGTATGCATTTCCGGCATCAGTTTGCATGTTGGGAATCGAAAAAACTCCCGCATGTATAGCTACTACAATCATATTTTTACCGAATATTTCCGAAAGCAAATCTATTTCAATAGCAGCGTTGGGACAGTTAACACATTTCTGTCCAGTATAATCTTCTAAAAGTACCACTCTTTCCATGGGTGGATTAGGTACTTCTTTCAGAAATTGGTCTTCCGGAATAATATCACAAGACGACATGATTAGAATTAATGCAAATATCCAATATGGTTTTTTCATCTTTGAGCGTTTTTTGGTCTAGAAGTTATAATTATATGCTATATTTAACCCTTTGCTTGCCGGAACCAGACGACAAACACCGCCGGCACAGGTAATACCTTCGCGAGTGCGTCCGTATCCGAGTTGCAAACGATGTGATTTGTACGAGTAAGCCGCTGTTGCCATAGGATAGTGAATTTTGGTTGTTCCAGCATTGTAGGTGTTGGAAAAGCCTAACATTAGTCTGGAGAAAAGACTTAATTCTGCAGAAGCATAGAGCCAATCGCCTAAATCTTGTTTCGTAGTAAGATATTGCAATTCGGTACGAAGGTTTGTTTTTCGGTTGAAATTGAATTTAAACTCTCCGGCAAACACGTTACTTTTTACAATATCGCCATTTACACCGTGTCCTTCAACAACTTTTTGGTTGTAAATTTGGTTCATGTAGAGTAGTGAGAAAGAGAAGAAATTGTTCACCTTTTTATTTAGGTCAATATTAAAATCCTGATAATAGGTCTCTTTACTCATATCAAAAAAAGCAGGTTTGTATCCCATCGTTCCTCTCGCATTTTGATTTGCATAATCAGCCTCGTCAAACAATCCTCGTATATGTGAGAAACTGGCTCTAATATCGGCACCGTATCTTCCACCCAAAGTTGTGCGACGCTTGATATTGTAACGCACTTCGCCTTGAAATGCCCATTCGCCCATACGTTGAGTTGCATAGGGATAATGCGCCGCAAGTGTGTAACTGTGCTGCATACTGAATGGTGGCATATGATTGATAAATGAAGAAATACCGCTACGTGAACGAACGCTGCGATACGACATATTTTCGTTTCGTTTGGCTTGTAGCAAGAAACTCATGCCACGCTGTGAATAGGATGTAGAGACAAGAAGTGCACTTCCATCTTTATAAATATAGTTACTATCAAAGGATGGATCGTTCCATTTTTTTGCATATTCGGTAGAGAAAACAAATCCGCTTTTTTGAAGGTTAATTCTTCCGCTAAATGCCGGAACGTATTTGGGTAAATTCAAAGCATGTGTGCCACTAACCATGATTATTTCGTCCGGTTCGATTTTGCTTACAAAAGAACTACCGATGGATAGTTTCCAATCATTTTTATTTAATGCAGAAATCCATTCGTCTAAGTTCATTTCGAGATCAGAACCATAGACAGTATTGTTTCTATCTTTGAAATAATATCGTTGGCTGCCGCCTAATGCTTTCAAAGTCAATCCCTGTACAGGCTTTAAAATGATTCTACCACCGCGTAGCGAGTTATCAATTCCTAAATTTCGCTCTTCGTAAGTTCTGAAAATTAGTCCATTGCCAAATTGCTCATAAAAATCTCCTACAGTTGCATCAAGAAACTTGTATCTACCACGTAGATATACGTTTCCTATTCCTGCGCCTGCATAATTGGCTTCAAAACCGGGAAGCGGATTTTTCATATATTCGCCTCGTATTCCGGTTTCCAAATAGTCGTTTTTTACAGCAAGTCGTAGGTAGGAATTAGACTTGAATGGTTTGTCGCCTTTTACAGCACCAATTGCCGAGTCGTTTTCTGCAACGAGCATATTGGTCTGAATATCCCCCGACACGCTAAACGACTCAAAGAACCCCTTTTTTGGAATTGAATTATCAGCGGGGCTTTCATTTGTTTGAGCAAATAAAACACCCATTATACAACTTACAAAAAGTGTTATAGTAAAAGTATAAAGTTTTCTCATGCCGCCTTGTCTTCTTCTTTTTCTTCAGATTCTTCTGCTGCTTTTGTTTTTTCAGCGTCTTCTTTTTCTTCTTTGATTTTTTCCTCTATCTCTTTTACCTTGTCAATTAATTCTTGTTCGCTGCCATCGGTATAGCCGTTTTTTTGATAAGCTATTTTACCGTTGCTGTCAATAATGAATACGCAAGGAATTAAGTTTACACCCATAGCTGCTTTGAAATCGCCGTTTGGGTCGAGTAAAACTGTAAAATCCCATCCCAGTCCGTCAACCATGGTTTTCACTTTTGCACTGTTTTGTGCATCATCAATCGAAACAGCAATAACCTCTACCCCTGTTTCATCTTGCCAGTCGGGGTAAACTTCGTGAATAGCTTTCAGTTCTCTTAAACAGGGTTTACACCAAGTTGCAAAAAAGCTGATAATAACAGGTTTACCTGATTTTCCTATATCGGTAGTATTGATTTCTTTTCCGTCTATGGTTTTTAAATGCCTTTCGGGAAGTTGCGCAAATGTAGTGTTTAACAATGCAATAGCGATGAATAGCAATAATAATCGTTTCATAATTTGGTAAGTATTTACGTACTAAAAATAAATTTCCACAAAAGTACTACATATTTTAATTAAAACAATTGGACTGATGGGAATTAACGCTTTTTTTATGAGATAGATTGTAAAAAATCAATGTATCTGGCGTTGAAAACTTTGAAGTTTACAATGTAGCAGGTCAAAAAGTAAAAGTCCCCAATTTCGATGAAAGTTATGGGGTTGTTCGGCATCTATTGGCTAACGGACACAGTCCAGCCGAACATTAAAAAACATTACAGAGTTTCTCGCGATTTAGTGCGCAAAATCCACCAAATAATCACACCTGAAACCACCGCACTTACAATTCCGTATCCCCACGTTTCGGCTTTTCCGATATTTTCAATAGCTTCCATAGTGGCACTCTCTTTCCCAAAATAGCTCGCTAATACTACCGTTGCATTGTTGACAAAATGGACAATAATCGGCAGCCACAAACTTCCCGACCAAACCAGTAAATAACCCAACAATGCACCCAATACCATACGTGGCAAAAAACCATACATCTGCAAGTGGATTAAACTGAAAATTATCGCTACAATCCAAACGGCAATGTGTTTGTTGATTTTTTCTGCAAATATGTTTTGCAAAGCACCCCGACAGAACAACTCTTCACTCACTGCCGGCATTACAGCCATTACCAAAAGTGTAAAAATCAGTCCGCCAAAGGTGTTGACATCAAGCATTCGTTCGGTAAGTTCCAGAGCTTGCTTTTCCATAGCAATAAACTGCTCTTCCAAACTTGATAAAAAATCGGGAAGTACCATCTGTTCGTTGATATGTACAAGCAGATTGATAAATGGTGAGATGCTGAAAATTAGCAAAATAGAAAGAAAAATCATCTTCCCGGAAGGGAATTTATGCAATGAATAGGCTTGCCAAGGGTTTTTATACCAAAAATAACCGCATACAATCGGCGGAAGCAGAAGTGTAAAAACGGAAAGTATCAGTTGATTGATTTTGAGAATTTGAATATCGTTTGTATTACCAAAAGCAACTGTTATCACGCTTAGTCCGATAATTGAGAACAAAAAAAACACGAAAAACAGCATAAGCAGTTTTCCGAATATACCCAAATTTGCAAAAGTATTTTTTAGCATAATGATTTCAATGTTTCCGCAAAAATACAAAAAACTTCCATCCCTTTATAAGAATGGAAGTTTTTTAATACCTTATCTAAATAGAAGTTTAAGCACGCGGGTTAGCTTCTTTTACTACCATTGCGCGTCCGTCAAATTCAGCGCCGTTAAGCTCTTCAATAGCTTTTTTTGCAGCATCCTCATCCGGCATTTCTACGAAACCAAATCCTTTTGATCTGCGTGTCTCACGATCTTTAATGATTTTACAAGATGTAACTTCTCCGTACTCTTCTACAACTGCTTGTAGGTCGTTTTCTCGAACTTTGTAGCTCAAGTTTCCAAAATAAATGTTCATAATAGAAATAAAAAATTGAATAAAAAATGTGATAATAGAAATAGTAAAAAACGAAAGGTCAAAAACACAATTTTCATTCAATTAAAGCTTGTAGAGAATTGTTTGGTTTCGAACCGAGCGAAAAATACGCTTTCTTTTCAACAACAAAGGAACGCATTTTTTTCCAATAAACAATCAAAATTAAATTTTATTTTTTTCTCAATCTCTTTTCAAACAAGTACAAATGCCTTGAAATGTTGATTGCTAAACGGAATCCCGATAATGGTTATATAAAGTACCAATTCTAAAAAATTAATAAACCTACTTCACTATCCTGTACATTCCTCCCGGCAAACATCTTACCAAGCCTTTGAACTCCATAGCGAGAAGCTTTGAAGAAAGCTTGCTAAACGATACGCCAAGTATAATAGCAAGTTCATTAACATGAATGCCGTCTGTTTTTTGTCTAAGTATGGAAATGATTTTCATTTCATTTTCTGTCAAATCCTCAAACAGCAAAGTTTGGATATTTTCAGAAGTTTTTTCTACCACTTCCCAGTTCATAAATCGAATAATATCATCGGCAGACTCTACCAAAAAGGCTTTATGCTGCTTTATCAGTTTATTACATCCGCCGGACAACTCATCATTTATTCGTCCCGGAATGGCAAATACATCTCGATTATAGTCATTCGCCAGCTCAGCCGTAATAAGTGCACCGCCACGAACCGCTGACTCCACCACCAATAATGCATCACACATTCCGGCTATAATTCTGTTTCGTTGTACAAAATTCGGCTTATCCGGTTTGGTACCACTCATAAACTCAGTAAGTAATCCGCCTTTTTCAAGCATTTTTACAGCCGTAGGTCGATGGATAGCCGGATAAATTCTATCTAAACCATGACCTAATACGGCAATAGTTGGTAAACCCGCATCCACACTGGCTTTATGAGCACAAATATCCACACCATACGCCAAACCACTAACGATAACGGTATTCGGAATTTTAGCACTTAAATCCGTGATTATATTCTTACAAATTTCCTTACCCGAATCAGTCGCTTTTCGTGTTCCCACTACTGCAACAAACTTTCCTTCATTTAAATTAATATTTCCTTTGTAATAGAGAATAATAGGCGCATCGGGACATTCTTTTAGGCGATAAGGGTATAATTTGTCCGTATAAAATAACGTTTGTAGCTTATTCTTTTCTATAAATTCAATTTCTTCTTCCGCTCTGCGTAGTACATCTTGCGACACAATTTCAGAAGACAGAATATCTCCAATACCCGGAATTTTAGCCAGATTCTGTTTTTTCTCTTTAAATACTGCTTCAACTCCACCTAAGTAAGCTATCAGATTTTTACCCAAATTAGGTCCGATACCTTTTATAAGCGTAATTCCAATTTGATATTTAAGAAGTTCACTCATGGTTCTAATCCGGTAACTATCTCACAACTATTTTACAAAATATTTTCTCAACACTCGTCCTGCTCCCATTCCCAACGCTAAGCCGACAATATCAGCTATCCAATCGGCAAATTCACAAGTACGTGGTTTGAAAATAGTGCCTTGCAGAATCTCTATCATTCCCCCGAAAAAGACAAAAAATAGAAATAGCTTCAAAAGCCAGTTTCGATATTTGTTTTTGAAAAAATCATCTCGAATATATTCGTAATACGCCACAAAACCCAAACCTATATACATTAAAACGTGCGTATATTTATCACTATTCTCAAACCGTGCTATGTCAGGAATTGATTTGAAAGTTATGGTTGAGAGGATAAATATAATAAGACACAAAAGAATTGTCTTCCAGTAAGTGCTAAAAAATAATTTCGGCATAAAAATTGTAAATTTCAAAAAATGATATATATCTTTGCAAAGATATACTATTTCAAACTATTAAATGAATTAAAAAAAGAAATAATTATGAAAAAGCTAATTCCAATCTTGCTTGCTGCCATCGTATTAGCTTCTTGCTCTTCCGTTATGTTGACAGGACGTAGACAACTCAACTTAGTATCTGACGCTGAACTTAATCAAATGAGTTTTACAGCATACAAACAGTTGAAAGACTCCGTGCCTCTCTCTACGGACAAGACCAATTCTGCTATGGTAAAACGTGTAGGAACCAATATTGCGGCAGCGGTAGAAAAATATATGCGTGAAAACGGCATGGAAGATCAAATTAAAAATTTCCAATGGGAATATAACCTATTCAAAGTAAATCAGGTAAATGCTTTTGCTATGCCGGGCGGAAAAATTGCTGTGTATGACGGTATTTTACCCAAGACAATGAACGAAACCGGAATGGCGGTAGTGGTTGGTCACGAAATAGCTCACGTAGTAGCTCGCCACAGTGCAGAACGATACAGCCAACAAGTGGCTGCTCAGTACGGTGGTGCTATTTTGGGTGCTGTTGTTGGCAATAGCTCTGCTGCTGTACAAAACGGTGTAGGACTACTTTACGGTATCGGTGGGCAAATGATGTTGCTAAAATATTCTCATAACCAAGAATACGAAGCTGACGAACTTGGACTAATTTTTATGGCTATGGCAGGATACAATCCAAATGAAGCAGTTACTTTTTGGGAAAGAATGACCGCCGACAATACCAAAGGTGTTTCTGATTTTATGAGCACTCACCCATCGGATGAAAAAAGAATTGCACGTTTGAAACAAGTAGTTCCCAAAGCCATGCAATACTATAAACCAAAAGGAAAATAACTTTGAGTTCCGAGCAATAAGACTGTGATATACTTAACAATTGAACACAATTAAAACGATACAGAAAAATACCGAGGCTTTATGTCTCGGTATTTTTTATGTCGCTGCATTTACCCAGCGAACAAATTTATCCACCGACTGGCTCAAAGCCAGTCGGTGGATTTTTCAAAATAGCTCAATCGTTGGCATCCGTTGGTTAACGGACAAGGTCACCAATGCTCCTAACCACTAACAAACGCACGAACGTATAAATATCCAAACGAATAAACGCCAAACATCCAAACAAAACATCCAGCATCCAGCATCAGACACCCTACACCCTACAACTTCGCTCCATAAGCTAAATCATCTGCATCACCAAGACCGGGAACAATGTAGGAATGTTCATCTAACTCAGGGTCAATAACAGCAGTCCACAAAGTAACTTCATCACCAAAAGCACCTTGAAGATATTCTATAGCTGGCTGACTGGAAATAATACTGGCAAGAATAACTTTTTTAGGTTTTCCTTTGGTAAGCAGAACACCATAAGCTAGCTCCATAGAACCACCTGTGGCAAGCATTGGGTCGGTAATAATCAGTGTTTTTCCATCCAATTTCGGCGAAGCAATGTATTCGATAAAAATATCAAACTTCAATGCGTCTTTGTATTTCCGATAGGCTGAAACAAAAGCACTTTCAGAAAGGTCAAACGTGTTTAGAAAGCCTTGATGAAAAGGAACTCCGGCACGCAGGATAGTCGATAGAACAAGCTTTTCATCAATTTTCATCAACTCTGCCACGCCAAGCGGTGTTTTTGCTTTGGTAGGACGATAATTCAAAGTTTTGCTGATTTCATACGCCATAAGTTCGCCGAAACGAACCAGATTTTGTCTGAAACGAAGTGGGTCTTTCTGAATGTCAACAGCACGAATCTCTTTAAGATACTGCTGTAAAATAGAATTTTCTTCGGATAGATTAATTACTTTCATTGCTTAGATTTTATGTTTTATTTTTCGTTAATGAAGTCTAAGAGTTCTTCCTTATTGCTTGAAAAAGTAAACAACTCTGCCAACTTGTAATAGTTGTGTTTGTCCACTGCATTTTCAAAAAGAAGCTTGGCAGCATCCAGTTTCTCATCTCCGTCAAATGTAAACAAACTTAACAATCTGCCTATCTGATTCGTAGATAGATAAGCGTACTTTGTAGCAGTAACGATGGCTTTATATCTATTTGAATCGAAACTTTCTTTGTTGACAAATTCATATATATCATCAAAGTCTTCTTCTGAAATAGCTTGCGGATAGTGCCGTGAATCATCCTGATACTGTGGTTCGGTAGCAACGACCTCAGAGCTTATTCTAAAGCCTCGACTTACTAGCCAAGTAGTTTTAGTATCGGATTCAAGATATACTTCAACGCTTTTTAGCACTTTATTTGAACGCTCGTTAGCATAAAACTCTACTGTATAATAGCCATCAGGGATGTTGAACAGTGTAATGCTTGTACCGCTTTCATCCAAAACAAAACTTCCGCTACTTATTCTTATATAAAGCGGCGTAGTAGAATTGGCACTCTGTATTTTAAATGTTGACTGCGCTTGCAAGGCAAATGCTGCATATAAAGCAAGTAAAAGTATTTGTATTCTTTTCATTGTGAAAACATTTTAAGTTTTAAATAGCAAAATTACTGAACCATACTATCTTTTTCCCTTATTTCGGTTCTTCTAATTTTACCGCTAATGGTTTTGGGAAGTTCCTCTACAAACTCGACAATACGCGGATATTTATAAGGCGCTGTTACGCTTTTCACATGGTTTTGGATTTCTTTTATCAGCTCATCTCCGGCTTTGTCTTTGTATTCTTTGGATAAAATAATCGTTGCTTTTACTACTTGACCGCGAATTTCGTCAGGCACACCTGTAATAGCACATTCTACCACAGCCGGATGCGTCATTAGTGCACTTTCTACTTCGAAAGGACCAATTCGGTAACCGCTACTTTTTATCACATCATCTGCACGACCCACAAACCAGAAATAACCGTCTTCATCACGCCAAGCCACGTCGCCGGTGTAGTAAACATTATCTTGATAGCACTCATCAGTCAGTTGCTGATTGCGGTAATAGCCTTTGAAAAGTCCGCTCGGATAACCCTTATCAGTACGAATAACGATTTGACCTTGCTCGCCCACTTCAGCCGAACGCCCGTCGGGTGTAAGCAAATCCACATCATAATGTGGGTTTGGAAGTCCCATAGAGCCCGGTTTCGGCTCCATCCAAGGCGAAGTAAGAATGCTAAGTGTAGTTTCACTTTGTCCGTAACCTTCTTTTAGTTTAATGCCTGTAAGTTTCAGGAATTGATTGTAAACTTCCGGATTTAGCGCTTCCCCTGCAATGGTGCAATATTCAAGAGAAGAAAGATCATATTTTGTCAAATCTTCCCGAATTAAAAATCTGAAAATAGTCGGTGGTGCACAAAGTGAAGTGATTTTATGCTTTTCAATCATGCTAAGCATATCTGCCGGGGTAAATTTCTCGTGGTCATACACAAACACACACGCTCCCACAAGCCACTGACCGTACAGTTTTCCCCAAACGGCTTTTAGCCATCCGGTATCTGCAATAGTCAAATGCAAACTATCTTCATGCAGATTGTGCCAATATTTCGCCGTGGTAATATGTGCCAAAGGATAGAGATAATCGAGCGTTACCATTTTCGGATTTCCGGTAGTGCCGGAAGTAAAGCTCATCAACATAATATCCTCGTTTTCATTCACATCCGGTATCGGTGTGAACTCAGGTGCACTTTCAATACCTTTATGAAAATCAATCCAGTTTTCAGGAACTTCCGGACCGATAGATATTAAGTGCTTAATGGTTGGTGATTCTGCCAAAGAATCATTGATATGCGTGATAATCGGCTCTTCGCCTACGGCAATAATTCCCTTGATATCAGCCGCATTATTTCGATAAATTAAGTCTTTTTCGGTCAGCAAATGAGTAGCCGGAATGATGATTACGCCGATTTTATGCAATGCAATAATGGTGTACCAAAATTCTATGCGACGTTTAAGAATCGCCATTACGATGTCGCCTTTTTTCAGCCCTAATTGTTGAAAAAAGGATGCTGTTTTATCTGTTTCTTTTTTAAGTTCAGAGAATGTAAGCGACTTATAAGCGCCCTGGTCGTTTGTCCATTTCAACGCTATTTTATCCGGTGCTGTTTTTGCCCACTCGTCCACTACATCATATCCGAAATTAAATCTTTCGGGAATAACAATTTTATAATTATCTCTAAAATCTTTTTGATTGGAAAAAATAGTTTGTTTTAAGTATTTTTCTATCATTATTGTATTAATCTTATTATCTAATCCTAAAAATCATTTACTTCATTTTTACTAAACAATTATAGCCAGAAATATCACTTTCTCATTGTTTAGTGCTTTCATACCGTGTGGTTTAGATGCGTCAAAATAGATGCTGTCGCCTTCGTTCAACACCAGCTCATTTCCGGCAATATGCAGTTGCAATGAACCTTGAAGCACTAAGTTAAACTCCTGTCCTTGATGTCTATTTAGTGAAATGGGGTTATCATTCGGTTCTACGGTAACTTCAAACACTTCCGCTCTATTTCCCACAAAACCTGACCCAAGCGCCTGATACTTGTATGCTTTTCTGCGCTCTACACTTATACCTTTTCCTTTACGAGTAACAAAAAAAGCTTGTGCTCGTGCTGTTTCTCCGGAAAGAAGTTCTGTTGTATCCAGTCCAAAAGTTTGTGCTAAGGTGAAGAGAAAACTCATGGGAATATCAGTGGTACCACTCTCGTAAAGTGCATAATCTTCTGATGAAACTCCACATTTTTCTGCTATTTCATCTACTTCCAGTTCCAATGCATCGCGTAGTCCACGCAAGCGTTCAGCGATTTGTGCAATCTGATGATTCATAATTTTAATAAGCTATTAAAGTGTAAATAAATGCTGATAATATCACACAACTGACTCCTAAGCAAAATCCGCCAAGAACTTGCATAAGAGTGTGTGCTTTAAGGTAAATTCTTGAAATGGCTACCAAGCCCGAAATCAAAAGCGAAAGAATAATTATCCCCAACGGATTGATGCTTACGAAATAGGAAACGGTCAAAATACAACCCACCAAACCACCCATCCCGGCTGCATGTGCACTAATTTTCCATTTGAGATTGATAAAAACCATACAAATCAAGGCTACTACTACTCCAATGCCAATGATAACAAACTCCATAGGAAATTGAAGCGTTCTCCATAAAAACAGCACCCAAAAAACATAAGCTAAAAATGAGAACAAGTAAGGTATTGTGCGCTCTTCCCGACGTGAGATAAACATATCTTTAACTTGTCCTCTGCTCATCATCATAAAAATGGGAATAGCGGGAAAAATTCCGGTGAAAAGAAATGTTCCTGTTATCGCTATCAGCCTATATAAACTTGGGAATAGCTGAAACAAAGGAATTTGCATCAACAAAATCATCCCAAACGTAGGCATAAGCAATGGTTGGAAAACGTAGGAAATAATCTTTAAAAATGTTCTCATTTAAGAGTGTTTTCGAGTTATAGTTGGTTTTTTATAAATCATTGAGTTCGTCTCGAATTTTAAAACATAGAAAGCAATAGATTAAATTTGTTTTTATTTCGTCAATTTTTATTGTATTCGAGAACATAGTAAAAAAATATCAAAGATATTTTTCTCTATGTTTCCGAAACCATGAGAAAATGTACGAAGTATTCTATGTTTACTATTGTTTTAATCTTTCTTTATCAAATCTCTCTTCTTAGTCTGGCTACCGGAATATTCAATTGTTCACGGTATTTTGCTGCTGTACGACGAGCAATTACATAGCCTCTTCCTTTCAGAGCTTCCACCAGTTTATCATCGTTCAGTGGGTTTTTCTTATCCTCATCATCGATAATTTCTTGCATCACTTTTTTGATTTCACGAGTGGAAATTTCTTCTCCGGATTCATTGGTCATAGCTTCTGAGAAGAAATATTTTACGGGATAAACTCCAAATTCCGTCTGCACATACTTGCTGTTGCTAACACGAGAAATAGTAGAAATATCATATCCGGTAATATCTGCTATATCCTTCAGCACCATCGGCTTAAGAAAGGTCTCATCACCTTCTAAGAAATACTCACGCTGAAAATTCACAATAGCAGTCATAGTGGTCATCAGCGTTTGCTGGCGTTGCTTGATAGCATCAATAAACCAGCGAGCAGCATCAATTTTTTGTTTGACGAAGGTTACCGCATCACGCATTTCACGAGTCTGATTGGCTTTGTTAGCGGTGTAATCCTCAAACATTTCGTTGTAGGTATTATTGATACGCAGTTCCGGCACATTGGCATTGTTTAACTGCACAGTAAGCGTTCCTTCATCGTTTTCTACGACAAAATCGGGAATAATAATTGAAAAAGTTTTCTCCAATGCACTACCGCCCCAAGCACTTCCGGGTTTTGGATTGAGTCGAGTTATTTCGTTTAGAATATCTTTCAACTCATCTTCCGTCAAACTCATCGAACGGATAATTTTGTCGTAATGTTTCTTTGAAAATTCGTCAAAATATTCAGAAATAATTTTTCTTGCATTTAAAATAATTGGTGTAGCACCTTTTCTTTCCAATTGAAGCATTAAGCATTCTTGCAAATCAGTAGCACCAACACCCGGCGGGTCTAATTGCTGAACTTTTTTTATCAGTCGCTTCATCTCCTCGTCAGAAGTTTCCACGCCTACTTGAAACACAATATCATCCACCATGGACTCTGCATCACGGCGTAAGTACCCTTCCTCGTCAATATTCCCGATAATATACTCAACTAACTTTTTCTGTTTTTCGTCCAAATGTAGCAATCCCACTTGATCTATCAAGTATTCATGAAAAGTAATTCCAACGGAAAAAGGTATGTCTTCATGTTTATCATCTCGCGAAGTGTTGTTTGCAATCAACTTATACTCAGGGATATCATCCTCATTTTTGTAATCTCCCAGATCTAAATCACTATCGTAATTTGCATCATCATACTCTTGGTTATCCATCTCACTCATTGGATGATCCGAGAAATCTATACCCTCCTCCAAAGCCGGATTTTCCTCCAATTCCTGCCGAATACGCTCTTCCAATTCCAAAGTAGGAATTTCAAGCATCTTTATCACCTGAATCTGTGCCGGCGAAAGTTTCTGCTGTAATTTTTGTTGTAGTTGTTGTTTTAACATGTTTCAAAAATGCTGGCTTGTTGTAATAATGAGTATAATGCACAAAGATACGTTTTTTCATTGAAAATCTCTATTTAGAACTCAAAAATAAAAGAATTCTTTCGCTTTGATTCCAGTAAAATAGCATATTAGACGGAAAATTGACCTTGCTTTAACTATTCATCTCTTTGTGAAAAAGAATAAAATGAGTAGTTTTGCAGTTACGAAAAATGAAAAGTTTGCCATTAATGAAAGATGTGTTGTGGGAACGCTGATGACACTGTCCCGATAGTTATCAGGACGCAAATTTGTTTTTATAGTTTTTGTGTTTGATTACGCTTTTTCAAATTTCATCTTTTTGTATAATACGCTATACAAAATCACAACAACAATTGCGGTTGCTAATAAGGCGATTGACAAAGATTGAATCAGGTTTAATTCAAAGTAGGTAAAAGCAAAATAGTTTACCAACAAAAGTACAAAAGGAACTAAAAATGCTTGCCACAGAATAAATCCTTTAAGGCTTTTTACCGGCTTAATTTCCGTTTGGCAGTGCGGGCATTCCGACACATCAAACAACCTATTGAAAAAGTAATGTAAAAGAAGACTGTTCGGAAGATTTTTATGACAATGTGGACAAGTTGCTTTACTTTCTTTATTTTTGAATTTGGAAAACATAGCGATAGAAATTGAAAATTATTTTGAACAAAGATAATAATTTTTGGAACACAGATAAATACTATATACTAAAAACTATAAACTGCTAACTAAGACAATTGATTGACCAACTAACCATAGACCGTATTAATGAAGCTGCACGCATAGAAGAAGTGGTGGCTGATTTTGTTACACTTCGTAAACGGGGTGTGAACTTGCTGGGATTGTGTCCATTTCACAACGAGAAAACGCCTTCTTTTACGGTTTCGCCTGCTAAGGGAATTTTTAAGTGTTTTGGTTGCGGGAAAGGCGGAAATGCTGTCCATTTTATTATGGAACACGAGCAGATGTCGTATGTGGAAGCACTGAAATATCTGGCTCGAAAGTACCATATTGAAGTGGTTGAAAAAGAGCTTACTGCGGAAGAAAAAGCAGCTAAAGACGACCGCGAAAGTATGCTTCTAGTCAATGAGTATGCTCAGAAATATTTTAGTAATATCCTGCATCATCATATTGACGGGAAAGCTATCGGGCTTGGGTATTTCCGCGAGCGTGGTTTCCGCGACGATATTATTCAGAAATTCCAACTCGGATACTGTCTCGATGAAAAAGATGCTTTTACGCAAGCCGCATTGAAAGCCGGTTATAAGCAAGAGTTTTTGGTAAAAACCGGATTGACGTACGAAGGTGAAAATAATTACATTGCCGACCGTTTTCGCGGACGTGTGATGTTTCCCGTACATTCGCTTTCGGGAAAAGTGCTTGCTTTCGGTGGGCGAATTTTGAAAAATGATAAAAAATTAGCCAAATACGTCAACTCGCCTGAAAGTGAAATTTACCACAAAAGTAACGAGCTTTACGGAATTTTCTTTGCTAAACAGGCGATGGTACGAGAAGACCGATGTTTTCTGGTGGAAGGCTATACCGACGTGCTTTCCATGCACCAAAGCGGCATTGAAAACGTGGTGGCATCATCCGGAACTTCGCTTACACCCGGACAAATCCGACTTATTCACCGTTTTACGGAAAATGTAACCGTACTCTACGACGGCGACCCTGCCGGAATCAAAGCATCGCTGCGTGGAATTGACCTGCTGCTGGAAGAAGGAATGAACATCAAAGTGCTACTACTTCCCGAAGGCGATGACCCGGATAGTTTTGCAAGAAGACACAATGCGTCGGATTTTGTTGATTTTGTTAATGAAAACTCTGTTGATTTTATCCGATTCAAAACCAATCTGTTGCTGGACGATGCCGGTGACGACCCGATAAAAAGAGCTGCGTTGATTCAGGATGTAGTAAAAAGTATCGCCATTATCCCGAATCAGATCATTCAAGGTGAATATGTAAAAGAGTGCAGCACCTTGTTGGACGTGAATGAGCAGACGCTTTATCACGAAATTGCAAAGATAAAAAACAGGGAACTGCAAGCGAAATTTACACCCAAACCAAACACGGAAATAGCCGATAAGGCAAAAGAAACTCCTACGCCGGAAAGCTTGGTTGAAGTTACCGAAAAGTTCCAAAATGAAGAAGAAAACTTACTTCGTGTGCTAATCAAATACGGACAGCATTTGCAGTTTATCGCTACCGACGAAAATGGTGAAAACAGCCGAAAAGTTACGGTTAGTCAGTATATTTTCCACGAGCTTGAAAACGACGGACTGAAATTTAAAAATGAGATTTATCAAACGATTTTGGATGAGTACAAGCGGTTTATAGAAACCGGCAGAACGGATGTGGAAAAGTATTTTACGCATCATCCCGATGTGGAAATAAGTAAAATTTGTGCTGAACTGATTACCGAAAAATATACGCTTAGTAAAATTCATTCCAAATACAGAGAGTTGGAAACTGATGACCAACGCTTGAATGAGTTGGCGCCACGCTATATTTATGAATATAAGCTGGCACTAATTATGAACAGACGAAGGGAAAAGCTTTTGGATATGAAAAAAGCCAATGACGACAAAAACATGGAAGAGATAAAACGATTGATGGCTGAAATTGAACAATTGGATTTTTTGAAAAATATCCTGTCCAAAGAACTTGACCGGGTACTGAATTTATTGTAAAACATCTTAAAATGACTACACAAAATACAATAAACTGGAAAGAAACTGCGGTAAAAGCCGCTCGTGCGTTAAATCTGATTTCAGATGAGCAGAAAAGTTCCGTTTTACTGAAATTAGCCGATGAAATAGATAAAAACTGTTCAGAAATAATCAAAGCTAATTCGTTGGATTTGGCAGCGATGGACCCGTCCAATCCGCTTTATGACCGATTGCAACTTACACCGGATCGGGTGTTTGCTATTGCTGCAGATATGCGAAACGTGGCAAAACTTCCTTCCCCACTCGGCAGAAAGTTGATGGAAACTACTCGTCCGAACGGAATGAAAATAAGTAGAATTTCTGTTCCTTTCGGTGTGATTGGCATTATTTACGAAGCTCGTCCGAATGTGAGTTTTGATGTATTTTCGCTTTGTTTTAAGTCCGGAAATGCTTGTGTGCTGAAAGGCGGAAGTGATGCACATAATTCCAACCTGGCTATCGTTGATTTGATAAAAAAGGTGTTGAAAGAAAACGGTTTGGATGAACATATCGTGACTTTGCTGCCGGCAGGACGCGAAGCTACGGCGGAACTAATGGATGCCGTGGGCGTGGTGGATGTGATTATTCCACGCGGTGGAAAGGGATTGATTAATTTTGTACGTGAAAATTCGATGGTTCCCGTGATTGAAACCGGTGCAGGCGTGTGCCATACTTACTTTGATGAATTTGGTGATTTTGAGAAAGGGAAAAATATTATTTTCAATGCAAAAACCCGTCGTGTAAGTGTGTGTAATGCGTTGGACACTTTGATTATTCACGAGAAAAGACTTTCGGACTTACCCGAACTTTGTATCAAAATGGCGGATAAAAATGTGATTATCTATGCTGATGAAGAGTCCTTTGAAGTACTTTCGGGAAAATATCCGGAAAATCTGTTGAAAAAAGCCGATGCATCAAGTTTCGGGACGGAATTTTTGGACTATAAAATGTCGATAAAAACGGTAAAAGACATTCACAAAGCCATTGAGCATATTACCAAATACAGTTCAAAACATAGCGAATCCATCGTAACTGAAAACGCTGAAAATGCGCAATTATTCATCACCGTAGTAGATGCCGCTTGCGTTTACACCAATGTTTCTACAGCATTTACAGATGGTGCACAATTTGGATTGGGTGCAGAAATCGGTATCAGCACACAGAAACTTCACGCTCGCGGTCCGATGGCTTTGGAAGAGCTTTGTTCGTATAAGTGGGTGATAGAAGGTGATGGACAAGTGAGAAAGTAAAGTGTTTTGATTTTGAACTCATGGTAAATAAAATAGCCGTTTCACATCAATAGTGAAGCGGCTATTTTATGCTAGCGTTTAGGTAATCTTATTGGTTATTTAACCAATACTTTTGTTGCAAAATCAGTGCCTTTTACAATATAGACACCATTTGCTAAGTTTTCATTTTTTACTTGCTGACCGCTTATGCTGTAAATTGCAAATTCTCCGGCAACTTCGCTTACCACTACTTTCCTATCTTGAACGTAGATTTTGTATTTTATAGCATTGGCGTTAAGTGTTTCTACACTGTTTATTACGCTAGGAGTAAATTGCCATACAGAGCCTAAGTCTTTTGTAGATCTGAACGCTAGGCTGTTTGAAGCGTTAACGTTCAATACTGATGCAGTAGCACTAGTACCTGTGGCAATACGTATACCTACAAAACCATCATAATTTGTCAGATATAAATAGTAGTTAGTAGGCGTATCTTTCATAAATGGGAATACCAAACTTGTTGTACCTAGGTATTTGTTGTCTTTGTTACGCAGATGAACAGCACCATCTTTCGATGCGATGATATTCCAATTGTCAGAATCATCTAAAGCAGTTATAGCTTTATCTTCTGTAGCACTTTTTTGTAGATAAGAGTCTGCTACAGCTTCATCGTTTCTGATGGTTTGAATATTATAATCATAGGTGTTTTCATTGTCTGTCAACTTAATAAAGTCTGCCGGAACAAACTGCCACAACGAAGCCTCGTCACTTGGAGTATAGTTTGTTAAGTTACCATTTAGTTGTAAGTGTGCTATAATATCCTCTTTTTCGTTATTCGCAGGGTTGATTTGTGATGAAACAAATCTATAGCCGGATGTGCCTTGCTTACTTGCATAATCCAATTTTTGCCAAAGTTTCTCTGAACTTGGTATGGTTTTGGTTGCTCGCATATCAATTCCCATATACAAACCATCTTCATTTACAAGCACAAATGTAGTAGGAGAAATACGTTGGAGTTTCCATTTTTGAGTTTCAAATATCGGCAAGGATTTACCTGTTACAACTTGTCCTTCGCCTGTAGCATGAAGTGAACAGAAACCGCGAGGTGTAGCACCTTGTTGTGAGTTGGTCTGTTCACTACTCATATTTTTGATGTAATACCAATGTTCTGTATCGGAAGTGCTGAATTTTGGCGCTTCTAATTTCGGTAGCGGATTACCAAAACCGTCAGCCATTTTGATTTTTTTACCATCGTATTGTACCGCATATAGTTCACAAGTGTTGTCAAATCTACCCGGAAAAGTAAACGACTTCTCACCACTCATATCACCACGAACTATATAAACTAATTCACCATCGCGATAGCACTCGTAAGCTACCACATTTTGCCATCCGCTAGGTGTAAATGTGCTTGCATTTTGCGTGTGAGTCCCTTGTACAACATTTAGTTTGTCTTTGTAGATGTGTTTATTTACATCAGTAATATACTGAATTTTATATTCGGGTTTCGGGAAATTTTTGTCTTTTATGTATTGTTTAAGTTCCGCTAAATCTTCCTCGGTAATAGTAAATTGCGCAGAAGTGTAATCGGACACTTCGTTGTCTATCGTTCTTAAGTATCCCCAAGCATCCAAGAACTCGGTTAAGTCCGTTTTTGTAGAATCAACTAAAATCTTTGTAAAAGTCATTTGATGTGAGCCGGGTCCATTACCTATGCCCCATGTACGACAAGCTTCATATATTTTAGCATAAGTGTCTGTTTTTCCCAGTACTTCTGCAAAGAAAAGTTGAATTTGCCACAGAGGAACCAGTTGTTGCCAAATTCCGGCATTGGCATTAGCAATTTTTGGTGCCATCAAATGGTCGTAAGCCTCTTGGTAACGATCTTCGCGGATTAAGCGAGAGTCGTTTCCCCATGCAGTTTGAATTAATAACGCCTGAACGTTATTAGTAACTTCCGTAGTTCCTACCCATCTAAATAGAGGGTTGTGCTGGTTGACATGTCCAACTTCGTGAGCAGGTCCCCAAGGTGATGACTTTAATGTGTTTGCATTAAGTATGTGGTCTAATGTGCTTACGTTATAAGCCGTGCGGTAAGCTGTAGCATACATATACATATGATATACCACAATAAAATGGTTACGATTGTAGGGGTTTCTATTGTATTTGTAAAATCCCATAAAATCACGTAACTTATAAACCATGTCATCATATAAATTAATCAGCTCTAAACCTGTATTGGCAGCCGATCTTTTGTAGTTTGCAGTTGGGAAAGTAAGGTGTGCATATGCACCTACCACATCCATATATGTATATTTGTTGGCATTTAGAATACGAGTCCAGTCTTCTTTTTTATGTATTTGATTGTCGAAGTATCCGGCTACGTTTGCAAAAGCAAAGTGTAATTTTATTTTTTCTGCGGTTAAGTGATTGGGAGTGAAATATTGTACATATAGCAATCCTTCTCTATTGGCATGAATAATGTTAATTCCGTTGGATAGCAAATAATCGGTATTTGATTCATAGCTTCCGCCTGTAGCTTCATTGTAATTCTTTAAGCGTAGAGATACGGGTATAGAGCCTAAATTTTCAGCAAACACGGCGATTTTATCTCCCGGACGCATATAAATTCCAGTCGGATTGTCGCATAAGCTGTAAGGCATATTTAAGCGGTTAGGCCATGCAAAACCATCCGGATGAGGCCAAGCTTTAAATTCGTTGATACGAAACTCTTTCGGATAGGTTCCATCAAAGAGTTGTTGAGCTAATGCTTTGTAGTATTCATTAGTGAGAGCAGAAATTTCTGTTTGAGTAATTTCGGGTTTCAGTATAGTACAAGCTACGTCAGCAAATATGCTACTCGGGTCAAATTCCGGACCTGCTTTGCAGAAAGCCATTTCAGCACAGCTGACAATGTCTGTTCCTTCCTTGTCGGTAGCACCGGGTTCGAGAATAAATTGTATTGAAACTACTTTTTCTTGCAAGCTTGGTAATTTAATACGGTGGGAACCGGACTCTCCTTTTAAGTCAACATCTAAAACTTTTGTATAGTTTGTTTCTCCTTCCTTTTTTATAGAAATAGAAAACTCCTTGAAATTCCCGTTAGTATCTTCTGAGGCACCCTTGGAAGGACGTGTGGTGTAAATAACCATATCAATGTCCGCAGGGTTGATGTTGTAGGTAAGAATAACAGGGAAAGTTGTTCCGTTGTATGGTGAGTGGTAGATGGTCGATGGGTCATTGTCATAACTGTTTTCAATACCATCCCAAGTTTGGTCAGCAGAAGTAGTAGCGCCGGTAATTGTAGCTTTAATATCCCCGTATAATAAGTTCACACTTGGATTGGTTGTTTGTGCATAAGATATGGCAGAAACCAGTACTACAGCAATTAACGCAAGTGTTGTTTTTTTGAAAAATAGTAATTTTTTCATCATAATAAATTTTAAGTAAATAGATTAATTGGTAAAGGCTGCAAAGGTACAGAAAAATTTTGTATATTCGATGTGCTTTAATACGTTATGATTTCGTAATTTGGGTTTGAGAATTAAATAAATAGCCACTTCATACTTAATGTGAAGTGGCTATTATTATGATAGAATAAAGTCAGCTATCGCTTATTTAACCAAAACTTTTGTTGCGAAGTCAGCGCCTTTAACAATATAGACACCACTTGCTAAGTTTTCATTTCTTACTTGCTGACCACTTATGCTGTAAACTGTAAACTCACCGGCAGCTTCGCTTACTACAACTTTTCTATCTTGAACGTAGATTTTGTATTTTGCGGCATTGGCATTAAGTTTTTCCACACTGTTTGTAACACTCGGACTGAAGTACCACATAGAGCCAACGTCTTTCGTAGTTCTGAAACGTAAACTATTAGAAGTATCCACATTCAAAAGCGATGCATTAGCGCTAGTGCTATTGGCAATACGTAAACCAACAATACCACCATAGCTTGTTAGATATAGATAATAGTTAGTCGGAGTTTCTTTCAAAAATGGAAGTACTATGCTTGTTGCACCCAGGTACATATTATCTTTATTTCTTAGATGAATAGCACCTCCTGTCGATGCAATGATATTCCAATTGTCAGAATCATCTAAAGCAGTTACAGCTTTATTGTCTGTAGCGCTTTTTTGTAGATGATAGTCTGCTACAGTTTCATCGTTTCTGATAGTTTGAATGTTATAATCATAAGTATTTTCACTGTCTGTCAACTTAATAAAATCTGCCGGAACAAACTGCCATAACGAAGCCTCGTCACTTGGTGTATAGTTTGTTAAGTTACCATTTAGTTGCAAGTGTGCTACAATATCCATTTTTTCGTCCGGTTTTTCCGGATTGTCTTGTGATGAAACTAATCTATAACCGAATGTGCCTTGCTTATTTGCATATTCCATTTTTTGCCAAAGTAGGTCTGTGTTTGGTCTGGTTTTGGTTGCTCGCATATCAGTTCCCAGATATAAACCATCTTGATTTACAAGTGCAAATGCACTCGGAGTAACACGTTGGAGTTTCCATTTTTGAGTTTCAAATACCGGTAGTGACTTACCTGTTACAACTTGTCCTTCACCTGTAGCATGAAGTGAACAGTAGCCACGAGGAGTACCGCCTTGCGAGTTGGTTTGCTCACTACTCATGTTTTTGATGTAATACCAATGTTCATTACTGGAAGTGCTGAATTTTGGTGCTTCTAATTCCGGTAGCGGACTGCCGTAGCCTTCTGCCATTTTGAATTTTTCTCCATCGTACTGAACTGCGTATAATACACAAGTGTTGTCAAATCTACCCGGGAAAGTAAACGAATTCATATCACCGCGAGCTATATAAACTAATTCGTCACCGCGATAGCACTCATAAGCCACCACATTCTTCCATCCGGTAGGAGTAAATGTACTTCCGTCTTGGGTGTGAGTGCCTTGTACCACATTTAGTTTGTCTTTGTAGATATGTTTATTTACATCGGTAATATACTGAACTTTATATCCGGGTTTCGGGAAGTTTTTGTCTTTAATGTATTGTTTAAGTTCCGCTACGTCATTTTCAGTAATAGTAAACTGTCTAGATGTATAGTCACCTACTACATTATTTATTGGTCTTAAGTAACCCCAAGCATCCAAAAATTCAGTTAAGTCCGTTTTAGTTGAATCAACTAAAATTTTTGTAAAAGTCATCTGATGTGAACCGGGTCCATCACCTACAGGCCATGTACGACAACCTTCGTAAATTTTGGCATACGTGTCTGTTTTGCCCAGTACTTCAGCAAAGAAAAGCTGAACTTGCCATAGAGAAACCAGTTTTTGCCAAATACCTGCATTTGCATTAGCTATTTTTGGTGCCATCAGGTGATCATAAGCTTCTTGATAACGATTTTCGTTGATTAAGCGCGAGGTGTTACCCCAAGCTGTCTGAATAAATAATGATTGAAGGTTGTTAGTAACTTCCGTAGTTCCTGTCCATTTGAATAGAGGATTGTGCTGGTTGGAGTGTCCAAGTTCGTGAACAGGTCCCCAAGGTGAAGACTTACATGTGTTTACATTAAGTATGTGGTCTAAAGTGCTTTCATTATAAGCCGTGCGGTAGCTCGTAGCATACATATAACCGTGATATACTACAATAAAATGGTTACGATTGTATGGGAGTCTGTTGTATTTGTAAAATCCCATAAATTCACGCAACTTATGAACCAAGTCATCGTATAGATTAATTAGCTCTAAACCGGTAGTAGCTGCTGCTCTTTTGTAGTTTGCAGTTGGGAAAGTAAGGTGTGCGTATGCACCCACCACATCCATATACGTATATTTATTGCCATTTAGAATACGAGTCCAATCTTCTTTTGTGTGTATTTGATTGTCGAAATAACCTGCTACATTTGCAAAAGCGAAATGTAATTTTACTTTCTGTGCATTTAAGTGATTGGGAGTGAAATATTGTACATATAACAATCCTTCTCTATCGGCTTGAATAATATTTACACCATTGGATAGTCTATAGCTGGTATTTGCATTATAGTTTCCGCCTGTAGCTTCATTGTAATTTTTTAGTTGTAAGGATACGGCTACTTCACCGATATTATCAGCAAAAACGGCAATTTTATCACCTTCACGCATATAAATTCCGGTTGGGTTGTCGCATAAGCTATAAGCAAAACTTAAACGGTTAGGCCATGCAAAATCATGCGGATGAGGCCAAGCCTTAAATTCATTGACACGAAACTCTTTTGAATAGGTTCCGTCAAAGAGTTGTTGAGCCAATGCTTTGTAGTATTCATTTGTGATAGCAGAAATTTGTGCTTGAGTAATTCCGGGTTTCAGAGCGGAACAAATAGCGTCTGCAAATATACTGCTAGGATCAAATTCCGGACCTGCTTTACAAAAAGCCATTTCGGCACAACTGGCAAAGTCTGTTCCGGCTTTATCGGAAGCACCGGGTTGAACAGTAAACCGTATTGAAACCGCTTTTTCTTGCAAGCTCGGCAATTTGATACGATGAGTACCGGCTTCTCCGTTCAAGTTAGTGTCTAAAACTTTTGTATAGCCTGTCTCCCCTTCCTTTTTTATGGCAATGGAGAACTGCTTGAAGTTTCCGTTGGTATCACCCATGGCACCCGAAGAAGGACGTGTGGTATAAATAACCATATCAATGTCCGCCGGATTGATGTTGTAAGTAAGGGTAATAGGGAAAGTTGTTCCGTTATACGGAGAGTGGTAGAGGGTTGAAGGGTCATTGTCATAGCTTTTTTCAATGCCATCCCCTTCTTGAAATGCAGAAGCAGTAGCGCTGGTAATTGTAGCTTTAATATCGCCTGACAATAAGTCCACACTAGGATTGGTTGTTTGCGCATAAGACATCGCAGAAACCAATACTACAGCAATTAACGCAAGTGTCGTTTTTTTGATAAATAGTAATTTTTTCATCATAATAATTTTTAAGTAAATAGATTAATAGTAAAGGCTGCAAAGATACAGAAAATATTTTGTATTTGTGGCTAATCCATTAAAAATTAACATTGTGTAGGCATAGCCACAGCTTAGAGAGTAGGAGAATTAATGATTTCTGCGGATACCTTTGAAAATCACTTCAACAATTTCCTCTTTATTTTCTTCAAATTTAGGGATGTTTTGTCGGATATAGGGAACTTCTAATCCCTTGAGTGAGTAGAGAATAATGGTAGAAAGTACCTCAGTATCAGTCTGTTTGAATTCTTTTTTTTCTACACCCTCTTCTAAAATGCCTTGGATTAAGCCAAGTTCTAAAGTGTCCATTTTACGCCGTGTTCGTTCTACTTCATAAATATCCCTGAAAAAGTCAGCACGTAAAGTCCCGTTTCGGGTAACTGAGTTTTTGATGCTTTCTAAGTGGATTATTATGTGAGATTTTAGCTTTTCATAAGGGTCAAGATTGCTCTGTGCATTTTCGCTAAGTGCTTGCATAACAATGTTTACCTCGTTTTCTATCACAGCTTTATAAACTTCATCTTTGTTTTTAAAATAGGTGTATAGCGTACGCCTTCCTTTGTTTGAAGCTTCCGCTATATCATTCATTGTAGTATTATTCTTGCCGTGTGATGCGAAAAGTTCTCGAGCAGCATCAATCAAGGTTTTTTTTGTTTTGGATATGGTAGCGTACATTATATTATTTAGTTTTTTATGTAGTATATAATTATTGTCAGATAAAAGCGTTTTGTACCAATTATATTTTTGAATATTTTACATACAATTCTAATTAACGAGGGCAATCAGCTTAACGCCTTTGTAAACGGTGCTTGCTTTTGATATGTCTAACCAAGCGAACAAACCAAACGAAGACGATTGCCATAATAAATCTTGGAATAATCATCCAAAGCACCGGAACCCCGATAGCAACGAATAGTAAAGTATCTTCGAGTGTGGAGTGATTGAGTGCCGTGTGATAATTTAGCAAGTTTGCATCGTATTTGCTGAGTTTGTTATTTTTGACTTCCTCAATCATTACCGCACCCCCATATGTCAGCCCCAAAATATGTGCCACAAACCAAAGAAATGATGTGCTACGAGGTAATCCCATAGCTGTCATTAATGGTGCGAAAATGCGTGAAATCAGATCGAGGATTTTGAATTCTTGCAGAATGTTCTGTAGAATCATCAAGCCCGTAACGATAAGCAAAATCTTGACTGTTAGCCAAAAAGCACCAATAGCCCAGGTTTGTATCATTTGCCAAAAACTTGGATCTACGTTGTTATCTAAAACTATGTGAGCAGTTTCGGTTGTTTCCGGCAAAAGTAAATTTAGAAAAAATGCTGCTACAAACGCACCGATAATCCGAAGAGCAAAAATCCCAAAGTAGTTGGAGCCGGTTTTATGTTGTACGGCAGTTTCTACAATCATATTATGTGCGATAAGACACATAACAGCCAAAATCGTAATATCACGTGGATTAAGCGGTAGCGTCGCAATAACAGCGATAGGTGCGTAAAGTGATAAAAATATGCTGGTTAGAAATACAATAGCTGCTTCGCCTGGCAATCCTATAAAAGAAAATAAGGGAGTAAGTGCCTTGGCTACAACTTCTATCACACCTAAATATTGCAGAATACTTACTATAAGGGTGATGGGAATAATGATTTTCAGAAGCCACACGCTGGTTCTTCCGGCAATTGGCATAGCAGATTTCATTGCAGATAGAAGTCTGGCGAGCGTTGTATTCATCGTTGAACTTGTTTAAAAAAAGAAAGGTTGTCTCACGACAACCCAATCTTCAATTAACCTTAAATCTAATACCATGAAAAACACGATGCAAAGATAAGCCAATTTTATGTTATAAAGCATAAATTCTGTTTAAAAACCGCAATATTTAACATAAGTTAACTTAAAAAATTGTTTTTCATCTAAATTTAAGCTCTATTGGGCTGTTTTCGACAATTAAAATTTAAATTTCAGACAAAAATATCTACTTTTGTGTAAAAATACAAACTATGAGAACAAGTTTTATTCACGATCAGCAAGAAATAGATAAAATTATCAATGGTTGTGACCATTGTTTTGTAGGAATAACCGAAAAAGACGGTTCACCATACGTAATTCCGATGAATTTTGCTTATCACGATGGGCAAATTATTATGCATTCCGGTCCGGAAGGCAAGCATTTGGAGTTGTTGGAAATTGATAACCGAGTTTGCGTAACGTTTTGTACGGAAAATAACAAGCTGATGTATCAGCATCCTGATGTAGCATGTAGTTACGCCATGAACTCTAAAAGCGTACTTATAAAAGGCAAAATTGAGTTTGTGGAAGATTTTGATGAAAAATCTCGCCTTATCGGGATATTTATGAAGTATTATGTAAACAGAGATTTCAAAATTTCTGATCCAGCTATTCGAAATCTTAAAATATGGGTATTAAAGTCCGAAATTGTTACTGCAAAAGCTTTTGGTCAAAACTTCAGATACGAAGAAAATGTGGTAGAAAGGTAATCAAACCTAACAGGTTTTAAAAACCTGTTAGGTTTGATTGTTAGGTTTGAGTTTAATGGTAAAAAGCAAATGATAAACTCGCCTTGGCATAACTATTGTCTTATATACTATTCATGTTTGGATAAAATGTAAAACTAACTGAAAATCAAAGGTGTACTGCCTGTTGATTTGATTTTTGATTTTAAATGGCGTGTCATTTTGGCATAAGATGTCATAATTGCAGAAAAAACGACAGATGAATAAAAAAATAGAAAAACTTTTGACAGATGAAATAATGGGGCGTGCCGAGGTAATGCCGATAATCTCTTTAGATGAAAATCCTACGGAAATTCAGCTGAACAGTGGAGATGTGCTGCCGATTTTACCGCTCAGAAATATCGTAATGTTTCCGGGTGTTCTTGTTCCGGTAGCTGTGGCTCGACCGAAGTCGCTACGCATTATTAAAAAACTAAAAGATACGGATGGATTGCTGGGTGCGGCTACTCAGATAGATAAAATGGTAGATGAGCCGGACATTGAGCACTTGTATAAAACGGGTGTGGTAGCACAAATTGTTCGAGTGCTTGAAATGCCTGACGGAACCACTATGGCTATTTTAGAAGGGAAAAAACGCTTCGAAATGGGAGAATTGGTATCTCAAAAACCTTTTATTCGAGCTAAAGTTAATCCGTTAGGTGAGATTTTACCAAAACCAAAAGACAAATCTTTTACAGCGTTGGTATCTTCCATTCGTGATATGGCTGCGAAAATCATTGAAAGCGCCGGAATGATGCCGCCGGAGATGGTTTTTGCCGTTCGAAATATTGAAAATCCGGTATTCCTGATAAATTATATTTGTGCCAACTTTGGACTAAGCGTAGAGGAGAAACAGCGTTTGTTAGAAATTGATGAGGTGATGGAGCGAGGTTATCAGTTACTAAATCTGCTTACTCGTGAGTCGCAAATGATTGAAATAAAGGCTTCTATTCAGGATAAAGTAAAACAAGGAATTGATCAGCAGCAGCGAGAGTATTTTTTGCAACAACAGATGAAAACCATTCAAAATGAGTTGGGTGAAAACTCGTTAGAGGCTGATATTGATGAGTTTAGAGAACGTGCTAAAACGAAAAAATGGGATGAGCAAGTGGCGGCTACTTTTGAAAAAGAGCTGAATAAGTTGGAGCGAATCAATCAGCATTCACCGGAGTTTACGGTTCAGGTAAACTATGTGGAAACCATGCTCGATATTCCCTGGAATGAATACACAAAAGATAGCTTTAACCTACGAAATGCCAAACGTGTCTTGAATAAAGACCACTTTGGGATGGATACGGTAAAAGAGCGAATTATGGAATATTTGGCGGTGCTAAAACTAAAAGGCGATATGAAATCGCCAATTATCTGCTTGTACGGTCCGCCCGGCGTGGGAAAAACTTCACTCGGAAAATCTATCGCAGAAGCTTTGGGTAGAAAATACGTTCGGATGTCGCTGGGAGGCTTGCACGATGAGGCTGAAATTCGCGGTCACCGTAGAACTTATATCGGTGCGATGCCGGGACGAATTTTGCAGAATATAAAGAAAGCAGGTTCAGCCAATCCTGTTTTTGTGCTGGATGAGTTGGATAAAATCGCTTCTGATTACAAAGGCGATCCTTCGTCTGCTTTGCTTGAAGTATTAGATCTTGAGCAAAACTACGCATTCCACGACAACTATATAGATGTTGATTTTGACCTGTCGAAAGTGCTCTTTATCGCTACGGCAAACAATTTGAACACCATTCCACGTCCGCTTTTGGATAGAATGGAACTGATAGAGGTTAGTGGCTATACGCAGGAAGAGAAAGTGGAAATTGCAGACAGGCATTTGGTTCCGAAGCAGTTGGAAAATCATGGTCTGACAAGCGAGAATTTAGTGCTAACAAAACCTATTATTGCTCAACTGATAGACCAATATACCCGCGAATCCGGTGTGCGAGAGCTTGACCGACAAATTGCAAGCTTGATGCGAAAAGTGGCTTTGAAGGTAGCTACCAACGAGAAATACAATGTAGAATTAACTGCCGATGATTTGAAGGAACTTTTGGGTGTACCTAAATATAATCGGGATAAATATGAAGGCAACAGATACGCCGGAGTAGTTACCGGATTAGCTTGGACAAGCGTGGGTGGTGATATTTTGTATATTGAGAGTAGTCTAAGTCCTGCAAAAACACCTACACTTACCCTTACGGGAAATCTGGGTGAGGTGATGAAGGAATCTGCTATGCTTGCTTTGCAATATATTAAAGCCAATGCAGAAACTTTAGGCATTGACCAAAAACTAATTGACGAAAACAGCGTACACGTACACGTACCGGAAGGCGCCATTCCGAAAGACGGACCTTCTGCCGGGATTACCATTACTACGGCGCTTGTTTCTGCATTTACTCGACGAAAAGTACGTAAAAACGTAGCTATGACGGGTGAAATCACGCTTCGTGGAAAAGTGTTGCCGGTAGGTGGAATTAAAGAAAAAATTTTGGCGGCTAAGCGTGCCGGAATTACCGACATTATTATTTGCGAAGAAAACCGCAAAAATGTAGAAGAAATCAAAGCTACTTATCTAAAAGGCTTGAAATTTCATTACGTTACCGATATTATGGAAGTGCTTGACTTGGCGTTGCTAAAAGAAAAAGTGGTGAAGTAGTCGTTATGTTCTATAGAGTAATATTATAAGAAAAACTGCGGCATTTTGTGTCGCGGTTTTTTGTTTTTAAAAGTTTGAAACTTTCAAATGCAATCTTATTGAGAGTAATGTCTTGAATTGTCGTAGATTATCCTTTGGATTTGAGAAAAAATTCTTATTTTTGTAACCTATGAATACAGAAATAATTACCGCTATTGCTTTAGGGATTGCGCTAAGTGCCAGTGCCGGATTTCGTGTCTTTATTCCTATGTTGGTTGCCAGTGTGGCAGCCCATTTTAATATTATTCCGGTTTCAGAGGGTTTCGCTTGGCTTGGGAGTGTGCCGGCTATGATTTGTTTTGGTGTGGCAACTGTGGTGGAAGTATTGGCGTACTATATTCCGTTTGTGGATAATCTCTTAGATGCTATTACAACGCCGTTAGCTGTTTTAGCAGGCACACTGCTGATGACTTCCGTACTGCCAATGGATAATGAGTTGACAAAGTGGATTATGGGTTTTGTGGTGGGCGGTGGTACAGCTGCTACGATGCAAAGCGGAAGCGTGCTATCACGATTTGCGTCCAGTAAGTTTACTGCAGGAACAGGTAATCCGGTCGTTTCTACAGGCGAGAACGTAGCAGCGACAGGCGCTTCTGTTATGGCGCTGTTTATTCCGATTATTGTTGCTATAATATTTATTATAATTGCCATTGTTATTCTTGTGAAGCTAAGGCAATGGAAACGTAATAAAAGCAGGAAAGAGTAGGTGAATAAAGGATAAGTTTTTATTAGTCGCACCCCGAGTAAGTCGTTAATTAGAAGCAAAAACCTGATTAAACTATTTAAGTTGATAAATAAATTTACTCGGGGTGCGACTATCCTTATCCTGATTGATAGAGATTTTAGTCGTATCTTTGTAAAATAGATGTTGAATTTACTTAAAATTTAATCATTATACACTTTAAAATTAAAACTATGAGAATTCTATTTTTGTGTTTAACACTTTTGTTTTCAGTTTCAAGTTTTGCTCAGCAGGGCAAGCCGTTTGTAATTCCCGAACTTAAAGAGTGGAAAGGCAGTAACGGTACATTTTTATTTTCTTCTAAAACAAAACTTATAGCCGATGTTGCAAGCAAGGATATTGCCAAGCAGTTTTCTGAGGATTATGAAGGGATGTTTGGGAAAGAACTTAAATTGAGAAAAGCAGGTTCAAAAAGTACAGGAAATGTGGTTTTTGTGCTTGACCCAAATGTGTTGAAAACAAACGGTAAAGAAGCTTACAAAATTGAAATTGGAAATTCGGTACAAGTTACCGCTAACTCTACTACCGGACTCTATTGGGGTACACGTACTTTGTTGCAAATGCTGGAACAATCTTTTATGTTGCCGCAAGGTGTGATTATTGACTATCCCGACTATCCAAAACGTGGATTTATGCTTGACGTGGGACGTAAATTTTTCCCGATGGAATTTCTGGAAGCAGTAGTAGATTTGATGTCATACTACAAAATGAACACCTTCCAAATTCACTTAAACGACAACGGCTTTAAGCAACATTTCGGTGATGATTGGGACAAAACCTATTCGGCGTTTCGCTTGGAAAGTGAGACTTATCCGGGTTTGGCAGCCAAAGATGGACACTATAGCAAAGATGAATTCCGTCAGTTGCAGTTGGACGCATTAAAGCAAGGCGTAACCATTATTCCGGAAATTGATGCACCCGCGCACACTTTAGCATTTGCACACTATTTACCCGAAATAGGCAGTAAAGAATATGGAATGGATCACTTGGATTTATTTCACCCAAAAACTTATGAGTTCTTGGATGGACTTTTCAAAGAATATCTGGAAGGTGAAAATCCTGTTTTTGTAAATGAGTATGTGCATATCGGAACTGATGAGTATAGTAACAAAGACAAAGAAGTGGTGGAAAAATTCCGCTATTTTACAGATTATTATATCAAAGAAGTTGAAAAATACGGCAAAAAAGCAGCGCTTTGGGGTGCACTGACACACGCGAAAGGGGAAACACCTGTGAAAGTGGAAGACGTGCTGATGTGCTGCTGGTATAACGGCTACGCACAACCACGCGATATGATTGAGTTGGGTTATGACGTGATTAGTATTCCGGATGGGTTGGTGTATATCGTGCCTGCCGCAGGTTATTATTATGACTACTTGAACATTAAATATTTATATGAAAAATGGACGCCCGCCACAATCGGTAATGAAGTTTTTGAAGAAAAACATCCACAAATTAAAGGCGGAATGTTTGCCGTGTGGAACGACCAAGTTGGCAACGGAATCAGTACGCAAGATGTGTATCACCGACTTTTCCAGGGCATGCAAACACTTGCTGTGAAAATGTGGACAGGGAAAGATACAAAACTTCCATTTGAAGAGTTTGATGCAAAGAGAAAGTTGCTTAGCGAAGCACCCGGACTAAATATGCTTGGAACGCCTGCAAAAATGCAAAAAGGTGTTGTATTTGAGGTAAAAAAACCACGTCAAGGAAAACTTCTGAAACAAAAATTGGAAGATATTGGTTGGGATTATCGTGTAAGTTTCGATATTACAGCAGGTCAAAATCCACAAGGAACAGCCCTGTTTACGTCTGATTTTTCCACTTTCTATTTGACAGAACCAAAAGATGGTAAACTTGGTTTCAGTCGCGATGGTTACGACTATCAGTTTAACTATGTGGTGCCTGTGGATCAAAAAATTAGAATTTCCATTGAGGGAACCAATATGGAAACCAGACTTTTTGTAAATGGTGAGCTAAAAGAGACGTTGAAAGTTATTCCGCTCGCAGCCGATGCAGAGGTAAAAAAAGACAAACGTAAATGGGTACAAACTTTGGTGTTCCCACTGAAAAAAATAGAAAGATTCAACGGAAAAATAGAGAACTTAAAGGTTGAGTTTATTTGATTTATATGCACAATGGTTGGTTTTTGGGGGTTAACTTTAAGTGTAACGGCTTCTAGCCGTTGATTCTAATCATCGGCTGGAAGCCGATGAATCCTGGACAATCAACAATCCGATGACTGGCTAGAAGCCAGTCGCCGGATTAATGATTAAACATTATTCCGTACAATTCCTACACATTTCATACTGTTTTCTGTTTTTTAGGATGCCTTTTCTGAATTGGTAGCTTTGTTCGTTGTGCCAACTTTCTGCGAAGGATTGATTGTTGATATTGCCAAAAACAAAACGACTGTCTTTGTCAAAGCAGCAAGGTAGCACATCGCCTTTTGAAGTTACAACGGCACCGTTCCATAGCCTTTTACAGCGATTACGAAGAGGATTTTTAATGTGATATTTTCCATCATCACGAAGTTCGTAGCGAGCATGTTTTTCTATACTTGTCAGTAGGCTATGTCCATTCTCAAAATCATACAATTGAGCCGATTTGAAAGTCAGTTTATCCACTTTCCACTGTTTAGCTAATTTCCGCATATCTTCCAGCTGATGTTCATTCGTCTTCAGTACTAAAAACTGAATTTCCAGAAAAGGCGAGGGAGAGTTTAGTTCTTTTTTCCATTTATTGATTAATTGAATAGCTTGAATGGTTTTTTCCAATTTCGCACCTATTCGGTACGCTTCGTAGGTTTCGGGTGTAGTTCCATCCAAGGAAATAATCAACCTGTCTAATCTGGAAAGTATTAGCTTTTTTGCTAAATTGTCATCAATAACTTGTGCATTGGTGGAAGTTCCGGTGAGAATATTTTTGTTGTGTGCGTATTTTACTATTTTAGTGAAATCTTTATTTAGTAAAGGTTCGCCTTGAAAATAGAGCGTGATGTACATTAGTTTAGGCGCCAGTTCATCTAGAAGTTTCTGCACTAATTTTATATCAATATTTTTAATTTGAATAGGATTTGTTCTCATCCCGACAGGACATTCCGGACATTTCAAATTACACGCATTGCTTGGCTCAATGGAAATAAATTGTGGTAACACATTCCAGCGAGTTACAACCCCCAAAAAGGACAAGTAATACGAAACTCTTAACATTAACGCATTAAGGAGTTTCAAGGGCGTAAAACTCGTCCGTATTATTCTATATAAAAAGTGTAGTTTGTTTTTCATTAGAGCTTGTAACTTCCTTTTTTAGGTAAAAAAATATTTCAACTAACAGACTTTCTGTTCAATTGTAAAAAAACATTACACCTAAACAAAAATCTTAAAATCTGGGGGTGTAAAAGTTAAAATTTGGAATTTAAATAGTATTTTTGTACTTTAGAAAATAGATAACAAACATAATAGATTTTTTTCAAAAAACAGTATGAGCAAGAAAACATTATTTGTAGCAGCTATGGCTGTAGCGGTTCTTTTTACTTCATGTAGTAAAAATTTAACGGCTTTAGATGGAACTTATTTCAAAACCACACCTAATCCTTTGGAAGTAAAAGCGGGTGAGGTAGATGCAACAATTACGGGAACTTTTCCTGAGAAATATTTTAATAAAAGAGCGGTGCTTACCGTAACGCCTGTTTTGAAGTATGGTAATCAAGAAGTGCAAGGCGAACCTACAGTTTTCCAAGGCGAAAAAGTGCTTGGAAACGACAGAACAATCGCTTACAGAGCAGGTGGAACCTATTCAATGAGTTCGAATTTTGTGTATCAGCCTGAAATGGCAAAATCAGAACTTTTCTTAAACTTTGACGTAGTTCAAAAGAAAAAAAACTACAAACTTCCAAGTGTAAAAGTAGCAGACGGAATTATTGCAACTTCGCAATTGGTTTCTACTTCTGCCAAAGAAATTCATCCGGCAATTGCACCGGATAACTTCCAACGCGTAACGCAAGAAAACGAAAATGCAGATATCCTTTTCCTTATCCAGCAAGCACAGTTACGTAGTAGTGAGTTGAATAAAGACGATGTGGTAGCATTTACCGAAAAAGTAAAAGAGGCTCGCGATGCACGTAATAAAGAGATTGCTTCGTTGAAAGTATTGGGATATGCTTCACCGGATGGTGCCTTTGAGTTGAATAAAAACTTAGCAGAAAGAAGACAAAAAGTAACTACTGACTATCTAAATAAAGAATTTAAAAAACTGCAAGCAAACGTTACTATTGATAGCGACTTTACGGCTGAAGACTGGGAAGGTTTCCAAAAAATGATGGAAGCTTCAGATATTCAGGATAAAGAACTTATTTTACGTGTTCTGTCTATGTATCAAGATCCGGAAGAGCGTGAGCGTGAAATCAAAAACTTAGCGACTACTTTCCAATCAATTGCTGATGAGATTCTTCCACAACTTCGTCGTTCTCGTCTGAAAATGACTGTGGATGTAACCGGAAAGTCGGATGCGGAAATTATGACTTTATCAGCAAGGAACCCGAAAGAATTAACTGCTAACGAATTACTTTATGCGGGAACATTAGCATCTACCAATAGAGAGCAAACAAGAATTTATGAAAAATTCATTGATATTTATCCGGATGATGCTCGTGGGTACAACAACTTGGGAATGATGCATTACTATGCAGGTGATGTAGATAGAGCAGAAAAAATGTTTGAAAAAGCAGTCCAATTAGATCCGGCTTCTGCAGATGCAAATTATAACTTAGGTCTAATAAAATTAGGCAAAGGACAAGTAACAGATGCTCAAGCATTATTTGGAAAATCAGCCGGAACCGTTGGCAATTTAGATGCTGCTTTGGGAGCAAGTTACATGATGCAAGGTGATTATGCGAAAGCTCAAAACACACTTGATAAAGTAAACTCTAATAATGCTGCATTGGTTCAAATTCTTAACAACGATTACAACGGTGCTCGCAATACGCTTGCTGCTATCATTTCACCGGACGCAACGACTGCTTATTTAGGTGCTATCTTAGCTGCTCGTACCAATGACCGTGATGCTGTGTACAGCAACTTGCGCGAAGCTGTTAGGTTAGATAAAACTATGAGAAGAAAAGCGGCTTCAGACCTTGAATTTGCTAAATATTTTGCAGATAAAACCTTTATGACTATCCTGAAATAATTTAAGATAACTCATACTTGGAAATCCGATGCAAGATCTGTATCGGATTTCTTTTTATAAAAAACATCCGATTTATTGAGAAAAACAACTAAATATTTTTAACTTTGTAAGTTAATGTGTATATAGGGAAGAAATTGTCGGATTTAAAACAGACTTCACGTGTTCAAAGATATTATAGGCCAGCAAATTATCAAAGACCGTTTTATTCGTTCGGTGAACGAGCAGCGAATACCGCATGCTCAGATGCTTCACGGACAGGAAGGAGTGGGAAAACTGGCTTTGGCTGTGGCGTATGCACAATATGTTAGTTGTAAAAATCGCACAGAAACTGAAGCCTGTGGCGTTTGTCCTTCTTGTATAAAACACAAACAATTGGCACATCCGGATTTACATTTTGTTTTTCCGGTAATAAAGCCACCAAGTGCAAAAACGGTGGTATGCGATGATTTTTTACCACAATTCAGAGAAACATTTGTCAAAAGTCCCTATTTCGGGTTGCAAGATTGGTATGAAATTATTGGCGATGGAGCTAAGCAGGGATTGATTTACTCGAATGAGAGTTCCGAAATTTTACGCAAACTAAGTCTCAAGACCTATGAGTCGGATTACAAGGTGATGATAATTTGGCATCCGGAACTGATGCATGAAACTTGCGCCAATAAAGTGCTGAAAATTCTGGAAGAACCGCCTGCAAATACTGTTTTTTTACTGGTTTCAAATAACCCCGATGCCAATCTGACTACGATTATATCACGTACTCAGCAGGTTTTAGTACCACGATTGAGTGAAGATGAAATTATTAAAGCTTTAACGAAGCAAAATCCGGAAACATCTTTAGTGGATATTCAAAATGCGGCTCGTATCAGCGAAGGAAGTTTTTTAAGAGCCAAAAAGCTTCTGACGAATTCGACTGAAATCCAACAAAACTTTGATCGATTTGTTGAAATAATGCGAAAAGCGTGGATGGTGGGGAATAGAAAAGATTACGGTGCGCTGAAAGAATTGAAGAACTGGTCGGAGGAGATGGCGAGTGGGGATGTGGGAAGAGAAAGACAGAAAAACTTCTTAAGCTATGCGCAAAAAATGGTGCGTGAAAACTATATTTTGAACTTGCAGCAACCTGAGCTAAATTATATGACAAACTTTGAAAGCGATTTTTCAAAGAATTTTGCGCCTTTTATTAACGAGCGAAACGTGGAGGAGATGATGGCGGAATTAGCACTGGCTGAGCGACAAATTGAGCAAAACACCAATGCGAAAATGGTCTTTTTCGATTTGGTGTTGAAAATGATTATGCTACTGAAAAAGTAGAAATTCTTTTGAAATAAAAAATGAATGATGGATGTTTATCAAATAAACAAATGCCTGTTTTTTGATAATGTCTTAAAAATAAAATTGTCTTAGATTTTGATGGTTCGGTGCTACGCACCTTTTCATCTTATTGAAATAATTGCTACAAAGGGTGCGCTGCTATGCAGCTTATCGTATACTATATATCAAGGTGCGTAGCACCGAACCCTTTAGCAAACAAAAACTAAAATACAATGGATAATAATCGATATAATACCGGTCCTTGCGGGATCTCCTGCGAAGGATGTAGCCATACTACAGACAAAAAACTTAGCGTGCACGATTGGCTGAGTAATTTGCCCGAGACCGTTAGTGAATCTGACTTGGTGGAGGTGCAATTCAAAAATACCCGAAAAGCCTATTTCCAAAATGTATATAATTTGGATTTGAAAAAAGGCGATATGGTAGCTGTAGAGGCTTCACCCGGACACGATATTGGCGAGGTTACGCTGGTGGGAAAACTGGTGTCGCTGCAAATTGAGAAAAACAGAATCGATCTTGAAAAGTACGAGTTGCGTAAAGTTTACAGAAAAGTTCGCGACGTGGATATGGAAAAGTACAACGAAGCTAAGGCGAAAGAGCAGGAAACGATGATTCAAGCACGTCAGATTGCAGAAAGTCTAGAATTAGATATGAAAATTGGCGACGTGGAGTATCAAGGTGATGGGAATAAGGCGATTTTCTACTACATTGCCGATGAACGGGTGGATTTCCGTCAGTTGATTAAGGTTTTTGCCGAAACTTTCCGTATCCGTATCGAAATGAAGCAGATTGGTGCACGCCAAGAAGCAGGAAGAATAGGCGGAATCGGACCTTGTGGACAAGAACTTTGCTGCTCTAAGTGGCTCACGAATTTCAGTTCTGTATCTACCAGTTCTGCTCGTTATCAAGATTTATCGCTCAATCCGCAGAAGCTTGCCGGACTTTGCAGCAAACTGAAATGTTGCTTAAATTATGAGTTAGACCAATACATTGAAGCACATAAAGAACTTCCTTCCCGCGAACTTCCACTGGAGACGGTGGATACAACCTACTATCATTTCAAAACGGATATTTTCAAAGGGCTTGTTACTTATTCTACCGATAAAAATATTCCGGTTAACTTGGTAACTATCCATGCTGATAGAGCGAAAGCTATTATTTGGATGAATAAGAAAGGTCAAAAACCGGAGCAATTGGAAGAACTAAAAGAGGATAGTAGAGCTAAAAGAGCTAAAAATGTGGACTATGAAAATGTGGTAGGACAGGATAGCTTAACTCGTTTTGATGACCAAAAAGAGAAAAGAAAAACTAGTAAAAGAAGAACGAGTAGGACGAGAAATAATAATCAGTCAGACGGACGACAAAGAAAAAATAGAACTCGTAGAAATGAAAAGAAATAAAGTGATTTTCGGGTTGTTTCTCGTTTTGATTTTGCAGGCATGTAATCAGAAAGAGATTTATTTTAGCTATCAAACTATTCCGTCAAGCGGATGGAATAAAGATAGCATATTGAATTTTGATATAAATGTGGAAGATACTATTTTCGCCTACAATGTGCTGATTCACTTGCGCCATTTTGGGAATTATCCCTATCAAAATATGTGGTTATTTCTGGAAAGTAAAAAACCGCATGACAATATTGCCCAAAAAGACACTATTGAATTTTTCTTGGCTGATGATTTCGGAAAATGGCTCGGAAAAGGTAGCGGTGCACTCAAAGAGATGCCGGTGCTTTACAAGCAGCAAATCCAATTCCCTGATAGCGGTCTGTATCAACTGAGCATCAGGCATGGTATGCGTGATTCGATTCTCAAAGGAGTGAATGATGTGGGTGTTCGAGTGGAAAAAATAGATTAAGTCTGTTATAGAGATCCAGCGACTGGCTCAAAGCCAGTCACTGGGGAAAGAAACATTAAAAATCAATATGGCAAAAAATAAACTGGCAAAGTTCGCCGAAATGGAAACATTTGCACACGTTTTTCAAGTCCCAACCAGAACTTTATTGGGCGGAAATGGTTTTAATATGTGTGGAAAGTGGAATGAGAGTTTTTTCAAAAATAACAATCCGATAGTATTGGAATTGGGTTGTGGAAAAGGCGAATATACGGTTGAGTTGGCTCGGAAATTCCCTAATAAAAACTACATCGGTGTGGATATCAAAGGTGCTCGTATGTGGACAGGTGCAAAGCAGGCACTCGAAATGGGACTGAAAAATGTAGCATTTATTCGTACCGATATCGAGATGATACACCATTTTTTTGCAGAAAATGAAGTGAGTGAAATTTGGCTTACATTCCCCGACCCACAGATGAAGAAAACCAGAAAACGCTTGACGGCTACGAATTTTATTGTTTCTTACTTGAAATTTCTAAAGCAGGATGGTCTTATCCATTTGAAAACCGACAGCAATTTTATGTTTACCTACACCTGCGAAATGGTAAAAGAAAACGATTTCCCTGTTATTGAAAAGAACGAGGACATTTATGCCGAGGATCAAGAAAACACGATTTTAGGCATTAAAACATATTATGAGAAACAGTGGTTGGAAAGAGGGCTGACCATCAAATATTTGGCTTTTAAACCTTTGAGAGATAAAGAATTGATAGAGCCGGATGTGGAGATTGAGCCGGATCCTTACCGCAGTTTCAAGCGAGATAGACGTGTACAGTAGTTTTATTGTGCACTTGTTTTTTAAAAATTATAGTAAATATAAAAATGAACTTATATCCAAAATTAATTCTAGATGCACTGGCGCATGTTCGCTATCCGGGAACGGGCAAAGACATAGTGAGTGCCGGAATGGTGCAAGATAATATTCGTATCGATGGAAAGAAAGTGAGTTTCTCATTGATTTTTGATAAACCGAATGACCCGTTTGCTAAATCTGTAGCGAAAGCCGCAGAACAAGCTATTTTGACCTATATTTCAGAGGAAGTTGAAATTAAAGGTAATATTAATATTGTATTCAAAGAGCAGGTAAAATCCAAACCTGTTTCCATACTTCCAAATGTAAAAAATATTATAGCCGTATTTTCGGGAAAAGGCGGTGTAGGAAAATCAACCGTTTCATCCAACTTGGCGATTTCACTTGCATCGCTGGGCTATAAAGTGGGACTGTTGGATGCGGATATTCACGGACCATCCATACCTAAGATGTTTGGTGTGGAAGACGCAGCGCCTTATGTGGAGACACGCGAAGATGGGAAACAAATGGTTATCCCTATCGAAAAATATGGTGTTAAACTACTTTCAATCGGTTTTTTTGTAAGTCAAGAGAATGCTTTGGTTTGGCGTGGTGGCATGGCTAGCAATGCTTTAAAGCAACTTATAACGGATGTAAATTGGGGTGAATTGGATTTCTTTGTGATGGACTTGCCACCCGGTACAGGAGATATTCACTTGACCTTGGTGCAAACAATGGGAATTACAGGCGCAATTGCAGTTACTACGCCGCAAGATGTGGCATTGGCTGATGCTCGAAAAGGTATCAATATGTTTCTGGATGAAAAAATAAATGTGCCTGTGCTGGGACTAATAGAAAATATGGCTTGGTTTACACCTGCTGAACTGCCAGAAAATAAATACTATATTTTTGGTAAAAATGGCGGTAAAAAATTAGCAGAAGAGTTGAATGTTCCTCTTTTGGGTCAAATTCCATTGGTACAATCCATTCGAGAGAGCGGTGATGATGGAAAACCAATAGCCGTAAATGAAAATTCAATAGCGGGTTTAGCCTTTAGAGATTTAGGCATAAAAATTGTAGAGCAAGTTGAGGTGAGAAACAAGACAAAAGAGAGCACCAAAAAAGTAGAAATTTCATCAAATCGATAGTAGAAAGAGTCTTTTTTAGGGTGTTTTTTGTTTAAAAAAGAGCTAAAATGAAGAAATAATGCGAAAATAAAGCTAAAAAAGACAATAAATTAAAAAAAATGTTACTTTTGTAAGTTAATTGTATTCTTAACCAATTAAATGTATAATACATATTACTAAATTATGAAAAAAATTATTATTCTTTTGTTTGGTTTATCTATGGCTTTTGGAGCATCAGCTCAATATCATGATTGGTCCAAATGGTCAGTAACCTTGGAAGCTGGGATTAACCGTTTCGATGGAGATATCCAGCAAGCTTACAATAGTTTAATACCTACATCTTTCGGTAAAGTTACACTCGGTGGCTCTGTAGAATATGTTGTATTTCCTACGCTAAGTATCGGTATGGACTATTACTATGTACCTTTAGCCGCAAAAAAAGTTGCAAAAAATGACCCGAATTTTATTATTGCGGACTTTACAGGTAAAATGAATAATGTTAGTTTGTTTGGTTCTTTGAATTTAATTAAAGCGTTTAACCCTGCTTCAACATCAAGATGGGGTATTTGGGCTAACGCAGGTTTAGGATTCGCTTGGTATAAGAGTTTATACTATACAGATAGAGCTGGCGAAACTCTTCGAGATGGGCATGGTAATCTATACACTGACTTTAATGATACTATTAATGATGGTAGAGCTATGTTCTATCCGATAACTTTGCTGTTCGAATACAATATTTCTAAAAGTATTGCTCTCGGAATAAAAGGACATGTCAGAGGTTATAATAAAGATTATATTGAGCAAAGGATTCAACACGGAGTTACAAATGACTACGTTGAGATGCTAACTCTTCAATTACGTTATAAATTCAAAGCAAAAGACGATCGTCAGCATACTCGTAACCCGGTTGAGATTGAAGAAACAGCGACAAAAAGCGAACTTGATAGATTACAAGATCAGATTAATGCAATTGTTATTCCAGGTCCGGATCCAAGAATTGATGACCTAGATCGCAGGCTCAAGAAATTGGAAGATATTCTTTGTCCTGATGGTCCTGATACTGATGGCGATGGAGTGCCGGATTGTAGAGATCTAGAGCCGGATACACCGGAAGGAAATCAAGTGGACTTCTGGGGAAGAACTATACCAAAAGGAACAACTTATGAACCTGAAGCATTTATCTACTTTGATTTTGACAGAACTAATTTAGATGAAGAGGCACACAAAGCAATCCGTATTGCAGCCGGAAAACTTCAGGCAGATCCAAGTTTGATTGTTGAAGTACGTGGATTTACGGATAATATGGGTTCTATCCCATACAATGCTGATTTGAGTCAACGTCGTGCTGAGGTTGTAAAAGCTGAGTTAGTTAAACAATACGGAATAGATGCAGATAGAATTATTGCGAACGGTAAAGGAAAATTTAATCCGGAAGATAAAGTAATTCCATACCGTCCATACAGAACTGCAGCATTCTTCTACAGCAAATAATTATTAAAAATAATTCTCTAAACAAAACCCACTTTTTGGTGGGTTTTGTGTTTTAAAAAAGTCTGAAATTTTAGCTAACTTTGCATTTGCAAATAAAAAGATACCGTATGAGAAAAGAGGATTTAAGAATTGTTTTTATGGGAACACCCGAATTTGCCGTGGAGAGTTTGAAAGCTTTGGTAGAGGGTGGATATAATGTAGTAGGCGTGGTCACTATGCCGGACAAACCTGCAGGACGTGGACATAAAATTCAGTTTTCGGCAGTGAAAGAGTATGCGCTTTCTCAGAACCTAACAATTCTACAACCTGAAAAACTAAGAGATGAGGAGTTTTTATCGCAATTGCGAAATTTGAAAGCTGATTTGCAGATTGTGGTAGCTTTCAGAATGTTGCCGGAGGTAGTTTGGAGTATGCCAAAGCACGGAACTTTTAACTTACATGCTTCTTTACTTCCTCAGTATCGTGGTGCAGCACCGATTAATTGGGCAATAATTAACGGTGAAAAAGAGACAGGTGCAACCACCTTTTTCTTGAAACATGAAATCGATACAGGAAAAATTATTTTGCAAAGAAAAATTGCGATTGAAGAGAATGATAATGCCGGAACCATTCACGATAAATTGATGGTTTTAGGAGCTAAAATGGTAACGGAAACAGTCGATTTGCTGCTTGAAGATAAAGTGAATGCTGTTTCCCAGGATGAGTTTATAAGTGAAACTACTGTTTTGAAACCTGCACCTAAAATTTTCAAGAATGATTGTGAACTAAGATTTGACATGAATGTTTTAGAGGCATATAATTTTGTGAGAGGACTTTCCCCGTATCCGACTGCTTGGGCAAAAATTCAATTCCCACAATTGCTAGAAAAATTGGATATAAAAATCTACGAAACAGCACCTATCTTAGAGAAACACAATTTAGCACCCGGAACAGTAGTGGTAGAAGGAAGAAAAACTGTTAAAATAGCTTTTAAAGATGGATTCTTGTTGTTAGAGGAAATTCAAGCACCGGGGAAAAAGCGGATGAAGATTGGTGATTTCTTAAACGGATTACAAATATCTTAAGCTCTATTTTTTAATAAAAAACTATGGCAAAAATAGCTCAAAAACTGACAGACTTAATCGGGAATACGCCTCTTTTAAAGCTGAACAACTTTATCGTGAAGAATAAGATAGAGGCGAATATCATTGCTAAAATTGAATCGTTCAATCCCGCAGGCTCTGTAAAGGATCGTGTGGCTTTTGCCATGATTGAAGAGGCTGAAAAATCAGGTTTGCTAAAGCTCGGGATGGAAATAATTGAACCTACCAGCGGAAATACAGGCGTTGGGTTGGCGATGGTAGCAGCGACCAAAGGTTATAAACTGACGCTAACTATGCCTGAAACGATGAGCGTTGAGCGGCAGAGTTTGTTAAAGGCTTTCGGAGCTAAAATTGTATTGACACCCGGTGCAGAAGGAATGCAAGGTAGCATTGATAAAGCGAATGAGCTTGCAGAAAAGCAAGGTAATGTGTTTATCCCGCAGCAATTTGAAAATGCAGTTAACCCTGCGACTCACGAAAAAACTACTGCCGAAGAAATCTGGCGAGATACGGAAGGTAAAATTGATATTTTAGTAGCCGGAGTGGGTACAGGCGGAACGATTAGCGGAACAGGTCGAACGTTGAAAAAATACAATCCGGCTGTGAAAGTGGTGGCGGTAGAACCGGCAGATTCCCCTGTTTTATCCGGTGGAAAAGCGGGAGCACATAAACTTCAAGGTATTGGTGCAGGATTTATTCCGAAAAACTACGATGCCGAAATCATTGATGAAGTAATTGCAGTCTCAAATGACGATGCTATTATGACATCTAGACAATTGGCTCAAGAAGAAGGAGTTTTAGCCGGAATATCAGCCGGATCTGCTCTTTTTGCAGCTACCGTACTGGCAAAACGTGAAGAAAATAAAGGGAAAAACATCGTAGTAATTTTGCCGGATACAGGCGAAAGATATCTTTCAACAGAGCTTTACGCTTTTGATGATTATCCGTTATAAAAACAAGAATAAATATAAGACTTAAAAATATAAACAATGTCAAAAAATAAATTAAAAGCAGGAACCATTTGTGTTCAAGGCGGTTGGAAACCCCAACAAGGAGAACCACGAGTATTGCCGATTTATCAATCAACAACCTATAAATACGACACCATTGAAGATATGGGTGATTTGTTTGACTTGAAAACATCAGGCTATTTTTACACACGCCTTCAAAATCCGACAAACGATAATGTCGCTGCAAAAATTACAGAATTGGAAGGTGGAGTAGCAGGAATGTTGACCTCTTCCGGTCAAGCAGCTAACTTCTTCGTTATTTTCAATCTTTGCGAAGCAGGTGACCACTTTGTAAGTGCATCAACTATTTATGGTGGTACGTACAATCTTTTTGCAGTTACACTAAAAAGGATGGGTATTGATGTTACATTTGTGGATATTGAGGCGAGTGAGGAGGAGTTGGCGAGTGCTATCCAGCCAAATACAAAATTAATTTTTGGGGAAACCTTAGCTAATCCGGCTTTGTCTGTCTTGGATATTGAGAAATTTGCTAAAGTGGCACATGCGCATGGTATTCCACTTATTGTGGATAATACTTTTGCTACGCCGATTAATTGCCGCCCTTTTGAGTGGGGAGCAGATATCGTAACGCACTCTACCACCAAATACATGGATGGACATGCTTCTGCATTGGGCGGTTGTATCGTGGATAGTGGAAATTTCGATTGGGAAAAATCGGCTGATAAATTCCCCGGTCTAACTACACCCGATGCTTCGTATCACGGGGTAGTTTACACAGAAGCATTTGGTAAAGCGGCGTTTATAACGAAAGCTATTATGCAACTGATGCGCGATTTAGGTGCAGTCCAATCACCACAAAATGCTTTTTTGACCAATATCGGCTTAGAAACTTTGGAGTTGAGAATGAAAAAACATGTTTCGAGTGCTCAAAAAGTGGCTGAATATTTAGAAAATAACGATAAAGTAGCATGGGTAAGTTATCCGGGTTTGAAAAGCAATAAATATTACGATTTAGCTCAAAAATACCTACCCAACGGTACTTGTGGCGTAATTTCTTTTGGGCTGAAGGGTGGCAAGGAAACTTGCAAGCAATTTATTAATGAGTTGAATTTTATTGCCATTGTAACACATGTGGCTGATGCTCGTTCCTGTGTGCTTCATCCGGCAAGTACCACGCATCGTCAGATGACTGATGAACAATTGCTCGAAGCGGGTGTACCACCTGAACTTATCCGTGTTTCTGTCGGGATTGAGGATGTAGAGGATATTATCGCGGATATTGAGCAGGCACTGGAAAAAGTGTAAATATTGACAAGGGATAATTGAAAAATAAAAGTTGCCTTACCGAGCAACTGGCTCTAAGCCAGTTGCTCGACTGCATAGATACTCAGCCAAATATTCTTGTTCTGTCTGTCCCGGCGTGGGGTAAAATCGTGCCTTATTTAGAACTTGAAGCGTGTCTAAATCCATCACAGTAGAATAACCTGCCCTGCAAATGATTTCTTTACACCCTTTGAGAATAGCCACAAATTTTTCATCGTTCAGATGAGAGATTAAATCTATCTGTCGAATTTTTTCGATTCGAACATCCTCAGCAGGTTTACCTTGTAGGATAAGAGTTTTGTGTGTGGTATCTTTGAACTTATCTACCATTCTTTTCTCAAAAATGCTGCGTTGCGGCTCTACGCCAGACAAAATAACGATTGTTTGGTATTCGGTGTTTGGTTCTATCTCAGTAAATTTATCAAAACGGCTTAAAGTTCCAATAAATTTGGCATTGGGTGGAACCGGATATTTGTGAGAAAGGTCGCCTGAAAGTCCGCCGTCAGCTTCTCTGTCCGGTATCCAGCAGGTATTATATTGGTCGATATAGTGACGATGTAATTTGTAAACGATTGGTTCAAGCCACTTTAAGCCTTTCGGCATTTTAATCATTACTTGGTGTGTAATGTATATAGAGTGAGTTTTTTTGTTCCAAAGTCCAAAGCGATTATCGGAAATTACTTGGTCGAAATGCTCTTTGTCCAGTAATTCATCAAGCCAACGATGTTCCTTCTTAATTCCGATTAGAATTTTTGGAATTAAACCTAAGAACTTCCAAATCTGCGAATTGCCTTTTGAGTAGGTGATAGGATAGGATGGTACCTCAATGCTGCGCAGTTGTGGAAATTGTTTTTGTAGAAAGCTCAAAGGGTAACCATCGCCCACGATAACGACTTCGTGCCCTTCGCTCACCAATCGACGAATAATCGGGACACAGCGCGTGGCGTGCCCTAATCCCCAATTAAGTGGACAAACCAAAACTTTTTTTCTTTTTTCCATTAGAAAGTTATTTCAAAAACACGAAGGTAAAGATATTCTTTATATTTTAGCTGTGGTCATTTCGATACGTTGGCGTCATTTCACAGGCTCAATGAATAAAACGCCAACACTCAATGACCTAGTACGGAAATGTTGCTTTGCACCCCGTGTCGCGAAACTATAAACTATTTCCACTCTCCACTTCCTTACGTGCCTCGAACATCCAAACAACCAAACGAATAAACAACTGAATAACCGAACAGCTACGGTGCCAATCTTTCAATTTTCCATTCACCGTTTTCTTGCAGTGTGTAGAGCAGTCGGTCGTGCATTCGGCTGGGACGTCCTTGCCAAAACTCAATCTCACGTGGTTTTACACGATATCCGCCCCAATGTGGCGGTTTCGGAATTACACCCCGTTTGAAACGCTCGCTGTAATAGTCGAAGGTCTCTTTTAGCCAGCCTTTTCCTGCCACTACAAGACTTTGCGTAGAACTCCACGCACCCAGTTTGCTACCTTCCGGACGACTGTTGAAGTAGTCGATGCTTTCCTGTACGGTGGTACGTTCAATTACACCGCGAATGCGAACTTGTCTTTCCAATTCTTTCCAGAAAAAAACCACAGCCACGTTGGGATTTTCTTCTATCTCTTTCCCTTTGGTGCTATTGTAATTGGTGTAAAACACAAATCCACGCTCATCAAAAGCCTTCAAAAGTACCACACGAGCATTTGGCATACCGTCTTTAACGGTTGCCACGGTCATTGCATTTACTTCGGTAATGTCAGACTCGACGGCTTCATCCCACCAAAGTTCAAACATATCAATGGCATTCGGAAGAGCATCCGCCTCATCCAATGTTTTCTTAGAATAATTGATGCGTATATCTGCTATGTTTTTGTGCATAAAAAAGTGTAATTATGAGTTAAGATCCCGATAGAATTCGGTGTTCGTACAATTCGTATAAATTCGTGTAATTTGTAGTTATCAAACAATCCTATAAATCACCGTTTGGACTTATAATAATACGTTTTCCCTTCTGCTTTTACATCAAAAGTGTAAATTTCATCTTCCGGTCTATTTTCAAAGTAGCAAAGCATTCCCAAATCTCCGGCACAAAAAAGGCTGTGAAAACAGAAAATGCTTATAAAAAAGTAGTAGAGTGGTTGCTCAAACCAGATAATAGCTCCGGCAATGCTACAAACCGCAACCACTACCGCCGGTGCTAATGCAACCACAGCAAAGCGCTTGTAACTAAACACTTGTTGGTCTGCTTGCACGTAGAATATAAACTTTTTCAGTTTCATTCCGAAAGAAATTCGCTTTGCACCAACAGCCAAATAGGCGAAAAAATGAAGCAGTTCGTGAATAACAATGATAGCCGTAAAGCTAAACAAGACACCCCAACCCAGAAACTCGAGCATTACGGTGTCTTTATTTTTCATGTAAAAGGCAAATGCCTTAATTAGTGCGAAGCCAAACAGCAATAAACTTATGCCTTGATACATTTTAGCAATCAAGCCAAAGCCCTGATTGCCTTTTAGTTCACGGGCTATAAATGGCTTGATGTCTGAATGCGCCAAGGTTTCAATTAACTCAAAATCCGGGCTGTTTCTTAATTCTTTTACTGTCATTATGAAATTTCTGCCACCAATTCTTTCATGATTTGAGTCATTAGCGGCTGTGCTTTATTACCAACTTCTTGCACTTCCTCATGGCTGACTTCCACAATTTTCCCTTCTACACCCAAGTCGGTAATAATGGACATACCAAACACTTTCATACCTGCATGGTTCGCCACAATTACTTCCGGAACCGTACTCATCCCCACGGCATCACCACCGATAATGCGGAAATATTTATATTCTGCAGGTGTTTCAAAAGTTGGTCCCGAAGTGCCTACATAGACACCTTCTACGGTTTTAATATTGTTTCGTTTAGCAATTGCACGTGCTTTTTCAATCAGCTCTTTTGAGTAAGCCTCACTCATATCGGGGAAGCGTGTACCTAGTTCGTTGAAATTTTTGCCACGTAGCGGATGCTCAGGGAATGTGTTGATATGGTCGGTGATAATCATCAAATCACCAATTTCAAAATCGGGGTGCATACCACCCGAAGCATTGGAAACAAGCAAGTTTTCAATTCCCAGAGCTTTCATCACACGCACCGGAAATGTAACTTCTTTCATGTTGTAACCTTCGTAGTAGTGGAAACGTCCTTGCATAGCTAGTACGTTTACATCGCCTAATTTTCCGAAAATCAGTTTTCCGCTGTGTCCTTCTACGGTCGATACAGGGAAGTTCGGGATTGTTTCGTAAGGGATTTCCAGTTTTTCGGTTAGTTGAGTAACCAAATTTCCTAATCCTGTACCTAAAATAATACCGGTTTTCGGTAACACTTGCACTTTAGATTTTATAAAATCAGCTGTTTCTTGAATTTTTTGTAACATAGTCTTTAATTGTTTCTGTGAACACCTTGTGTTCGTTATTTAATATTTTTACTTCCAAGGGTAATACAAAAAGGTTTTTCCGAATGTTTTCGGTTAAAAACTCATTTGATTTCAAACGAGAAAGGTCCTTTTCTGTTGTGATAATCAACTTTTTTTCCGGAAGATTTAAGAAAATTTCATCTATTTTCTCAATTTCTTTTTCTGTAAAATCATGATGGTCAGGGAAAAACATCGGTGTAATTTTGCTTGTGTATTCTTGGAAAAAGTTCCACATCGGTTGTGGATTTTCTATCCCCGTCCAAAGCAAAATATGGCTTTCCGCATCCAATTCAGCTGTTTTTTGCTTATTGTCATTCTCAAATCCGGCATAAAGTTTTCCGTATCGGAAAGTTGAGAAAAATAGCTGCTGATGCGGTTTGATATTCAATTTTTTCTCAATCTCTTGCCTTTTCGTAGTATTAATTTCCTCATCACACTTCGTAACAATTATAATATCGGCTCTTTTGTTATTACTTTTCCATTCGCGTAGCGAACCGTAAGGCAACATATAATCATCGGAATATAGTTTGTTAAATTCCGTAAGCAAGATTGACAAACCCGGTTTTACGTGCCGATGTTGGTAAGCATCATCCAATAAAATCACCTCTATTTCAGGCTTTTCTTTCAGCAAATTTTCGATTCCGATCACCCGCTTTTCTGCTACTGCAACGGCTGTATTTGGAAATTTGCTGTAAATCTGAAACGGTTCATCACCGATGGTTTTTGCCGTGTCATTTTTATTGGCTAGTCGATAGCCTTTGGTTTGACGTTTATATCCGCGACTTAGCACGGCAGTTTTCCAATCTTTACCCAAGATATTTAGCAAAAATTCTGTATGTGGTGTTTTGCCTGTGCCACCTACTGCCAGATTCCCGATGCTGATTATAGGTAGTTGAAAGGATGTAGAAGAGAGAATTTTAGCGTCAAAAAGAAAATTGCGAAATTGGGTTATGCCACCGTATAGCCACGATAGTAAATAGAAAACAATATTTTTATTGGGTTTTGCCATCTCAGTTTTTTCCTATTATACAAAGATAAAAAATGTTTTGGAAATAATGGGTGTAAAGCCGTAGAATTGGAAGTCTTTGGTTTGTAAAAGAAAAAGGCACTGCTCAAAGCAATGCCTTTTCTATATATTATTTGTTGTTTTTTAGTTCAATGAAATTTGATAAGGCATCAATGCGAAAGCTCCATTCATACTTTTAGCTTGTTCTATTTGCTTTAAGATTAAGAAGTTTTCGTTACCTAGTTTTGATTTCATAAATTTAGCTTCTACTTCAGAGTTCATATCTTTCAGCAGACGAGTCATAAAGTCTTCTTTTTCCGGATAATCTTTTACTCTGTAATTACTTAGGTTCGCTTTGGCGGCAGCAATTTTTATAGCATCGTCCAATCCACCGAGTTTATCCACTAAACCTAATCTGAGCGCATCCTCACCTGTCCACACACGACCTTCTGCTACAGCTTTCAAACTGTCAATCTGCATATTACGTCCATCAGCACAACGTTTTGTAAAGAGTTCATATCCTCTGTTAATGTGAGTTTGCAGCATATTCCGCTCTTCCGGTGTAAATGCACGTCTGAAACCAGTCATCATATCACTCATTTTGTTGGTTTTTACACCGTCATGCGTCAAACCGATTTTTTTGTGTAAACCGGCTGTGTTAGGAATTGTTCCAAAAATACCGATTGAACCGGTAATGGTGTTTGGTTGAGCCAATATACTGTCGGCGTTACAAGAAATATAGTATCCGCCGGAAGCCGCATAATCACCCATTGAAACGATAAGCGGTTTCTCTCTTTTCAAGTTTTCAAGTGCATGCCAAATTTGCTCGGAACCGTAAGCGCTACCGCCCGGCGAATTTACACGTAATACAACGGCTTTAACTGATTTATCCTCAGCTACTTCGTTGATAGTTTCAACAAGTTTCTCAGAGTCAATGCCACTGCCTGATGAACTCATACCCGGCATGTCAATCGCACCGTAAGCATAAATTACAGCCACTTTGTCTTTTTGCATTTTTATATTTTCAGGCACGTTTGTAAGATCTTTGTGCGAAACAAGATTGATGTTTTTGAAGTCTTCTGCATTGGTAAGCTTTTTCAAAACTTCTTTCATACCGTCAGCGTACATAATGCTGTCCACAAGTTTATTTTCCACCAGCTTTTTGGTTTCTTGGAAAGTCATTACATCGTCGGCGTAGGTGTTCAGAACCTCTTTTGACAAGTTTCGTGATTGCGAAACAGCGTCAAGAACGGAATTCCAGATAGAATTGATGTAAACGGTTACTTGCTCACGATTGGCAGCACTCATTTCGGTCTGAATAAAAGGTTCTACTGCAGATTTGAAAGTACCTACTTTTACCACCTGCATTTCTATACCAAGTTTATCCAAAGTGTTTTTGTAAAATGTGGTAGTTGCTGAAATTCCCTGAAATTCAAGCATTCCTTCTGGGTTAATGTAAATTTTATCCGCTACGGATGCAAGGTAGTAGTTGCTTTGCGTGTAGCTGTCGGCGTAAGCCACAATAAATTTTCCACTCTCTTTGAAGTCTGCAAGTGCATCTCTAATCTCTTTTAACGATGCATAACCACCTATAAGCATTCCGTTTTTTAGGTAAATTCCTTTGATGTTTTCATCGTTTTTTGCTTTTCGGATATTGGTAAGCACATCATCCAGTCCTATGGAACCAAGGACTTCTTGTCCAGTCATTCCTGCAAGCATTCCTTCAAAAGGGTCATCCTGTGAACGCTCTAAAAGTTCACCTTTCAACTCAAGTTCATACACTGAGTTAGGTTGTATTTTTACTGTTTTGCTGGATGAGCTTGCTATGGCGCCAATCATTCCCAGCATAATTAAAAATCCAATAAAGGAAGTAATCATGATACCCACGATAGTCGCTAGGGTAAATTTTAGAAATTGTTTTATACTTTTTAATGATATTAATTTGTTTTGTAGTACAATTAAGTTTTAATTCTGCAAAGTAACAAAAAAATATGTGATTATTTTGATTTTGAGCTTAATAATCAATTGAAACTTGCCGAATTATGTCAAACATATTTCAAAATAATGTTTTTCAATGAATTTTTATCCATTCCGCCCGGTTGTTGCCAAACTATATTTCCATTTTTGAAAATCATAAGCGTAGGAACTGAGCGGATTTGAAAGCGTGCAGCGGTTGCCGGGTTTTTATCCACATCTATTTTTAGCACACGAGCTGTGCTTTGCAGTTCTTTCCCTAATTGCTGAATTATAGGTGTCATGGCTTTGCAAGGACCGCACCAAGTGGCATAAAAATCAACCAATGTAGGTTTGTTGGATTGAATTATATCGTTAAATGTTTCCATATTATTTTTTATAAAAAAAGGGAAGACGAACTCGTCGTCCTCCCTGATTATGCAAAATTATCAATTATTTAATCTCAATTGCTCTAGGAGCTTTCGGCTTAGCCTCTTCTTTTTTAGGAATAGATACAGTCAAAATTCCTTTGTCATAAGCAGCTTCTACTTTATCGCCATCGGCAGTTTCCGGTAGGCTGAATGAGCGGCAGAAAGATTGATAGCTAAATTCACGTTTGGTGTAGCGAGCCTCCTCTGTTTCATTTTCAGCTTGTTTTTCAGACGAAATAGTCAAAACTTCGTTATGAACTTCAATTTTGAAATCGCTCTTATCAAATCCCGGTGCAGCCAATTCAATGCTGTACTCGTGGTCAGTCTCTTTTACGTTAACAGATGGCAACGTAGTGTTTGTTTTTGAATAATTTCTGGATGTCCAGTCAAATAAATCTGAGTCAAAAAAACGGTCAATCAATGGATTGCCTGTAAATCTTACTAGTGTCATAATTTTATTCCTTTCTATATTTAATTTGTTATACTTTTTAATTGTTGTTCGCCTTAATAAGTGCAAATTAAATACTAAAGGAATTTTGCTGACAAAATGACGCTTTAGGTGCTGATTTAAAATATCAAACCCCACGTTTGTTTGTTGTGTGGGGCTTAATGGCGTTTTGCGCACTGACAAAATGTCTTATGTTTGTTTCTCACTTAATATTGAAAACTACTTCCACCAACAAATTCCCTTAGTAGCGATGTGGGTGGAATTTCGCTATCTTCTATTGCCACGAAATAGCGTAAGAATCGCAATAAACGGTGAGTTTCCGTATATTCTTCGCTGTTTTTGGGAACTTGTTCCAAGATTGGCATCACGTGTCGTTTTAGCACCGCCAACTCAAAAATCAGAGCCGAGTTAAACATAATATCAGCATTTTCTTGGAAAGGGAAAATCCATTTATCTTCACCTTTTCGCACACTGCCCCAGCGTCCAATAGTATCTCGAGGCGAGTAGCCACGGTAGCGATAGTCACGGATAATACGGCGCAGCAAGCGCGTGTCGGCGGTTGGTACCCAGTTGTGTTCATCGATAGCAATAGTGGTCAATGCCGAAACGTAAATTTTGAATAAAGCATTTTCCGGAATATGTTGGGTAAGTTCAGGATTTAAAGCGTGAATTCCTTCCAAAATAAGCAAGGTATCTGATTCTAATTTTAGTTTTGAGCCTTTAAATACTCGTTTCCCTTTTTCAAAGTCGTAGGATGGCACTTCAATTTCTTCTCCGGCAAAAAGTTGTTCCATTTGTTTATGGAAAAAATCCAAATCTAGCGCATAAAGACTTTCAAAATCCCAATTACCCTCTTCATCGCGTGGTGTATTAACTCTGTTTACAAAATAATCATCCAGTGAAATCGTTCTTGGTTTTAAGCCACTAACCAATAGTTGAATAGAGAGTCGTTTGCTGAAAGTCGTTTTGCCGGACGACGAGGGTCCAGAAACCAAAATAACCTTCACCTCCGGTCTGCCCTGTATCATATCAGCAATCGAAGCGACTTTTTTCTCGTGAAGAGCCTCGGCTATTTTTATAAGATTAAAAGCTTGATTACCAATACAGGCTTTGTTTAGTTCACCTACGGTGCTTAGTCCCATAATTTTGTTCCAACTCAAAAACTCTTTGAAAATCTCGAACATTTTCGGTTGAAGTACCATATCTTCTAACACTACGGGGTTTTCTCTGTTTGGCACTTGTAAAAGCATACCGTCGTAGTACGGAATTAGGTCGAAAACATCCAAATAATCAGTAGATGGCAATAAAATACTGGTGTAATAGTCTATAAAATCCCCGATGCGGTAGTAACGCAAGTATGGCTCGCCAAGGCTGTCGAAAAGCGCGTCTTTTGAAGTGTTGTTCTGCCCGTTGTGGAATAATTCTTTAACCTGTTCGGCTTGCTTTTCTTCCATAATAACAGGTTCAGCGCTGTCAATAATTTCCTGCATTTTAGCTTTTATTTTCGCAACAATTTCAGGCGTTATTGGTTGGTTGATATTTTCTATTTGACAATAATAGCCTTTGGAAATCGGGTGTTCAATGCGAATAACCGATTGCGGATAAAGTTTCGCTACTGCTTTGGAAAGCACCATGCAGAGCGTACGAACATAGACACGCATGCCTGACGAGCAACTAGTGTCGATAAATTCAATGTCTTTGGGTTTATAGACTAGGAAATTTAAGTCTTCGACTTTGTAGTTAACTCTTGCGGCAACTACTTGATAGTCAAGTTTTATGTTAAGTGATTGGTAAATCTCTAGAAGTGAAGTTCCTTTTGGAAATGAATGATACTTTTGTGTGTTTTTACAATAAATAACTACGTCTTTTGTCATGGTTTAATAAGTTGATAAAATTGCATTTTTATAAGGCACAAAAAAACTGCCAAACTTAAATTTACTCTGATTAATTATTTTCGACTTGTCGCTTTTTTAGTTGTTTCTGTATTTTGTTTATAGCGTTTTCTATTGATTTGTCCGGTTCAATAATATTAAACTCACCCCAAAACTCAGGGTCGGAAAAACCCATTGCTTCATCTTGTATCACAACACTTTGACGTATTCGGTCTTTGCTTCTAAAGGTTTGTTTGTCCGTGTTGTCAGACCAATCGGTGGCAGCCATTTCAATTACTGTGTTGTAATATGTATTGAAAAGTTTCCTTTTCCAATTGATGCGGAGATCCAACTCAATGCGGCTGTATGAATAATGCCACAGGTCATCAATCAGCCTATAGTCGATGATATAGCGTGCTTTGGTTGTTTTAACTCTTGCATTCAATGGTTTTTTACGGACGAAAATCCGTGTGGCTTCTTCATTGTTGGTTAAATCCAAGTCAAACTCAGCCCGTACCAGCGCATAGCTATCCACATCAATATAAAGCAAACCGAAATATAGAGGTTCGGTAACATAAGGACGTTGGTGGAAATTGACTACAAGTGCCGTGCGGTTATTTATTTGAACGGTTTTAACAACTTTAAATTCATAGTTTTCAAAAACGTCCGATGTGAAAATAAGCTCTGGATAACGCATAATATCCACGTAAATACTGTTGAAGGGACCACCCATTAGTTTGAAAACTAGTGTATCCAATCGGCTATAGTCGGTACTTTTTCGCAGTTTGTAAAGTGCTGCCATGTCATGCAGAGCACTTCTATAGTCGCGTTTATACACTTCTACAATGGCTTCAGCAAGCGAAACATTTGTGTTCCTTCTTTTGATGGTTTCACGATAGAAGGCAGTCATCATCTTGTCTTTGCTGCTGTAATTCAGGCTTCTGTTTTGCATCATCTTCCGGATAATCAACTCGGGTTCTTGCTTTAGTACAGTAATTTCAGGAAGAATAAAAGAAGTCTGTTTAAGTTTGATTCTGTTCCCTGAAGGGTAAAGTGAAGTGAGCGGTATGCGTAGGTTTTCATGTCCCAAAAATGTAATAAGCAGATTATTATGTGTCTCTGAATGCGGAACTTTTAATAAGAATTGACCTTCCGAATTTGTTACGGTAGAGATATTAGTATTTTCAACCGATAAAACAGCATAAGGCAATATTTCGGAATTGTCGCTTATAACAATACCCGTGTAGCTTACAATTTCTACATTTTGCTGAGGAGTTTCAGCTGAAATTGTTGGGATTCCGAAAAACAGTCCTGAAAGTAGGAATAAAAGTTTTAAGGAATAGCAGTTTGGCTTATAATTTAGTGTTTTCATATTGTTGGCGGTATTATGGTGGTTTACTTAAAGGTTTTATAAGATAGAGCCTTTTATAATAAAACAAAGAACTTTGTAAAAAGTTTCTTGCTTAGTCCCAAAGCGTTTTCATCACCTCTATGGATTGAAGTGAATGAAAATCAGGAAGATGAAGACGAAAATACTCAACCAAGTTATTGAGTGTTTCCACTCGTTGTTTTCTGTTCATGACGAGTTCGTCAAGACAATTGTAGTCTAGTTCGAAAATATTTTTGAAGACACTGACAGCCTTACCCTCAATATAGTGCAAATGTAAAGGTTTTTGCTTTTCAAAGATGCCATTCATTAAATCCAGATACTTAAAACCGTTTTTATTTCCCATGTCAAGTGCAAAACCCAATTGGCATGCCAGCTTTGCCATAAAGATTAAGTGAAAATTTCCTATGCCTTTTTTACATCTGTCTAACTCACAAATGGAGTTTTCAATAAATAGATATAAATCCTCGTCGCATTCCGAATATTTTAGCGTTTTGTGCAACACTTCTGTTATAAAAAGTGCCAAGCAGTTTTTTATCGGGTCATACGGGATTTGATGGAACGGTACAACCACACGCATATCTCGGATGTTTTGGATGTCTCTTTTTGGATTGTGATTTACATCAATTTCGACAATCGAAAGTGGTTGTAGCAATGCCGAGCGTATTGCCGATTTTTTTCTGTTTGCACCACGTACCACGTAGGACATGCGTCCAAATTCACGCGTGTAAATACTGATAATGCTCTGATTGTCCGAGTATTTTACTTGGTGTAATATGATGCCTGTGGTTTTAGATTGCATGGTGTTTTTAAGTTCTTTATTATAAAAGAAATCTAAGTGAGTTTAACTGTAACAAAGATACATATTTCCCATAAAAAAACCGAAAAAGCAAGGCTCTTTCGGTTTTAAATATTTTTGTGTGCTTGTCGTGTTCGGAATTATTTCATTCTTTCCACGTAACTTCCGTCACGAGTATCCACGCGGATGCTTTCGCCTTCATTAATAAAAAGTGGAACACGAATTTCAGCTCCGGTTTCAAGTGTTGCCGGTTTGGTTGCATTGGTAGCTGTATCACCTCTTAGACCCGGTTCGGTATAAGTTACTTCTAAAATCACGTGAGTAGGAAGTTCTGCAAATAAAATCGTATCAGTTTCAGCATGAGAAACCACATCGACTTCCATTCCTTCTTTCAAAAAATCTACTCCGGTAATCATATCTTTTGCAATCGGAATTTGCTCGAATGTTTCATTATTCATAAAAACATAACCCATGTCGTCTTGATAAAGGTATTGATAAGGACGACGCTCAATTCTTACCTCATCCAAGCGAGTTCCTGAGCTGAAAGTACGGTCGATTACACGACCTGTAACCACATTTTTAAGTTTGGTGCGCACGAAAGCCGGACCTTTACCCGGTTTTACGTGTAAAAATTCCACCACGTTGTAAAACTGACCTTCAATGTCAATGCACATTCCATTTTTAATATCTGCTGTTGTAGCCATAATATCTGTTCTTTTGTGTTTCGTAATTAGGTTGCAAAGATAGGTTTTTTAGATGGAATGTACAAGTAAATAGCTGATTATGGTGGAAAATGTGATTATACTATTTTTTACTTCGCGTCTTTCTGTAAAACATATAAACTTCAAGGTTTGCATAAAGTTAAAAGAGAGAATTTCCCTTTATTCCGAATGAAATCTCAAACATTTTTCGTTACTTTGTCTGCTTATATTTTTAAGATTATAATTATGAGAAAAATATTTTTGTTTGTTACCATTTTCTTAGGTGTACAGCTTTTGGCACAAGCGCCGGATGGTTATTATACCTCAGCTGAGGGAAAGAGCGGTGCAGCGTTAAAGACAGCTCTTTATGAAATTGTAGGTGTACCAAGTGTAACTTCATATGATGGACTTTGGGTAGCTTTTAAAAAGACGGATGTACGAACGGATGGTAAAGTATGGGATATCTATTCCAATACAACTAATTATGTATTTGGTACTGACCAATGTGGAAATTACACTAAAGAAGGTGACTGTTACAACCGTGAACACTCATTCCCTAAAAGTTGGTTTAATGATGGTAAACCTATGTGCAGTGATTTGTATCAGCTTTATCCATCAGATGGTTACGTTAATAATAGACGTGGCAATCTTGCTTTTGGCGAGGTGGGTTCTATTTCATGGTCGTCCAACAATCAGTTTAGTAAGTTAGGTTCATGTAACTTTCCTGGTTATTCAGGAACTGTTTTTGAGCCAAATGACACGTACAAAGGTGATTTGGCTAGAACCTATTTTTATATGGTAACAGCTTATGAAAATCAACAAAAGAATTGGAAAACTTCTACAGAAAGTGGATTGACAAATATTAATGCTACGTCTTTCCCTGCGTTTAATAACTGGTCAATTGAATTGCTACTCAAATGGCATCGTCAAGACCCTGTTAGCCAGAAAGAGATAGATCGTAATAACGATGTTTATTACGGGTATCAGTCTAATCGAAATCCTTTTATTGACTATCCGGAATTGGCAGAACATATCTGGGGCAACAAGAAAGGAATTGCATGGAGTGCAACTGCTACAAATGATCCAGCGCTACTTAATCCAAGACATGGCTCTACTATTGACTTTGGAGATGTGCCATATCAGCAAAGTACCGAGTACACTATTGAAGTGAAAGCAATTAACCTGACCGGTGATTTAAATGTTTCATTGTCGGGATATAATCTTTCTTACTCAAAAGAAGTGAATAATATATCCAAAACAGATGCCGAAAATGGTTACCAACTGGTACTAAGAGTAAATCCAATAAATTTGGGTGTACAGAATGCAACACTTAGTATTACAGGCGGGGGAATTTCTGATTCTCATATTCAGTTAACAGCAAATTCGACATCACAATTCTTGGCTTTACCTGCCACAGATATCGGTTCGGAAAGCTTTACGGCTAATTGGACACTTTCAGAAGGAGCGTTAAGCTATAATTTGAATGTTTACACGTATTCATATTCAGGAACAGAGTCACGTGTGATTTTAGAAGAGGATTTTAACACCAAAGGTGTCCCTGAAGGCTGGATAAAAACGGGATATACGGATAATGTTGAGGCAAATAGTATTCGTTTAGCATCGGGAAGTTCCAACGGTGGAATTACTACGCCGGAATTAGACCTTTCAGAGCCTACTACGCTGAAAATAGTAGCAAAAAGTTGGGATGGCGATAATTCAGATATGTATGTTTCGGTAGATGATACCCAGTTTTCTACTTTAACATTAACTAACAGTTTTGAGGAATATGTGATAGAACTTCCTGCTTTTACAAGCACTTCAACCATTACGATTTTAGCTAATAAAGGTAAACGCTTGTATGTGGATAATTTCTTGTTAGCTACGGAAGGTGAGGCACAAACCATTGAATCTTTGCCGAGTTACCCCAAAAATGTAGGAAATGTGCTTAGTTATGAAGTTACAGGGCTGATGAGTGATTCAATTTATTATTACACTGTTACGCCACAGGGCAATGGTGCAGCAGTTTCGTCTGAAATAGAGGTTAAGACGCTTTTACCAACGAGTACGAAAGAAGTTTATGAACTTTCGGACTTAGTAGCCTATTTTGTTGGAACTACGCTCTATGTTTCTAATCTAGAGCTGGGAAGTGTGCTGTCGGTTTATTCCGTTTTGGGAAATAAAGTGACGGAAATGTCGGTTACTTCAGAGCAGGTGAGTTTGCCGTTCAATTATAAAGGTATCTTTATAATTCAGAATGTTAAAAATAATCGTATCCTGGGAGCACAGAAAATTGTATCCCATTAAAAACAGATAAAGCATTAATTTAATTATATCAGACATCGGAATTTTAGCAATTTCGGTGTCTGATTTTTATATTTATACCATATTTCTATCCAATTGTTTTCTGGCGCAATTAGTTATATTCCTTAACGTATTCTCGCGTGAAATAATTTGAGTGTGGATTAAACCTCAAAGCTTGATCTGTCATGATAATTTCTTTTTAATCGACTGAAATCTCAAACATTTTTTGTTACTTTGTCAACTAATATTTTAAGATTACAACTATGAGAAAAATATTTTTGTTTGTTACCATTTTCTTAGGTGTGCAGCTTTTGGCACAAGCTCCTAAAGATTATTATGTTACAGCAGAAGGAAAGGCTGGTGCTGAATTAAAATTAGCATTGCATAAAATTATTAGAAACCATAAGCCTTATGCTTACAGTAATTTACAGGTACAGCTGAGATATACCGATGAAGATCCAAATAACAGTAATAATGTGATACTGCTATATACAGGCTGGTCATACCCTAAGTCTGCTAATGGTGGTGGTGCGGCTGATTGGAATAAAGAACACACTTGGGCTAAGTCACAAGGTGGGTTTGGGGAAAAATTAGGTCCGGGTTCAGATCTTCATCATTTAAGACCTGCAGACGCAACAGTAAATAGCAGAAGAAGCAATTTAATGTTTGATAATGGTGGAGTTGTTTATGAGGATCCTTCTAGATATGGCTATCCCAGTGGAGAGTTACATGACACTGGTTGTAAAGTCATTAATAGTGTTAGCTGGGAGGCAGCTGACCGAGTGAAGGGTGATGTGGCTCGAATGTTGTTTTATATGGCAGTTAGATATGAAAATAGTGGAAGCACTTATTATGACAACTATGATTTAGAGCTAGCAGAATACTCTTCTGCAAGTGGGTTACATGGAAAGTTTTCTACTTTAATGCAATGGCATGGTATTGATCTTGTTAGTGATTGGGAAAGGAGACGAAACGACCGTATATTTGAGTTGCAAAACAATCGAAATCCCTTTATAGATCATCCTGAACTAGTCGACTACCTTTGGGGGGATAAAGTTGGAACTCCTTGGTATCCGAACGGCGGTGGTGGCGGAGAGCCAGATTGTGAAAACCTTAATTTTTCAGCACCATTTACATCGTCAATGGACCCATTTACAGCTCAGAGTGTAGCCGGTGAACAGACATGGAGTTGGCGAAGTGCTGATTATGGAGTAGCGATGTCGGGGTATTTTGATGGTACTAATTACAAAAATGAAGATTGGCTGATTTCACCTGCTCTTGACTTGGTGGGTTACAAAAATATTCAACTTTCTTTTGAGCATACCATTAATAAAGGTGATGCATCTAAAATGCAAAGTGAAAACACGTTGTGGATTTCAAGTGATTATAGTGGTGATGTAGAAACTGCAACTTGGAAACAGTTAAATATCAGTGAATATCCGACTGGCACCGATTGGAAGTTTGTAAATTCCGGTAATATTAATATCCCGCATGAAAATGCTCAAAAAAACACTCATATTGCATTTAAGTATTTGTGTACTAATGAATCAAGTTCAACTTGGGAAATAAAAAACCTAATAATCACGGGAGACTGTGTACCAACTTCGGTTGAACAAGAAACTATTTTCAAGAAATACCCGGTTTCAGTATTCCATAAAAGCATTACTATTTATAATCTTGAAAACGAGAGTGTAAGTGTTTATGATATTTGTGGAAGGAATATCGGCAACGCTCAAAATACGCTAGGCAATATAACTTTCAATGTGCCAACATCCGGTGTTTATATTATTAGAATTGGTAATCAAACAGTTAAAGCAATTGTAAGGTAGAGTTTTAAAAAGACTTGCTTTACTTTGTATGTCTTAAACTTACAGTATTTCTATGGCTTTAAACTATATATTTATCGCATTTATACTGATTGCCTTTGTAGTGGCATTGGTACAGATGATATTTTTTGGAAATACGGCTATTTTCAATGAAATTTTGCAGTCTGTTTTCGGTTCGGCTAAATCCGGTTTTGAGATTTCATTGGGTCTGACAGGTATTTTGACATTCTGGATGGGAATTTTGAAAGTAGCTGAGCATGGTGGTGCGATGAATGTACTTTCCCGTATGGTTGCGCCATTTTTTACACGTATTTATCCCGATATTCCGAAAGATCATCCGGCGTTGAGTAGTATTTTCTTAAATATGTCTGCTAATATGCTTGGACTCGACAATGCAGCTACGCCAATGGGACTACAAGCTATGCAGCAGATGCAGGAGTTAAATCCAAAAAAAGACACGGCTTCCAACCCGATGATTATGTTTCTTGTGCTGAATACAGCCGGACTGGTACTGGTACCGATGACCGTGATGATGTATCGTGCGCAGTTTGGTGCTGCAAATCCTGCCGATGTTTTTCTGCCGATTGTAATTGCTACGCTTTGTGCATGGATGACGGGATTGATACTTGTTGCTGCCATTCAGAAAATTAATATCTTTAACCGCGTGGTAATGGGTGTGTTGCTGTCGCTGATTGCGTTGATTGGCGGTTTAGTTTACTTCTTTAGCAAACTTTCACAAGAACAAATTACCGAATATTCAAGTTTTGCGGCGGCATTTATTATTTTATCTATTATTGTTGCTTTTGTTTTGATGGCGGTCAAAAAGAAAATAAACGTCTATAACAGTTTTATTGAAGGCGCCAAAGAAGGTTTCAAAGTAGCTGTAGGGATTATTCCTTACCTTGTTTCTATTTTGGTGGCTATCGGGATGTTCCGTGCGTCAGGTGCAATGGATTTGCTGGTGGATGGGATTCGCTATTTGGTGGTGCTGACAGGTGCTAACACCGATTTCGTAGAAGCATTGCCGACTGCCTTTATGAAACCGCTTAGCGGTAGCGGTGCTCGCGGAATGATGGTGGAAACGATGAAACAGTTTGGAGCAGATTCTTTTGTGGGACGACTTTCATCCATTATTCAAGGCTCAACCGATACCACATTCTATATTTTAGCGGTTTATTTTGGTTCGGTAAAAATCACCAACACACGCTATGCGGTTCTTGCCGGATTAGCATCTGACTTAGTCGGAATTACAGCAGCGATATTGTTAGGTTATCTATTCTTTTATTAGAATCTTCCTTATGATTCAATTTCACACTGAAAATATTACTTTTCCTGCTATCGACCAAGCTAAATTGAGTCGATGGATAAAGTTGGTGGCTACCTCTTACGGTAAAAAAGTGGGAAATCTTAACTACATTTTCTGTAACGACGAGCGAATTTTAGAGGTAAATAACGAGTTTCTACAACACGACTATTATACCGATATTATCACATTTGATTATAGTAGCGGAAAGATTATTTCAGGCGATATTTTTATCGGTATAGATACCGTAAGATCTAATGCTGATGAGCTTGATGTAAGTTTTGATGAAGAGTTGCATCGTGTGATAATTCACGGTGTGTTGCATCTTTGCGGACAAGATGACACGACTGATGAAAGCCAAGCTGAAATGACACGCAAGGAGAATAAAGCGCTGAAAATTTTGGCAGAAATGTATAGAGCAGGGGAGTTGTAATCAGGGCATCAACTTTCCTAAGTCGATGATAAAACAAGGTGAAAACTAAGTTTAACAAGAAAATCTTCAGTTTTTATGCCAAACAACAATAAGCTAAAATTGAAATTTACAATCCTATTTTTAATGGTTTTTCGTTGAGTTTTTCCAAAATAAACTCGTATCTTTGCAACTGATTATATGATTGTTTCAAATATTAAATATCAAACTTTCGTATGCAGTTCAAAACAAGCAAGCTGCATCCTTAGAGTGTCCTTAAAAATACTATAGCCAACATATTCCGTGTAATAATGTTGGCTTTTTTCTATAAAAACACCATTAATCTGATTATAATTTTTGTTACTCAACAGGATAATTAACATACTTATGAAAAATCGCAGTTTAGTATCCATTACCGATTATACGAAAGAAGAAATTCTTGAAATTCTGCATCTTGCAGCTGATTTTGAGGCGAACCCTAATCAGAAAATCTTAAAAGGTAGAGTAATCGCCACTCTGTTTTTTGAGCCTTCTACACGTACAAGATTAAGTTTTGAAACGGCAGTAAATAGGCTTAGAGGGCGAATTGTAGGCTTTTCGGATGCTATGACAAGCAGTTCGGTAAAAGGAGAGTCGCTTCATGATACCATCCGCATGGTGGCGAATTATGCTGATGCCATTGTGATGAGGCACCCGCTTGAAGGTGCAGCACGCTATGCTTCGGAAATTTCACCTGTACCGATTGTCAATGCCGGTGATGGTGCCAATCAGCATCCCTCACAAACTTTGCTCGATTTGTATTCTATTTTGAAAACGCAAGGAACGCTCGAAAATCTAAAAATTTGCTTAGTGGGTGATTTGAAATACGGAAGAACGGTACACTCGCTGATTATGGCAATGGCACATTTTAATCCTACGTTCCGCTTTATTGCCCCCGATGAGTTGAAAATGCCGGATGAATACAAACTGTTTTGCAAAAAACATAATATTCCTTATGAAGAAACAACTGAACTTGCCGGAAATTTTGACGATGCAGATATTCTTTATATCACAAGAGTTCAGAAAGAACGTTTTTTGGATATGCTTGAATTTGAGCGGGTTAAAAACACTTACACGCTAAAAAACGATATGCTTGCAAACAGTAAACCGAACTTGAAAATCCTGCATCCGCTACCACGTGTAAACGAGATAGACCCGGACGTTGACATCAATCCAAAAGCTTACTATTTCCAACAAGCACAAAACGGGATGTATGTTCGTCAAGCCATTATTAGTAAAGTCTTAAATCTATAATATTATGGAAGAAAAAAAAATGCAAGTAGCTGCATTGCGTAACGGAACAGTGATAGACCACATTCCGGCTCATAAGTTGTTTAAAGTTTTTTCCATTTTAAGATTGGAAAACTGTAAAGAAATGATTACGGTGGGAAACAATCTGAATAGTCGCACGTTAGGCAAAAAAGGAATTATCAAGATTTCTGACCGCTTTTTTGAAGAAGAGGAGACGAACAAAATTGCTTTGATAGCGCCGAATGCAAAAATCAACATTATCAAAGAGTACGAAGTGGTAGAAAAACGTCCGCTTGAACTACCTGAAGATGTTCGTGAAATTGTTCAGTGTCCGAACCCGGCTTGCATTACAAATCATCAGGCTGTAAAAACGTTTTTCCATGTTGTCAGCGATGAAAATACTCACTTGCTAAAATGCCACTATTGCGAGAAAGAAGCGAAGTTGGAAGAGGTGAAGATTAAGTAATTAAAATTTTATTATGACTAAGAAAAAGAAGTTTGATAAAGTTGCAACCAAAGAGATTAAACAAAAAATCCCGAAACGCGTTTCATGGAAACCGGGAACGATGATTTATCCGCTTCCGGCTGTGATGATTTCCTGTGGCGAAACGGAAGAGGAATACAATATTATTACGGTAAGTTGGGTAGGTACGATTTGTACCAATCCGCCGATGTGCTATATTTCCGTACGTCCGGAACGACATTCGTACGAAATAATTAAACGAACAGGTGAATTTGTTGTCAATCTGACCAACAAAGAATTAGCTCGTGCTACCGATTGGTGTGGCGTAAGAAGTGGGAAAGATTACAATAAATTCAAAGAAATGAAACTGACACCCGGTAAGGCAGAAGTGGTAAGTGCACCAATCATCGCACAGTCGCCGCTTTGTATTGAGTGTAAAGTGAAAGAAATTATTCCGCTCGGCTCACACGACATGTTTATTGCTGAAGTGGTAAATGTACTTGCAGATGAGAGATACATTGATAAAGAAACCGATAAATTTGACTTGCAAAAAGCCAATCTTATTGCCTATTCGCATGGTCATTACTATAAATTAGGTGAAGAAATCGGAAGATTTGGATGGACGGTAAGGAAGAAAAAGGTCTGAACTATGTCCACGATAGCCAAAGATAATTTTGAAAACTATTTATATAAAAACAAATACAATTAAATATATCTCAATTTATGAAACGAGACACAAAAATTTTTGACATTATCAGACGCGAAAAAGAGCGTCAACAAAAAGGTATGGAACTGATTGCTTCTGAAAATTTTGTAAGTGAGCAAGTTATGGAAGCTATGGGTTCCGTTTTAACCAATAAATATGCCGAAGGTTATCCGGGCAGACGCTACTATGGCGGTTGCGAAGTAGTGGACGAAAGCGAACAATTGGCTATTGACCGTATAAAAGAAGTTTACGGTGCTGAATATGCCAACGTGCAGCCACACTCAGGTGCTCAGGCAAATATGGCTGTGTTTTTAGCGTGTCTAAATGCGGGCGATAAATTTCTTGGATTGAACTTGGCTCACGGAGGACACCTTTCACACGGTTCGCCTGTAAATAGTTCCGGAATTTTATATACTGCTTTGGAATACAACGTAAAAGAGGAAGACGGATTGGTGGATTACGACCAAATGGAAGAAGTAGCTCGTCGTGAGCGTCCGAAATTGGTTATCGGTGGCGGTTCCGCTTATTCTCGTGAGTGGGATTACAAGCGTATGCGTGCTCTTGCTGACGAAATCGGTGCGATATTTATGGTGGATATGGCACACCCTGCGGGAATAATCGCTGCCGGACTGCTTGACAATCCTGTGAAATATGCTCATGTAGTAACTTCTACTACTCATAAAACGCTTCGTGGTCCACGCGGTGGAATTATTTTGATGGGAAAAGATTTTCCAAATCCTTGGGGTAAAACCACTACAAAAGGCGAAGTACGCATGATGTCGTCATTGCTCGATAGTGCAGTATTTCCGGGTATTCAAGGTGGACCGCTTGAGCACGTAATTGCAGCAAAAGCTATTGCTTTCGGTGAATGCTTACAACCCGAATACAAAGAATATCAACTTCAAGTAAAGAAAAATGCGGCATCTTTGGCAGCAGCTTTGGTAAAACGTGGTTTTAATATTACTTCAGGTGGGACAGACAATCACTTAGTACTTGTTGATTTGCGCTCTAAATATCCAGATTTGACCGGAAGAGTAGCTGAACGCGTTTTGGGCGAAGCCGATATTACAGTAAATAAAAATATGGTTCCGTTTGATAATCGCTCTGCATTCCAAACTTCGGGAATCCGCTTAGGAACATCTGCTATCACTACTCGCGGCGCAAAAGAACCGCTTATGGAAGAGATTGCAGAAATGATTGAAACTGTACTTTCAAACGTAGAAAATCCGGAAGTAATCAAATCGGTAAAAGAACGAGTAAATAAAACAATGGTGGAATTTCCGCTGTTTGCGTGGTAACTAAAAGGAGTAAGAGGCAAGAGGTAAGAAGTAAGGAGTAAGTAAATGGTAAGTTTCTTAAATTCAATAAAATAATTTGATATGGAAAATTTAGATTATAACGAAAAATACAGAATTCGAACAAAAAAATATGCTGTTGATATAATCTGTTTTTATAGTCAAAATTGTACTGAAAATGAAGTTATGAGAGTTATCGGTAAACAATTATTACGCTCAGGAACTTCTGTTGCAGCTAATTTCAGAGCATACACACGTGGACGTTCAGTTGCTGAACGATATTCTAAAATGTGTATTGTTGTTGAAGAAGCTGATGAATCTCAATTTTGGTTAGAATTAATTGAAGAGGCTGAACTTCTACCAATGGAAAACTTCTCTAATTTGAAAAATGAAACAGATGAATTAGTAAAAATATTCACAAAAACAAAGGCAAACATCAAGAGGTAAGGCACTTACCTCTTGCCTCTTACTCCTTACCTCTTTTTTGAAATATGCACGAACAACTTTATACATTATCCGAACATACCGACACCACGGTATTTTACGGGGTAAATAACAGTAATATCCTATTGCTGAAAAATTTATTCCCGAATATCCGTATTGTGGCGCGTGGACATGCAATAAAAATTGACGGTAGCGAAGCGGAAACTGAGAGTTTCAAAAAGGTTTTGGGACGTTTGGAAGTTTTCGCACTGAATAATAATGTCTTGTCGCATGAAAACATTATCGAAATTGTAAAAGGGAATAAGCCAACTGAAGTTACTTCTGACAATTTGATTTTGCACGGTGTGAACGGTAAGTCGATTATGGCACGCACCAAAAATCAGCAAAAATTGGTCAAAGAGTTTGAAACCAATGATTTGTTGTTTGCCATCGGTCCTGCCGGATCCGGTAAAACTTATACGGCAATTGCTTTAGCTGTGAAAGCGCTAAAAAACAGAGAGAAAAAGAAAATCATACTAAGCCGTCCTGCAGTGGAAGCCGGAGAAAAACTAGGTTTTCTACCCGGCGATATGAAAGAGAAAATCGACCCGTATTTGCAACCGCTTTACGATGCTTTGCAAGATATGCTGCCTGCAGCTAAGCTGAGAGATTATATGGAAAACGGTACTATTCAGATAGCACCGCTGGCTTTTATGCGTGGACGAACGCTGAGTGATGCGGTTGTGATTTTGGATGAGGCTCAAAACTCTACCGTAGCACAAATTAAGATGTTCTTGACCCGTATGGGACTGAATACCAAAATGATAGTTACAGGAGACGTAACGCAGATTGACCTTCCGATGCAACAAAAATCAGGCTTAATTGATGCACTCGAAGTGTTGAAAAACGTAAAAGGAATTTCAAAAATCGAATTTAACAAGAGCGATATTGTTCGGCATAAATTGGTGCAAAGGATAGTGGAGGCGTATGAACGAAAATTTGAAAATGAGAAAAATAGGAAATGAGATAATAATTTATTATTAAAACAATCCGTATGAGCGATGTAATTCAAAAATCTGAAAATGTATTATTAGACTTAACTTTCGATTTCTCATTAGAGATTATTAAGTTCTGTGATATGCTGGAAGCTGAACGCAAATATATTATTGCTCGTCAATTGTTGCGAAGCGGAACAAGTATCGGTGCAAATATCAGAGAAGCTCAACAACCCGAAAGCAAGGCAGATTTTATTCATAAACTCAAAATAGCATCCAAAGAAGCCGAAGAAACAGAATACTGGCTGGCATTATGCAAACATTCGGAAAGTTATCCTTATAAAGAAAAACTATCAGAAAAACTAACTGTTATCAAGAAAATTATCTTTAAAAGTATCGTTACTGCCAAATCCAACTCGAAGTAAAATCATAAATTTTCAAATTCACACATTTACATATTTGCTCATTTACTCATTTTCACATTTTCACATTAAAAATATAATGAACGCACTAACAAAAACCGATTTCCATTTCGATGGACAAACTAACGTATACAAAGGGAAAGTACGCGATGTATATACCGTAAAAAATGATTTATTGGTGATGGTGGCAACCGACCGAATTTCTGCATTTGATGTGGTGCTGCCGAAAGGGATTCCATTCAAAGGTCAGATGCTGAATCAGATAGCTGCACAATTTCTGAATGCAACAGCCGATATTGTTTCCAATTGGAAACTCGCCACACCCGACCCGATGGTTACCGTGGGGCTTCGCTGTGAAGGATTTCCTGTGGAAATGATTGTACGCGGATATCTTTGCGGTAGCGCATGGCGTGCCTATAAAAGCGGTGTCCGTGAAATTTGCGGAGTAAAAATTCCAGACGGAATGCGTGAAAATGAAAAATTTCCATCGCCTATCGTAACGCCTACTACCAAAGCCGAACAAGGACTTCACGATGAGGATATTTCCAAAGAAGAAATCTTGAAAGAGGGTCTTGCTACGCCGGAAGAGTACGAACTGCTTGAAAAATACACACTTGAACTTTTCCAACGTGGCACGGAAATGGCTGCTAAGCGAGGTTTAATTCTTGTGGACACCAAGTACGAATTTGGTAAGCGCGATGGCAAAATCTATTTGATGGACGAAATTCACACCCCCGACAGTTCTCGCTATTTCTATGCAGATGGTTACGAAGAAAGATTTGTCAAAGGCGAACCGCAGAAACAACTATCCAAAGAATTTGTACGTGAGTGGCTTATGGAAAACGGCTTCCAAGGCAAGGAAGGACAACAAGTCCCTGAAATGACGGACGAAATAGTAAAAGGCATCAGCGAAAGATACATTGAGCTTTTTGAAAACATCACAGGACAAGCTTTTGAAAAAGTAGAAGGAGCGAATATAGCAGAAAGAATTGAGAAGAATGTTTCTGATTACTTGAAGACATTATAAGAGCTTGTTTTAGCCATTAAAAAACACATTTAATTTCTTAGAGCTTTAGTTTCTCATCACTTGCGGCAGAGTTAATTCAAATAAATAATTTTAGACACGACATTTTTCGTTTTTTCGATTAATGTCGTGTCTTTTTTGTTACTTTTTTAGGCATAATGCAATGATTTTATTCTTTATAGTGGCATATTGCTGTGCGTTTTTGAGTATTACACTAAAAAAACAAGTAAGTTATGGCGAGTTGTTTAATATTATAGTTATCTTTGCAGTCGGATTGTGATTTTTTTCTCAATCCAAGTTGTTTAGTTTAGATTAAATTTACTCATTCATCTTGTTTATATTTTTATTTTAAGGTTATGAAAAATAAGTATGTTGACTTGATTGAACAAACTTTTGAGTTTCCGAATCAAGAGTTTTATGTAGAAGATAACGAGTTATATTGGAATGATATTCCTATGATGGATATCATTAAACAGTATGGAACACCGCTACGTATAGCTTATTTGCCTAAAATTACCGAGGCAATTCAAAAAGCACGTAGAATGTTCAATGTGGCTATGGCAAAGGTAGATTATGAGGGTACGTACCATTATTGCTACTGTACTAAGAGCTCGCACTTCTCATTTGTAATGGAGGAGGTGCTGAAAAATGGTGCTCACATAGAAACTTCGTCTGCTTTTGATATTAATATTATTGAAACATTGCACGAACAAGGTCTTTTAGATAAAGATACTTTTGTGTTGTGTAACGGATTTAAGCGACCTATGTATGTTGAGAATATCCAACATTTAATTCGTAACGGCTTTACCAATGTGATACCAATATTGGATAATATATTCGAGTTGGATTTGCTGATGGAAGACTTTACAGATAAGTTTAAAGTAGGCATTCGAATTGCATCTGAGGAAGAACCGAAGTTTGATTTCTACACTTCGAGGTTGGGAGTTAGATATAATGATATTATTCCTTACTATGAGGAGAAGATTGCTAATAATCCTCAAGTAGAGTTAAAGATGTTACACTTCTTTATTAATACAGGTGTAAAGGATACGCTTTACTATTGGAATGAGCTAAGTAAAGCGGTTAACTTATATTGTGAGCTGAAAAAAGTTTGTCCTACGTTGGATAGTTTGGATATTGGTGGTGGCTTCCCAATACAAACTCACCTCGATTTTATGTACGATTATGAGTACATGGCAGAAGAAATTGTCAATCAGATTAAGTTGATTTGTAATCAAAACGGAGTACCCGAACCGGATATTTTTACTGAATTTGGGTCATACACAGTGGGTGAAAGTGGTGCTATGTTATATTCCATTGTAAATCAAAAGAAACAAAACGACCGTGAGCTTTGGAATATGATTGATAGTTCGTTTATGACTACGCTGCCGGATACTTGGGCTATCAACCAACGTTATGTGTTTTTGGCTATCAATAACTGGGATTCAGAGTACGAGCGTGTAAATCTAGGTGGACTAACCTGCGACAGTGAAGATTTTTACAATGCGGAAGTTCATTCCAATGCGGTTTTCTTGCCCAAAATGGAACCGGGTAGGGAGCAGTATATCGGTTTTTTCCATATGGGTGCCTATCAAGAATCTTTAAGTGGATTTGGTGGAATACAGCACTGTCTGACTCCTGCGCCGAAGTTGGTAATTATTGATAGAGATGAGGATGGCGAGTATTTTACTAAGCTTTTCGCTAAAGAGCAAAGCTACAAATCGATGCTAAAGATTTTAGGATATTAAATTACAGTAGAGACGGGACATGTCCCGTCTCTACTGATAAAAAGGCAACTTTATCGCATATTTTTCCGATATTTGCATACAAAATTTACTAAACAATGAATACATTCGATTTATTTATCTTTATTCCCATTGCTTTAGGGTTGATTTTTGGACTTTTCAAGGGGTTTGTGAAAGAGGTTGTATCGCTCTTGGCGGTGGTAGCAGCTATTCTTTTAGCAGAGCTACTTAGTGCCAAGTTTTCCCCTGTAATTGGCTCTTGGTTTAATCTTTCACCCAAAATGGCGACTACGGTTTCATATACTCTTATTTTTATTTTAACGGTATTATTGGCATTTTTGCTGTCTAATATAACGAGTAAGGTGTTGAGAAGCATTAGTTTAGGATGGTTGAATAGTTTGCTCGGTGGCATTTTCGGTGCTTTGAAGTTTGCAATAGTTGTTAGTGTACTGATGAATGTATTTGACGCCTTGGATTCCAAATTTGAATTTGCCAAGCAAGAGAAAAAGGAAGCGTCGATTGGTTATTATCCAATCCTGAAACTAGCGCCATCGCTTTGGCAAGAGGCTAAAAAAACCTACGAGCAGAATAAGCTTAAACATCACGAAGAAGAAATTTCAACGGAAAATGAAGAAACACAATCCACATCCATTTAATATCGGTTTACAAAGCAACTTTTCGGGAAAAAGCCTCGAATGCGGATGTGATGAAGCCGGGCGTGGCTGTTTGGCAGGACCCGTGGTGGCGGCAGCAGTTATTCTTCCACCGGATTTTCATTGTGAAAAATTAAACGATTCGAAACAGCTTACTGAAAAATTAAGAAACGAAATTCGACCGATTATTGAAAAAGAAGCATTGGCGTGGTGTGTAGCAAGAGTAGATGCCGCTGAAATTGATGAAATAAATATTCTGAATGCTTCTATCTTAGCTATGCATAGAGCCATTGACGGGTTAAAGCTAAGACCGGAATTTATTATTGTAGATGGAAATAAATTTAAACCCTACCAAAATATTCTTCACCAAACCATTGTAAAAGGCGATGCCAAATTTCTTTCCATAGCAGCGGCGTCTGTTTTGGCAAAAACACATCGAGACGAGATTATGGAAAATCTAGATAAAGAGTTTCCGCAATACGCATGGCGTAAAAATAAAGCTTACCCCACGCTCGAACATCGAAATGCTATTGCGAAATTTGGGGTAAGCCCTTATCATAGAATGTCTTATAAGTTGCTAAAAGAGCCGGAACTTCCTTTTGAGTTTTAAATAAATCGGAAGGAAAATCCAACGCTGAGTAGTTCTTTAAACTGAATTCTCGATTTTTTACCTTCTTTCAGAATAATGGTATTATCAAATCGTGGATTTAGCTCTAAGCGAGTGGTAAGGAAGCGATTAACTACAAAATTATTCACAATATTCCAATCTATTTCTACCTTTTTGTAGTTGGTGTAGAATGTTAAACGAGAATCGACATTCCAGTTATTCAATAACTTCAGATTGGCATTTGCTCGTATGGAACTACCAAACTCTTTTAGCTGGTTTTGTCCTTTTTGTAATCCGAAAAGGTTGGGATTGACCGAATCCGTATCTTGAAGGTAAATATATTTGAAAGATAAAGGTGCAAACATTACAGACAACTTCTTCTTGTATTTGAAGTCCATACCCAGACCTAGATTTACTCGTACAGGCGTGAAAATTCGAGCTTTGAGTTCTCTGGAATCAAAAGCTTTATAATTATCAAAAAGCTGTGTGATAGCTTCGCCTGAAACAGAATAATACCAGTTTCCACCGGCTTTTATGCCCAATTTAGTATTAAAGCGAATCCTGTCGTCATTTATATTCAGATTTCTTAGTGCTTTTTCCGATTGGATTTTATTAAAGCCCATACGCCACTCCAGCTTGTTTTCCCAAATCGTATTTTTTTGATTATCATAATTTATTTCGCCTTGCACGATATATAAAAACGCTAAATTACTATTACCGCCTTGATGCCAATTTGCCGACACATGGTTTTGCGAAAACTGCAATATAGCATTAGCTTTTTTTATCCAATACATTTTATCAATATCATCAAGTTCAACTTTTGGCTTACCAATATCCAATTTACTTTCGGGGACGTACAGTTCGCTAGCGGATTTTCCTCTTACTCTACGTGTCATAAACGAACTTAGCTTTGGCAGTTGGTCGAAGGTGGTTACAAATAAATCAAGTGCTTGCGTGCTGATATTCGCCTTTATTTTTTCTCGCATTTCCAGCACGAGTTCTTCGCGGCTTTTATCCTCAAAATTAAGTACCTTTAAAGTATCTTCATATTTGCCGTACAGCATTTCCGAGAAATTCATTTCGCCACTCCATAATGGTTCATAAGTTCTTGGGTTATAAACTAATGGTAGAAAAAGCATATTGCTTGAATAAAGCGACTCTTCATAGCGAGATATAGGCAATGCCATCAGTGAATCTACGCGCAGCTTGAAGGTATCCGGAGAAACAAAGCTAATAGTGTCTTCAAGCGAAATAGTGGGTTTGAGTAAGACATAGGTAAACGGAGATTTATATGGTCTTAGAGAGTCCAAGACTATTGAATCATTCAGAGCCAAAGAGTCAAGAGTCAGCGAGTCTATTTTCAAATAGTTAGCTTGTTCAAATACATGACTAATGCTGTCGTTTGAAGTGTTGTTTTGAGCTGTAATAGGCGATATGATAGCATTCAAAATAAAGAATGAAACCACGACTAATATATTCAATAATTTCTTCATTTGCTTTTTTAAATAATACATGTACTTACAAAGATTAAAAAGATTATCTGTGTAGAAAAATCAAAAACTACGTAAAATATATGCAAATAGCGTGCAAAAGATAATGCTTAGTTTGTTTTTAGTCGAAAAGCGTAGGTGAGTCGTCTGCTTGGCGTTTAATAACTTCAAACATTAAAATATCACGAATCAGTTTCGATTTGTTTTTAATGTTATACTTTTTCATATAGCATTCCAGGGACGCATATTCCTTATCATTAAGCATAAAAGTACATCTGTGCTTACGAGTGTAATCACGGTTGGTAGAGGGTTTCAATGTTTTCTTTTTTGCCATAACGCAGAAATTTTTACAAAAGTAACATTATCTGCTCAAACAAACCAGTTTTTTCGGAAAAAATAGGTAATTTTGTTAAATTCGACGACAAAACAGATGTTTTTAGTTGCATAGAGCGTTTTATTATCAGGTTTTTTAAAATAGAGAAACATGGCAAAACATAACGAACTGGGGAATGAAGGGGAAAAGTTTGCACAAGCTTACTTGGCTCGAAATGGCTATAAAATTAGACACACTAATTGGTTTACCGGAAAACTGGAGCTGGATATAGTGGCTGAAAAAGACGATTGGTTGGTGGTGGTAGAAGTTAAAACTCGCTCAACAGATACTTGGGAGCATCCCGAAGAGGCTATTACCCCTAAAAAGATACGCAATATCGTACAAGCTACTCACAATTATATTTTGGAGTTTGATTGGCAAGGCGAAACCCGCTTTGATATTATCTCTGTTATGCCGGAAGGACAAAGTTTTAAGCTTGAACATGTGGAAGATGCATTTATGTCGCCACTTTGGTAAAATCCATTTTAATAGTTTTATAATTGAATAAGTTTCTTTAATTTTGCACAATAAATAAAAAATCACATAGTTTTACTTAACTCTATAAAAATGAAAGCGTTAGAAAAAACCGTAGCCGAAAGATTATTGAGTATTAAAGCCATTAAACTTCAACCCAATAACCCGTTTACTTGGGCTTCCGGATGGAAATCACCGATTTATTGCGACAATCGTAAAACTTTATCCTACCCATCCATTCGTACTTATATCAAAAATGCTTTGGTAAAAACCATTATGGAGCAGTATCCGGATGTGGAAGTAATAGCGGGAGTGGCAACGGGTGCTATTGCTCAAGGTGCTTTGGTGGCAGATGAACTTGGTTTGCCGTTTATTTATGTGCGTTCCAGTCCCAAAGGACACGGACTTGAAAACTTAATAGAAGGTGACTTGAAACCTAAACAAAAAGTGGTAGTAATCGAAGATCTAATTTCTACAGGGGGAAGTAGTCTGAAAGCTGTGGAAGCTATTCGCAAAGATGGCTCGGAAGTGCTGGGAATGGTGGCGATATTTACATATGGATTTTTGGAAGCCGAAGCAAAATTCAAAGCTGCGAAGGTAAAATTGACTACTTTGAGCAATTACGAAACTGTGTTGACTGAAGCACTTGCTACAAACTACATAAGTGATAAAGATGTGGATACTTTACGCGAATGGCGTCAAAACCCCGGTGAGTGGAAAAAAGATTAATCACAAACAAATAAGCACATGACTACGTACGAAAGCGAAATAAAAGTCATTTCCCAACCACAAGAGATGATTTTCAATACTTTGAGCAACTTGTCCAATTTTCAGAAAGTAAAAGAAATGAATCTGGAAGGACAGGATAAATTCAGTGAATATCTCAAAGATATGGAGTGTAGCGAAGATGCTGTGCTTGTTTCTGTTCCGACTTTTGGGAAGGTAGGTTTACGCATCATTGAGCGTGAACCTTTTAAAACTATCAAATTGCAAGCTGAAACTTCACCCGTTGCTGCTAATGCTTGGATACAGTTAGTAGCTATTTCTGAAAATGAAACCAAAATGCGAATTACTGTCAAAGCTGAACTTCCTATGATGATAAAAATGATGGTGGACAGCAAACTGAAAAAAGGCGTTGATGCTTTGGCTGATGGCTTGGCAAAGGCATTAAATGCAGGAGATGGTAGTCGGTAGTTTTGATTTTTTGCAAACATCCAACACCCAACAAACATATAAACATCCAAACAACTAACGCTTAAACAAATAAACAACCGAACAATTAAACATCAAAACAAACATCATACATCTATCATCCTACATCAAACATCTATGAAACTCTGGCAAAAAACAATTCAAGTAAACGATAAAATCGAAAAATTCACTGTGGGGCGTGACCGTGAAATGGATATTTACTTGGCAAAGTACGATGTGCTTGGCTCTATAGCTCATATCCGAATGCTTCAAGAAGTCGGTTTGTTGGAGAAAGAGGAGTTGGAAATCTTGTTGGCAGAACTGAAAAACATCTACCAATTAGCGGATAAAGGTGATTTTGTAATAGAAGAAGGAGTGGAAGATGTACATTCGCAGGTGGAACTGATGCTGACGCGTAAATTGGGCGATGTAGGTAAAAAAATCCACAGCGGACGTTCCCGCAATGACCAAGTCTTGGTGGATTTAAAGCTTTTCACACGAGCAGAAATTGAGAAAATTGTAGAAACTGTTTCCGAACTTTTCAACGTGCTAATCGAGCAAAGCAACAAATATAAAAACGTACTGATGCCGGGTTATACACATTTGCAAGTAGCTATGCCGTCATCGTTTGGACTTTGGTTTGGTGCTTATGCGGAAAGTTTGGCGGATGATTTGCAACTGCTGCTTTCAGCTTGGAAAATAACCAATCGCAATCCGCTCGGTTCGGCAGCCGGATATGGTTCGTCTTTCCCGCTCAAACGACAAATGACTACTGATTTGCTCGGATTTGACACGATGAACTACAACGTAGTTTACGCACAAATGGGACGCGGAAAGATGGAACGTGTTGTTGCAACGGCTTTGGCAAGCGTAGCTGCCACTATTTCTAAGTTGGCTTTTGACGCTTGCATGTTTACTTCGCAAAACTTTGGTTTTGTCAAGTTGCCGGATGAATTTACTACCGGTTCCAGCATTATGCCGCATAAGAAAAATCCCGATGTGTTTGAGTTGACTCGTTCAAAATGCAATAAAATACAATCCATCCCGCAGCAAATCACACTGATGACCAATAATTTGCCGTCAGGCTATTTTAGGGATTTACAATTGGTGAAAGAAGTATTTATTCCGGCATTTGAAGAACTGCGAGATTGTTTGGAAATGACGGCTATGATGATGGCGAGAATAGAAGTAAATACCGAGATTCTCAATGACCCGAAATACGATTATATTTTTAGTGTGGAAGAAGTCAACCGACTGGTTTTAAGTGGTGTGCCTTTTCGTGATGCGTACAAACAAGTAGGTTTAGCCATTGAAAACGGAGAATTTACACCCGATAAAAATATCCAACATACGCACGAAGGCAGTATCGGCAATCTTTGTAACGATGAGATAGTGGCGTACAAAGAGAATATTGAGAAAGAATTTGGATTTGAGGCTATTCGGGATGCTATTCGGAAATTGGTAGAGTAGAAAACTTAAATAGCCAATGCCAATGTAAATACACTCACTTTTACGTTTTTGGCTTGTAGGATAGCATGTGTACAAGCTTCGAGAGTAGAGCCGGTAGTTAGCACATCATCCACCAATAAAATATGCTTCCCTTCCAATTCTTTTGGATCTCTTAAACTGAAAATTCCTTGCATATTCTCAAACCGCTCAAAAACAGACTTTTTGGTCTGTGTGCTACGCTCTTGCATTCGGACAAGATTTCTGCTAATCAAGGGCTTTTCCATAACTTCCGACAAACCTTTGCAAATCAGGTAACTTTGGTTGTAACCCCGTTTGGCTTCTTTGCTTTTGTGTAACGGCACAGGTATTATGATATCTATCTTTTGGAAATTTTCTGCTCGCAATAAATCTATTCCGGCATATCTTCCTAAAATAACCCCCAACTCTTGATTGCCACGGTATTTCAGCTCATGAATAAGTTTTTGAAATCCGGAACCTTTTTGGAAAAAGAAATACGAGCTGGCTGCTTCTATGGGAACTTTTCCCCAAAATCGTTTTTCCACCGGATTGTCCTTTTGCAGATGGAAGTTGGTTTTTGGAATATGATTAAAGCATTTCAAGCAGAGTTGTTGCTCGTCTTTTACCAAAGTTTCGCCACAAATCAGACAAAGATTCGGGTAAAACAAATCGACTAAGTAGCTGAAAATGCTCATAACTCGTTGATGTCTTGATTAAAAGACTATTGTTTTTGCCTAAAATTAATTGCCACGGCTTGAAAGCCGTGGGTTAATGAATTAAATTCATAAGGCTTTAGCCAAAATTTATTTACTTTTGGGCTTAAGCCCATTTGATATTTGTTAATCATCCACGCCATAAATGGCGTGGCAATTGACAATGGTGTTGAATAAAATATTTTAATATAAAAGACTTGCCAAAAATTTTATCAACTTCGGCAAAAAAACAATCACACCTACCACTACCGAAATTCCGGCACATATCAATACAGCACCTGCTGCAATATCTTTGGTTTTTCCGGCGAGTGGGTCTTTCTCAGGCGAAACTTTGTCCACCAAAGTTTCAAAGGCAGTATTAATCATCTCAGAGCAGATTACCAAACCAATGCAGAAAATAACAGCGAGCCATTCGCTTTGTGAAATTTGCAGTAGAAATCCCATAACTACCACAAAAATCGCCACAGAAACATGAATTTTCATATTGCTTTCTGTTCTAAAAACAGATTTTATGCCTTTCCATGCAAAACCAAAACTTCGGAACAGTCGTTTCATTTTTTGAGAATTTATATTCATTGCAAATTTAATTATTTCTACACAAGTTTCAAATTTGTAAATGAATTTGTAATTTTGTACTTATGTTAAACTCAGCGACTGGCTTTGAGCCAATCGCTGGGTGGTTATGAATATGAAAAATAGAAAGTTTAACAAAAATTTAATATGCAATACATGAAAAATATCAGTTTACTTCCGCTTTTAATCATTTTGTTGTTTGGCTGTAGCAATAGCATTGCGAGAGCTAATGAACCGAGAGCAGAGCGTTTTGCGCAAGAAAAAATTTACTACGAAATTTATAAATTTGTGGATGGTGATACTTTTTGGATTACTGATGGAAAGGGTAGAAAAGAAAAAATCCGCTTTATTGGTATTGATGCGCCGGAACCTAGAAGTGTAGGAAAAAAGAAAAAGCAACCTTATGGTGAAGAGGCATCCGCCTTTGTCAAAAAATACTTAAAAGGGAAAAAAGTTCGTTTGGAATTTGATGTTCAGAAATACGACCGCTATCAACGGACATTAGCGTACATTTGGCTTGAGGACGGTACTTTGCTGAATGATTATATTGTCAGAAATGGCTATGCAGTGGTTTCCACTTTTCCACCGAATGTAAAATATCAGCAACGATTTCTGAAAAGCGAACGATATGCGCGAGAGAAAAAACTGGGAATGTGGAAATAGCCTAAGTGGCAGTATTAATATTGTACGCTTGTTAAAAAAACTTTATCTTTTATAAGCTACTCATTCTCGTTGAGTGGCTTAATTTATTTTATTATCTTTGCAGAGTATAAAAATTATCTTAAAAGTTTCAATTAGGATGTTTTATATTCTATTATCTGACACTTAATAATGAAAATAAAATGGGAAAAATTATTTCTATAGCCAATCAAAAAGGTGGAGTGGGCAAAACAACTACTGCTATTAATTTAGCGGCTGCGCTCGCCGGTTTAGGTAAAAAAGTTTTAATCGTAGATGCTGACCCACAGGCAAATGCGTCATCGGGATTGGGTATTGATATTCGCAAATTGCAATTTACTGTTTATGAATGTTTGATTGATGGTGTGCCCATCACGCAAGCTATCCACAAAACAGAAATCGGCAATCTTTCTATACTACCTTCGCATATTGATTTGGTAGGTGCTGAAATTGAACTTCTGAACTTGACAGATCGAGAATTTGTGATGAAAAGAATGCTTGATCCCGTGGTAAGCAATTACGATTTTATTCTTATTGACTGCTCGCCTTCATTGGGTTTGATTACGGTTAATGCGCTGACGGCTTCCGATTCGGTTATTATTCCTGTACAAAGTGAATACTTTGCTTTGGAAGGAATTAGTAAGTTGTTAAATACCATTAAAATAATCAAGGGTAGACTAAATGCTAGTTTGGAAATAGAAGGTTTCTTAATCACGATGTTTGATAATCGTTTGCGTTCGGCTAATCAAGTGCTGGCAGAGGTGAAAAAGCACTTTGCCGATTTGGTTTTCGAAACTACTATTTTTAGAAATGTGCGATTGAGCGAGGCGCCAAGTCACGGGAAACCCATTTCGCTGTTTGACCCGGATTCAAAAGGAGCGATGAACTACGAGGATTTGGCAAAAGAATTAGTTGAAAGACAACAATAAAAAACTTTAATACTATGGCAAAAACAATAGGATTAGGCAGAGGGCTGGGAGCGTTGATGGATTTAGATACGACCAGTATAAGTGGACCATCTTCGATTAATGAGGTAGAACTGGACTTGATTATACCTAACCCCAATCAGCCGAGAACATTTTTTGACGAGGAGGCTTTGGAAGAATTAGCCGCTTCCATTAAAGAACTAGGTGTTATTTCCCCGATTACATTGCGTAAAAACGAGGATAACACCTATATGATTATTGCCGGAGAAAGGCGATATAGAGCTGCAAAATCCATTGGGTTGAGAACTATTCCGGCATATATAAGAACTGCTGCTGACGACCAAATGATGGAGATGGCGCTGATTGAAAATATACAGCGCGAGGATTTGAATGCCATTGAGATTGCACTTACTTTTTACCGATTAATAAAAGATTACAACCTTACGCAAGAACGCTTAAGTGAACGAGTTGGTAAAAAACGTGCAACTATTTCAAACTATATCCGTTTGCTACAACTTCCGGCTGAAATTCAAATGGGATTGAAAGACCGCAAAATAGATATGGGACACGCACGAGCCATTCTAGGACTAGAGAATGCGGCAGATCAACTGAAAATTTACAATCTTATTCTCAAAAATGCTTATCCGGTTCGTACGGTGGAAGGAATGGTAAGAAATTTCTTGGAAACAGGCAACTTTCAACCCAAAGAGAAAGAGAAACCGAAAAAGAGCAACAAGCTGAACGAACTGAAAGAGATGGGAGAGTTGAAATCTCATTTAAGTAAGATTTTCAGTGTAAAAGTACAGCTTACTTGCGATGAAAAAGGAAAAGGTAGAATTACTATTCCTTTTGCTAACGATGAGGAGTTGATGAAAATCATGCAGTTGATGGATAAGATTTAGCTTCCGACTCAAGCAAAAGTTGAAAAAAGGAATTATACTATATTTGTTTTTGTTTTGCTGTGTAGCAATCGCCACATCGCAGACACATAGTAGCGATACCACACAAGTTCTATCGCGCGACACACTTATTTCCAACATGGACGATAAGCTAATCTTGCAGCAAACGCAGCAAGTGGAGGTAGATACGCTAGAGATTGTGGTGGATACGTTGCAACAAAAAGAAAAATCTTCCCGTGCGAACTTCAAACCGGACCCAACACGTGCAGTTTGGATGGGAGCACTTATTCCCGGGTTTGGGCAAATAGTAAATAAAAAATACTGGAAACTGCCTATTGTTTACGGTGGTTTTATGGGATTTGCGTATGCGCTAAGTTGGAATAATAATCGTTATGTGTCATACAAGAATGCTTATAGAGACATAATTGACGACGATCCAACAACAAATTATCACGTAGAAATTCTACCGCGCGGATACACGTTGGAAAATTATCCCGGAGGGATATCAGTATATCGAGATAGGTTAAAAACCGGCATGGAACAGTTTAGACGATACCGAGATATGACCATTTTGCTATCCATCGGATATTATGCTTTGGTTATGTTAGATGCCTTTGTTGACGCACAGTTGTACGATTTTGATATCACTCCCGACTTGGTGCTTAACGTGGCACCTGCGCGAATTCAATACAACGAACACAGCTCTAAGTCCGCTTTTGGACTGCATTGGAGCGTACGTTTCTAAAATTTCATTTAAAAACAATATAATTATCCGTAATTATTCCTAATAATGTTTTCAGTTGCCACGACTTTTAAGTCGTGGATTTAATGAATCTAAAGAAAATGGCTTCAGCCAAAATTTACATAAGTTTGGGCTAAAGCCCGTATTTTACTTTCAAGCTACCCACGACTTAAAAGTCGTGGCTATTTATTATAGGAAGCACTGCGAATAACTATTAAAAAAATAAATCTCAATCAATGATAAAATTTAATCACATCTTACTTTTTATTCTCTTTATGTTTTTCGGGTTTTCGGCTACGGCACAGAGTCCGCGTATCGTATCTGAGCGTAGTATAGCTGAATCCAATAAAGAGGTAAAAGCTAAGGTAAGTGATTTGACTGATGACTCGGATGAAACACCGATAGAAAATGACGAAGAGGAAGGAGATGAAAATGAAATAGATACTGAGACCGTAATTCCGGATGATTTTACTAGCTCGTTGGATTATCTTCTACATAACTGGGCGGTGGATAAAAACGCTCCGGAAAACTGCAAATCGCGCCCCAATCCTTTGACAACAGAGGCTGATTATCGTGAAAGATTGAAGAAGTTGCCTCATTTAATCGAAATGCCATACAATTCGATTGTAAAGGATTTTATAGAAATGTACACCCAGCAAAGGCGGAAACAGGTGGAGTACTTACTAGGCTTGAGCGATTATTACTTTCCGATTTTTGAGGCGGCTTTGGAGAAAGAAAAATTGCCGTTGGAGTTGAGATATCTTCCAATTATTGAGTCGGCATTAAATCCGAGAGCTGTATCCAGAGCGGGTGCTACGGGTATTTGGCAATTTATGATTGGTACGGGTAAAATGTATGGATTGGAAGTTACATCGCTGGTAGATGAGCGGATGGATCCGGCGAAATCGTCTTTGGCTGCAGCTAAGTTTTTGAAAGAACTTTATTCTATCTATTCCGATTGGCACTTGGCAATAGCAGCTTATAATTGTGGTCCGGGGAATGTGAATAAAGCCATCAGACGTGCTGACGGAAAACGTGATTTTTGGTCAATTTATCCTTATCTTCCTTCAGAAACACGCGCTTACGTACCCCTTTTTATCGCAGCTAATTATGCGTTGACTTATGCACCGGAGCACCATCTTTGTCCGGCAAAAGTACGAATTCCCGTATTGACCGACACAATAATGCTAAATGAGCGTGTTCATTTGGAGCAAGTGTCTGCTGTGCTTAAAATGCCTCTTGATGAACTTCGCATTTTAAATCCGCAATACAGACGTGATATTGTTCCCGGCGATATAAAACCTTATCCGCTCTGTTTACCGCATAATTATGCGAATCTTTTTATTGACAATAGAGATAGTATTAGAGTATATAAAGCAGCTACATTAATTGAAAGGCGCGATGAAGTAGAAGTGTCTCAGGTAGCAAAAACCGATTCACGCTCAAAATATACCTATCATACGGTAAAAAAAGGTCAAAACTTAGGCTCTATTGCTAAAAGATACAGAACTACGGTAAAGAAAATTCAGCGTGCGAATGGATTAAGATCAACGAAAATTAGAGCCGGACAACGGTTGAAAATTCCGAGAAGCTAAATGTTGGGTGTTTGATGTAGGATGTTGTTTGGTTGTTATTACGCTTCGCTGTGATGTGTTCGTGGTTTTCTAGTTATTTTTACCTTAAACAAAAATACCATTATGGCTAAAGAAAAACTTTATTATTCTATTCGTGAAGTGGCTGATATGTTTAATATCAATCAGTCCAATCTTCGTTTTTGGGAAAAAGAGTTTAAGCAACTAAAGCCTCGCAGAAACGACAAAGGTACCCGATTTTACACTAAAGAGAATATCCGGACGGTAAAGACAATAATTTATCTTATCGAAGAGCAGAAACTTACTTTGGAGGGAGTAAGAATGAGGCTTAATGAAAAGAAAAATGTGGTAGAGAAGCAGCAAGAAGTGGTCGAAAGATTAACAAAAGTTCGTGCAGAACTTAAGGTTATGATTTCTTCCTTAGGAAAACCGGACGGTATATCAGAACTTGATTTTATAGACGAGGCTGAGTATCTGGCTTATAATCCTAATCTGACTAAATCTGTAGAAGAGGAAATTGAACCCGAAACCAAACCGCAAGAAAGTGTGCCTGATAAAGTTAAAAACACATCTGAAAGCACATCAGGTGCATCTCAGTTGGATTTATTTAGCTAATCATGTCATCCATAGATTATGAGAAAGTTACCATTGAAAAAATGGTACAGCTCTATTGCCGCAACAAACATAAGGACAAATCCGAAAAACTATGTCCCGACTGCCAAGAGGTGCTAATTTATGCGCAAGATAGACTGGATAAATGTCCGTTTGGTGATGATAAAGGTGCTTGTTCGGAATGTTCGATTCATTGCTACAAGAAAGAAATGAAGGAGAAAGTGAAAGTTATCATGCGTTTTTCCGGTCCTCGAATGTTATTGTATCATCCTTTTGATTTTCTGATTCATTACACCAAAGACAAATTGATAAAACAAAAACGCCGACGTTAACGTCGGCGTTTTTGTTTTATGTTGTTATTCAATTATTTTGCAGGTGCTGGTGTAGCAGGTTTTTTGTCTGTAAGATTTAATTTCTTCTTTACTAATGGTGTAATGTCATTAGCAGCCGCACCTGTGTGAACAATTGTTTGAGAAGCCATATCGAAGATATAAGCATAATTGTTTTCAGTAGCTACATCGCTGATAGCTTTTGTAATCTTCTCACGTATTGGTGCTAAAAGCTCTTCTTGTTTTTTCATCACATCCAACTGTGCCTGCTGTCTGGTGTTGGCAATGCGTTGCTCACGGTCTTGTAGTTCAGCCATACGAGCTTGTTTGATACTTTCAGACATGGTTGCTTGTTTGTCTTGAAAATCTTTAATTTGTGCAGTAAGTTCTTGTTGCATTTTGTCCAAAATTTCTTCCCATTCAGTACCTATGTCGTTAAGCTGCTTTTGAATGGTTTCAACTTCAGGCATCAATGCGAATATTTCTTGAGAATTTACGTGACCAATTTTTTGGTTTTGAGCCATCAAACCCATCGGTAAAACGGCTAGCAATAATAAAGCAATTTTTTTAATCATTTTTCTTTTTATTAAGTAAGTTGTTATTGAACTTGTCTCGACTTTTAAAACATAGAGAACAATAGTTAAATATATGAGCATTTTTTGTTGTTTTTCGAGAACATAGTAAAAAAATCGAAGATTTTTTTCGCTATTGTTTCCGAAACCATGAGAATATGCTCGTTTTTTTCTATGTTTGCTACTGTTTTGAAAAAGTCAAGATGACTTCATTTTCTAATTAGTTTTATTAATTGTGTGCAAAAATATATAATTTATTTTGAATAATCCAATTTTTTTAGCACTTCGTCACTGATGTCAATTTTAGGCGATACGAATATAGCGCTCATAGCCGATGATTTATCAAAAACCAAGTCCAAGCCTTTGGCGGTGCTTATTTCTTGTATAGCATTATAAACTTCATCTTGAATTGGCTTCATCAGGCTTTCTCTCTTTTTGAAAAGTTCGCCGTCCGGACCAAAGTATTTACGTTTCAGCTCTTGTGCTGCTTTTTCTTTAGCTATAATTTCATCTTCACGCTTTACTTTCATCTCATCAGACATAAAAACAAGCTCGGTCTGATAATTTTTGTAAAGTTGTTGAACTTCTTTCATCAGTTCATCCACTTCTGCTTGCCATTTTTTAGAAACTTGGTTAAGCTGTTCGTTAGCACTTTCAAATGCCGGAATATTTTTCATAATATATGCCATATCTATTGTGGCAAACTTCTGAGCTTGTGCGGCAAATCCTAAGCCTGTTATAAGGCAGAGTGTTAAAAGTATTTTTTTCATATTCGAAATAAAATTAATGGTAAAACTATATTTTGAACTCGTCTCGACTTTTAAAACATAGAGAACAATAGTTAAATATATGAGCATTTTTTATTGTTTTCCGTGAACATAGTAAAAAAATCTTCGATTTTTTTCGCTATTGTTTCCGAAACCACGAAAATATGCACGTTTTTTTCTATGTTTGCTACTGTTTTGAAAAAGTCAAGATAACTTCTTTTAAAGCAAAATTACGATTATATAAATATCAAAATCTTTGCCAAAGTTTTTTTGAAAGTTTATAAAGCGTCTTTAATTATGAATTATGAATTATAAATGATGAAAGAATAAGGAATCCTTTGCGACTTAGTGTCTTAGCGTGAATTAGTTTACTCATTTTCACATTTCCACATTTTTAAAGTTCTTTTCCTATTACAAAGTGGAATTCACCGCCGTTTGCTTTGGTATCACCTACTTGCGGGTCAAATCCGTATCCCCAGTCAATACCCATAATACCAAACATTTGAAGATAAATTCGAGCACCAATTCCGGCAGCTCGTTTAAGTTTGAATGGGTTGTAGTCAGAAAGTTTGTTAAAGCTGTTTCCTGCTTCAAAGAAAGCCAACGCCCAAATAGTGGCACTTTGTTCTAACGTAATTGGGTATCTCAGCTCAAAAGTAAATTTATTGTACAAATAAGCTGCTCTACGTCCATATTCGTCGTAAGGTGTAAGTGAGCCGGTTTCGTAACCACGCATGGAAATATATTCGTTGGCATATCCGCCATATCCTGTCATTCCATCACCACCAAACATATACGTTCCGAAAGGTGTGCGAGCATTTTTATTGTAATGACCTACGAATGCAAATTCAGCACGTGCCATCAGCACTGGAGTACGGTCAATAGGCAATAACGGCGTAAATGTTTTGGCGCTAAATTTCCATTTATGATACTCTATCCATCTGTATCTTTCAGCATCCGTCATTTTTGGGTCGCTATAATTCTTATTGTTGAACATAGAGTAGGGTGGTGTAACTTCCAATCCAAAAGAGAATGTAGAACCTCTACGGGTAAATAGTGGGTTGTCAATAGAATTTCTGCTAAGTACCAGGTTTAAGCTCAAGTTGTTAAAGTTACCATTGGATACGTTTGTTTCATACTGATACCAGTCTTTTATCATATAGCGCTGATAGCCCAGTTGTGCGTATATGGTAAAAAAGTTATCCGGCCAATTTAAGCGTTTTCCGTATCCGGCAGAAGCACCTAGTACGCGGAAATATTTATTTTTGTCAATCTCGCTTTCGAAGCTGTTTTGCATACCGTATCCGTAACCATAGTCACCATATCCACCATAACCGTATGGATTGTAGCCATATCCGTATCCGCCGTAACCACCGTATCCGTATGGATTGTAACCATATCCACCGTAATTATACATATTTCGGTACGACTCCAAGTAGCGCTTACTCATACCTTTAGTTGTTGAGTAATACAATGAGAGAGAAAGCGAATTAGGACGCTTTCCACCCAGCCATGGCTCTAAAAAAGAAAGACTGAATGACGAATAGTAATTTCCGTTGGTACGTGCGTCTATGGTAAAGGTTTGTCCTTCGCCTTGTGGTACAATTCGGTAAGTCTCAGGCTTAAATAGGTTTTGAATGGCAAAGTTGGTAAATTTCAATCCAACACTTCCTACCAATCCGGCTGCACCCCATCCGGCAGAAAATTCAATTTGGTCGCTTGATTTTGTTTCTAAATTATAAGTAATATCTACCGTCCCATTTTCTTCGTCAGACTCAATACCTACGTTTTTATACAACTTTTCATTATCGAAATGCGACATTTGGGCTAGGTATTGCAACGAATTGATGATATTACTTTGGCTGTATAGAGCGCCCGGTTTGGTGTACAATTCACGGCGAACCACGTTTTCATATACACGCGTGTTTCCTGATATTTTTATATCGTTGATAGTAGCTTGTTTACCTTCATACACCCGCAGTTCAAAATTTATCGTATCATTCTCGATAGAGGTTTCTACAGGAATAATTCTGGAAAAAAGATATCCGTTGTCTTGATAATGTTTGTTGATAGCTTCATGCTGGTCATTTTGTAGGCGATCCATCAGAAGCTTGTAGTTATAAATATCCCCTTTTTTAATTCCCAATCGGCTACTGAGGTAGTCATGCGGATAAATAGTATTACCTATCCAACTAATATCTCCAAAGTAGTATTTATCACCCTCATGTACAGTCAGGTAAACATCTACCGTTTTGGCATCTACATCTACTACGCTATCCGAAACCACGTAAGCATCGCGGTATCCGTGTTCGTTGTATGCTTCTACAATAAGTTTTTTGTCTTCTTCGTATTTTTCGCGAATGAATTTTTTTGTACGGAAAATATTTCGAATTTTATTACTGTTCGTCTTTTTCATTGCTTTGTCAATCTGCCAATCCGTCAGAGCAGAGTTGCCTTTCACATGAATACTCCGAACCTTTGTTTTTTCTTTCTTGTCCACCTCAATATCCACTTTTACGTAGTTTGGTTGCTCAGGGTCGTCTTTTTGGAATATTTGGATATCAGCATTAGCAAATCCTTTTTCGTCCAAGTATCTTTTTATTTCAAGCTTAGCACGGTCAGACATATTTGGACTTATTTGTTTGTCTTTCTGAATGCCGATACGATTAGTTAACTCTTCTATTTCATTCTTTTTCAATCCTTTAAATTCAATTTCAGACACTCGAGGACGCATGGCAAGTTTAATGGTAATCCAAACTTTATCACCTTCTATTTTAGTCCAAAAAATATCTACATTGGAAAATAAAGATTGTTCCCAGAATTTTTTAACCGCTTGTGTGATTTCTACTCCCGGAGGTGCCGGCAATGTGATTTGCTGACCTACGGAAAGACCTGAAAAGCTAATAAGTAGGTAATCCTCGTAAGCATCGGCACCTTCTACCTGAATATCGGCAATGGTATAAACTTTAGGACGCATAAAGTCCATAATCGGCGCTTCTTGAGAATTGTCTGTGGTGTTATCTGTGTCAGTAGTTTGAGCAGATGTGTTCAAACCAAAAATCAGTAGAAAGCAAAATATAAGTAAACTTTTGTATTGCATTTTATATAGTAAAAATCTTCTTTTTTTGTAAATAATTATTTTCCGAAACGTCTTTCACGCTTTTGAAATTCCACAAGTGCTTCGTAAAAGCTTTCTTTTCGGAAATCAGGCCAGTGTGTCTCGGTAAAGTAAAATTCCGAATAGGCTAATTGCCATAGCAGAAAATTACTGATACGCATTTCGCCACTGGTACGTATCATCAAGTCCGGGTCAGGGATGCCTTTGGTAGTCAGATAGTTTGAAACTGTTTCGTCTGTCAAATCAGCTGCGTTTAGTTTTCCATCGCTGACATCTTGTGCTATAAGTTTTAGTGCGTTTGTTATTTCCCAGCGAGATGAGTAGCTAAGTGCCAAAACCAAGTTTAAACGAGTGTTTTTAGCAGTATCATCTATGCACTTGCTGAGTTTTTCTTTTGCGCCTTGAGGTAATCTATCCAAATCGCCTATTGCCATTAGGCGAACGTTGTTTTTATTCAACGTGGGTGTTTCTTTCACAATCGTTTCCACCAAAAGTTCCATCAAAGCATCCACTTCTTCTTTGGGTCTGTTCCAGTTTTCGGTGGAGAAAGCGTAGAGTGTCAGATATTCTACACCTATTTCAGCAGCAGCTTCGGTACATTCGCGAACAGAAACCACGCCATTCTGATGACCGTAAATACGTTCTTGTCCGCGTTCTTGCGCCCAACGCCCATTGCCATCCATGATTATAGCCACATGTTTTGGCAATCGCTCTCTATCTACTTGATCTTTGAAAGACATCTTTTTTATTGTTGCTTTTTATTTTTTCTTGTCTTTTTCTCCTTTTGTCTGACTTGCTTTTGTGCTTTTGGTTTTCGTCCGGCATCTGCCGATACACCGTGGCAGTCGCAGTCTCTCATCCAAAAATCATAGCTTATCCCGATGCTAAATCCTGAGATTAAATCATTATTCAGAGGGTTTGCTACTGTTCTTGGCACCGGATTGTCAAACTTTTCTTTTCCTTCTAAAAAGTCACCGAAAAACCATCGCTGCACATATTGTACGTTGAAGTTTAGTTTATCAGCCATTTTCCACTTAAATCCTACTCCCACGGGTATGCTAAATAACGCTGAACCCGACGCTGGATTTTTGTATTTCGGGGTATAACCCATACCAACACCCATAAATATATAGGGTGAGTATCGCTTGCTGAATCGCTTGTGCGGATTGTTTTCTAAGTCAAAGAAGTTAAATTCACCCCACAAATCAGCCATATGTAGCGGATTATTAAGCGATGCAGTAAAAGTCTCATTTGCATCTCTATACAAAAAATTACCTTTTACCTTTGTGTAATCATATCCCAGTCGCAGTGCCAGTCGTTTGTTAAATCTATATCGAAACATTAGTCCAAGGTCGGCATTCATGTTTTTCATGTTTTTGCCGTAAAGATTTAAGTCTGAGATAGAATTAACATCGCCGGAATACAAGCTCAATGCGGTTTGCACACCAATTTCAGCTCTATATGGGTCGTCTTGCCCCCACGCAGGGAGGTGTAAAACACATAAAATTAGGCTCAAAAATACGGTTTTATGGATGTTTACAATCATATTATCGGTCTAAAAACAGGGTCAATATAATGTAAACGTGTTTTTGAACATTAAATTTTATATGATGAACCCAAATTGCCAATAAAAGTAGTGATAATCTTTGTAATAAAAGGTATTTTACCTTAAAAGAGGATAGGATTTTAACAATTAATCATAGAAATTTATACCATTTTAAATTAAACAAGTCGCACCCGAGTGTAGAGCTAAATAAATTTTGTGATTAATAAAATATCCGATATTCATAAAATATCAAAACTGCAAAGTACACAAAGAATAACGCCAAGCACGCAAAGTTGTTAAAAGAAGTAACAGACCCTTAGTGTTCTTTGCGTTCCCCTTTGGAGGTTAGGGGATTTTAGCGAACTTTGCGGTTAATAAAATGTGCTATTTGGGGCGTTACTGAAATAAAAACAAAATCAACGCTGTAAATTGTTAGTTTATCAACTGTTTTACTTACCTTTATCCCAGTAAAAAGTCAAGATAATATGAAAAAGCTGAGTTTTACTTTATTCTTCCTGTTAACCCTCTTTGTAAGTACATTTGGGCAAGAGGCGATTTTACAGTTTAATAAAAAAGGAACTTTCAAAATTGTGCAGTTTACCGATTTGCATTTCGATTTGCGAACCGAGAAACATTTGCAAACACTCGAAACAATGCGTGCGGTATTGAAAAAAGAACAACCCGACTTCGTTATTCTTACCGGAGATTTAATTTGGTCGGAACCTGCTAAAACTACGCTACTTGAGTTAACTAAACCCGTTGTAGAAGCGGAAGTTCCGTGGACAGTTGCTTTCGGAAATCACGATGTGGAGTTTGATATGACAAAAGAGGCGATTTGGAAACTTTTCAAAACTTTACCTCATTTTGTGGGCGAAGTGGGTAAAGTTTCAGGCGTAGGAAATAATGTCTTTCCCATTCTTGCGTCAGATGGAAAAGAATTGGTTTCTGCAATTTTTACTTTGGATAGCCAAGCTTACAGTAAAGACAAGGTTCTTTTCGGTAGTTACGACTGGATAAAATTCGACCAAATAACATGGTATCGTAATCAGTCGGATAAACTGGCGGAAAAAAATAATGGCAAGCCAATTCCGTCCATCATGTTTTTTCATATTCCGATAACGGAATTTCATGCTGTGGCTGATAATGAAGGAGAATTAGTGGGCGAAAAATTAGAAGGAGTAGCTGATTCGCATATCAATAGCGGACTTTTTGCATCTATGATTGATAAAGAAAATATAATGGGTGTGTTCGTTGGGCACGACCACGACAATAATTATGTAGGTTTACACAAAAATATCGCACTTGGATTTGGGCAGGTAACCGGAGCAGATGCATATGGCAGACTTGAACGTGGCGGTCGGGTGATTGAACTGTATGAGAATAAGCCAAATACATTCAAAACTTGGATTACAACACCAACCGTTCAAAAACATCCTTTTTATTTTCCATCCGGGCTAAGTGAACCGAATAAAGACATGGAAATTTTACCCGCACAGGATGTAAATCCAACAAAAAACGGAGTTCGATATGCTTATTATGAAAATATTGATAAAATAAAATCAACAACTCAAATAGATAAATTTCCTATTACAAGTAAAGGTGTATTGCCTAACTTTTCGCTTTCCCCTGCAAAGGTAAAAGATCACTTTGCTTTCAAGTTTGAAACATGGATAAAAATACCCAAAACCGGACTTTATAAGTTCTACACCTATTCCGATGATGGTTCTATGCTTTATATTGATGGAAAACTTGTGGTAGACAATGATGGCGGACATAGTGCTCGCTATCGAAAAGCCACAGTGGGACTGGAAGAGGGTTTCCATAAGCTGGAAGTGCACTATTTCGAAGATTATATGGGTGAAATGCTACAAGTCGGCATGGTAGGCATTGACATTCCCGAAGGGAAAATTCAGGATGAGATGTTGTATGTAGAATAAAAATTTGTTCCCAAGTCAAAAAAATAATGTTTGGATAGAAGCCGAACTACCCCACTGGAAAGGAACAGAGTAGTTGGGACTTTCGGCATCCTGCCGAAAAACCTATAAGAAGCAGCTAACTCGGAATTAGCTGCTTCTTATAGGTTCAAACTACTACCGACTACATTCTACGAGCTACACACTACTTCCTACTCAATTTGATCCTTTTTGTTGTTTTTTGTTTCAGTAATAGGCAGTGGATTGTCGTGCATTTCAGCAAATATTTTCCTATTCCGACTTACGTCTATGGCTAAATAAATGGCAGCAAGTAGAGAAAGCTCGGAAGCTTTGTTTTTACCTGCAATATTATAAGCTGTGCCGTGGTCAGGCGATGTGCGAATTACCGGAAGTCCGGCTGTGTAGTTTACGCCACTATCCATCGCAATAGTTTTGAATGGAATAAGACCTTGGTCGTGGTACATAGCTAATACAGCGTCAAACTCTTTGTATCTGCCTGCGCCAAAGAAACCATCTGCAGGATAAGGTCCAAAACATTGAATTTTTTCACTTTCAGCTTTTTTTATAGCCGGAATGATTATTTTTTCTTCTTCCTCGCCGATTACACCTTGGTCCCCTGCGTGTGGATTGAGTCCCAATACGGCTATTCGCGGACGAACAATCATAAAATCTTGTTTTAGCGATTGGTTGAGAATTTGAAGTTTTTTCAAAATCAAATCTTCTGTAATCGTCTTTGCCACTTGGTTCAAGGGTATATGACCTGTAACTACAGCAACACGCAGGTTATTGTCGGTTAGCATCATCAGTGCCGATTCGCTTTTTGCAAATTTACCTTCCAAATATTCCGTATGTCCGGGAAACTGAAATTTATCGGACTGGATATTGTGCTTGTTGATAGGTGCCGTAACGATGGCATGAATATGTCCTGCTTTCAGGTCTTCGGTAGCTCTTTCAAGAGAAGAAAAAGCTGCTTTGCCCGCTTCCTGCGTAGAAATACCTAATTCTACTTTTATTTCGTCATCCACGCAGTTTATCAGATTTAACCTTCTGTGATTAACATCTTTAGCGGAATTTATCTGATTGTAGTTGACAGACTGAATGTCTAACTGTTTTTTGTAAAAACCAAAAACTTTGGACGAGCCGTAAATAATCGGTGTGCAGAGGTCCAAAATCACATTGTCTGAAAATGCTTTTAGAATAACTTCGTAGCCTATCCCATTGATATCGCCGTGTGTTATCCCGATTATAATTTTTTCTGATTCCATTGTGTATGTTGTTAATTAGTTAATTAGTTTGTAATTTCGTCTTCTATCTACTGACTACCGACTGCCGACTACTTTCCTTCCATAAAAAAGTGTAAAATGCTTTTCATCAGTTTTTCTCTTTCATCTTCTTCTTTGATGGTTTCAAATGGGAATCCCAAGGCACAGATGCCGTATTTCCCTTTGTAAGCAATTCCAGCACTCATTCTACTTTCCGAATATTCGCCTATTTTATGAGCTTTGTTGCTAGCGGGGATGATTACATCCGGCGCTTCCACAAAATAAGAGTCTTTATTCGGTTTGGCATGGAAAGTAAAATCCTGTTTATGGAAATGCTTTATAGGCGAAGAAATAATTTCAACTTTGGACAAATTATTAATTTTATCCGCATGCCATTTTATTTTCAAGACATTCTCTATAAAATTCCGCTCAAAGTTAGTACTGTTGTTGGCTATTACCAAATCTGAAACGATATTTGCACCCGAAATAAACAAATTTCCACCCGATTTGGCAAAATTTTCGATTGATTTTCGTAAATCCGGTGTAAAAACTTTGAAATCACGCTTGGAAGAATCCAGCGGATTAATAATTTGTCGCTCTTTTCCAAGAATTAAATCCACAATGCGATAATCTGTTAGCTTGATTTTTCCTTGTTCTACACTGGCTCTGCTTGTTGAGACGAAGGAGTGTCCCGCAGCTTTGATGGCTTTTCCGTGCAAAAATGGATAGTCAAAGCTGTTTCCTGCTATTTCTTTGTCTTCAAAATCCGTATTACTGGCACCATGACCGGGATTGGCATCGCTTATGTAGGGTTTGCTGCGTCTGAATTCGTTTTGATTTCCTGTGAAACTTATATCATAGAGATAAGGAACTCCTGCATCGTAAGTGGTGTTAAACCCGGCTATATTACTGCCTTGCGTGAAAGCTTTCGGTCCTGAAATCCGATTAAATCCGTTGATTATCAGCACAGTGGGTTTATTGTTGTTCGCTTTGTAAATAGACAAAATTTCCGAAGGAAAACTTTTACCGCCACTATTTATAGCTTCTACCTTGAAACTGTAAATCTTTCCGGAAGTTATCGTTTTGGTAAATTTCGTGGTTTTTACCAATTCGCCGTTATCAAATCCGCCATCATCAATTCGAGTATAAACGATATACGAATCGGGTGTAGCTGTGGGTTCCAGCTTATCTTCTACTGCTTGCCAGCTAAGTTCTACAAGGCTATCTGAGACAAATCGGGTACTAAATGCTTCGACCGGAAGAGGCTGAACAACATAATCTTGCTCATTTGCCAACGAAATATAACGTAGCATTCCTTTGTAAATGGCTCTGCTTACCGTAAACCTGAAACGCGGGTCTAAGCCGTATTTCATATCGGCAAAGTTCTGGTGCGACAGCATTTCCAGCAGCATGGTAGGTACTTCAGGTACACGCGATTCGCTGTAGCTTCTATTCCAAAGTCCTCGTCTGTTCCAGTCGGGGTTAAATGTTTTTCGCACATCATCTACAATCTGTGTTTGGATAATGTCCGTCATTTCTCTAGCGTTCCAGCGGGAGACGTTATTTTTGTAAAATTTCTTTTTATCCGAGTTGTCAACGGTATAAATTGCTAATGTACCGATGATGGAGTCGTTTTTTCTGATTCCTGCATCCGTGTGAAATGCAAAAGCCATATCAATAGGAATTCCAAGTCCTTTTTCACTTGGAAGTACCGAAGAACCGCCTGTGATATAATTTACCCAAAATCCGCGAGATTGAAAATCGTCGGAATAGTCGTTTTGAAAGTCGGTACGACTGTAAATCGTGTCCGGTGCACCCGCCCACTGAAGCCAGTAGCGTGCACCTTCTGTAATTCTTGGGTATTGACTTGTGGAATAATTTGTATATTCTTTCACTCGGGTTACAGTTCGTCTTCTTCTGCCTTTTCCTACTTTGGTTTTTATGATTTGATTGGCACGCTTTCGGTTGATATTTCCCATACCGCCACCAATTTTTACAGCATCGGCAGTAACTATTTTATCTTTTTCCGAACTGAAATTCGACAAGCTTACTGCGCCTTTTTTCCCTTTTTCAAAATAAAAATGTCCCAAATAAATCCAAGTACTACCACCCATATTTTGATTAACAGTGAAAGATGTTTCGCCTCCTGCATGTTTTATCGTATATCGAGCATCACGTGTGCTGCTGGGTACTGTTTTATAAGAGACGTACACGGCATATTCGCCTGACTCGGGAATATTAGGAGTGTAGATGGTTTCAGACACTTTGGATTTATCGTTTGTGGTGTTTGCTTGTAGATAGCTACCCATCTCAAAAGGATTTTGTTTCTCGGTGTAAGTAAGTTGGAAGTGTCCAAATCCGTTTAAAATCCCTTTTTGCCAAATGGAATTATCTGTTTTAAAATCAGAAGAATGAGTGTTTTTGTCATTATCCACTATCACTTCATGTAGCTGTTTGTCCCGTTCACGAGGCAGCATAACTACCGCACCCGCATTCTCAAGCATTGGAACTAAAAATGGCAGTACATACGATTGCGTGTGAAGGTCTTCCACGGTTTGAAAAAGCACAGGTCTTTGCCACATCCATTTTTCACCCGATTGATTGTAGTAGCGTCCGTGACTTTGCCATACAGCCAAATGCCTGTTTTGAAGTCCGTTGGTAACTTTATTGGGTTGCGATAGATTTCTTACCAAAGGGTACGAAGTAGGAGAGACACGAAATCTTCGGATAGGATTTTTGTTACCTTTTCTATAGATACCCGGAATCAGTTCCACCAACTCTCTATCATCTGAAGCGATGGAAACCGTATAGTTAGGATATTGACTTTGGAGAATTTGCGTAACCAAACCGTAAATAGAATCAACGTTTTCCGGTCTGAGAGGCAGGTAGCTTAATGTCTCATTTGTAGTAAGTGCAACCTTCTTTAATTTATTGTATGGGGTTAGTTTTTTGATTCTCACTCTTCCTACACTGGCATATTTTTGCACCATTGACGTTAGCGTGTCTTCCAATGTCTTTATTAAAAGTTGCTCTTGCTGAGCAGGTGTAAGCGGTGCTAACGAGTCCTGTGTGTTTTGTGCAAAGAGTGTAGTTGCAAAAGTAAAAAATAGTATGTAGATATATATTCTGTGTTTCAACATTATTTGTTTTAAGTAAAAAGTTTTGAAAATTCGCTTTGTTGTAATCGCGCCCTGAGTAAGTCAGCGCCTAAACGCAATCAATTTCATCATATTATTTGCTTTCATTTAACAACTAACTCGGGGTGCGACTAATAATTGCGGGTAATCATCATTCATTAAAGTTCAACTGCCTGCAAATTTACTAATTTATGATGAAACAAAAACGGAGCGAACTCAGTTCACTCCGTTTTTTTTAGTTATTTAGAATAAATTATTTATTAATAGAAATTCGAGCGATTATCAACCACATTGTACTTTTCTCTTAGTTTTTGCATAATGATATATGGCAATGTTTGAGCTGTACGCATGTTCAATTGAGATGCTTCCATTTTGCTGTCGAATGGTGTTACGTCTGCTGTTTTTGCAAATGGCATAATTACATATACACCATTAAGACCTTTAAGTGCAGCAGAAACTTTGTTTTCAACTGTAACAGATGCTTTTCCGATAATATATGGTTCCGGACCGGCATCGCCGAATTGGAATGAAGCGAAGTTAACAGCAGGTGCGGTTTTTACTTCTGTATTCAGTGCCAATGCTAAACCATCTAAAGTCGGGTTTTTAGCCAACAGGTCATTCATCTGTTTTTGAATAACTTCCGCTTTTTTATCTCTAATCAGTTCTGCTTTGATTTGTGGAGATACTTGTTCCAAACTAGCGTAACCTTTTTCGTTGACTTCTGTAACCAATGCCACCACATAAGTATTTCTTTCGCAATCAAATACGTCCGAAATAGAACCTTGCTTGTTTTCGAAAGCCCAGCGTACAATTTGACGAGAGTGAGGAATCATATTTACATGCTCGCTGTTTTTATTTAATCCCATTGCAGGTCTTACTACGTAGCCTTTCTCTTTTGCAACTTCTTCAAATTTCTTAGCATCGGTGCTTGCTGCTGCAAATTGTTTTGCTTCGTTGAAGATTTGGCTGTAAGATTGGTTGCTTGGAGTAATTTTACGTTCCAAAATAGCCAATTTTACTTTTTGACGGGCAGGGGTTTTTTCCATGATTTGAAAAATCTGTGTGCCTTGTCCGGTACTCACTTTGAACAGTTCGTTTGTTCCTTTGGAGAATGCCGGGTCAGAAATATCTTTGCTTACTGCTTCACGAGTAATCCATCCTACTTCGCCACCATTAGCAGCCATTTGAGGAGTATATTTTGCTACTAAGTCTGCAAAGTTAGCACCACCTTTTACTGCATTTATAATGCTGTCGGCTTGTTTTTCATTTTCCGTAGGAAGCATGATAAGACGCAGTTTTACAGAGTCGGATTCCATAATTCCGGACTCCATTATGCGAGCCATAGTGTACGTGTTGTTTTGGAAAAGAGGACCAAAGTTTGCACCTGTGGAATTGCTGAATGCAAATTCTTTCAAGTGTGCAGGTACGCTCTGGCTAGTGTATTTCTGTCCTGTGTAGCTAATGTCGGACTCAGCGTTAACCAATCCGGCTACATCGTCAGTAGTTTTGAACTCTTCGCTTACACGATTAATCCACTCTTCAGCTTCTTTGAAGTCTTCTTCCAGCGGAGTTACATCAAATGCCACGTAGCTGATTGCGCGATTGGCTTCTTGTTTGAACATCTCTTTCATTTTGTCGTAGTGAGCTTTGATTTCTGCATCGCTTACGGTTACGCTAGAGTCAGAAACTGCTGTATAAGGCTGAACCACATAGTTTACGTCGCCTGTCATTTTACGAGCGTCGTAGTTGAATTTTGCTTCAATATTGTTTGCACCTACAGTTTTGCTAAGTAGTGCAATGTATTTTTCTTGCAAAATTGAGTTTTTAACTGTGTTTTCCCAGAACAACCAATAAGATTTTGCTTCGTTCAACTCCTCTTGATTTTGTTGTGAAGTATTGCTGTCAAACACAGTGCTGTAAAATTGCAATAAAGCTGGTTTGCTGAATTGTCCTGTTTGTGGATCAACGAAAACACCACGTTGCATAATAAGCGGGTGAATGTTGTTACCGATTAAGCGGTCTTTCAACTCTTCCGGACTTACGGTTAAACCCATTTTCTCAGCTTCTGCCTGTAATAATCTTTCGTTAATTAAGTTTTCCCAGATTTGAGCACGCATCTGAGCTTGTTCCGTTTCGTTGAAATCGGCTCTTCCAAACTCAATTTTGTAAACCGTATGCATCTGGTCAATTGCAGCTTGATATTCAGAGATGTGAATTTTTTCTCCTGCAACTTCAGCTACTGTTTGTTTTGATTGATGAAATAAGGTGGAACCGGAGTTCAAAAAGTCGCCAATGATAAATGCCAATAGAGCTACCCCTACGACTATAGCAATTAAAACACCCTTGTTCCTAATGTTCTGTAATGTTGCCATTGTATTAAAATGTTGATAAAATATTTAGTTAAAAATGTATTTTTAATTTGAGGGCACGAATTTACGAAAAAAAACTGTAATACGTGCACAATTTATAGTGTTAAAATGATTTTTGATTGTTTTTTACGGATTTCTTGCCAAAAATGCTATGCGTTGACTTGCATTTTTACCAATTCTATTCGGTTGTTGGTTACTTTGAGAAATTTAAAGGTGAAGTTATCTATCTGAATAATTTCATTGAGTTTTGGGAAATGCTGATGCTCGTGCAAAATATATCCGGCAATGGTTGTGTAATCTTCTGAAACGGGAATGTTTAGGTTAAACAATTCATTGGCTTCTTCCACTTCCAATCTTCCGGACAGTAAATATTCGTTGTCGCTAATTTTTTCGGCGGTGTAATCTTTGATGTCATGTTCGTCTTCTATCTCTCCAAAAATTTCTTCCATAATATCTTCCAGCGTTACAATTCCGGCTGTGCCACCAAACTCATCCACCACTACCGCGATACTTTTTTTCTCTTGCATAAAAGTTCTCATCAGTTTCTGAGCAGCCATATTTTCAGGCACTATCGGGATGGTTTTTATCTGTTTCACCCAGTCTTTCTGATGCTTAAACATCTCGGAAGAGTGTATATAGCCAACTATATTATCAATATCTTCCTTGTAAATCAAAATCTTGGAAAGTCCGGTTTCAATAAATGTCTGTTTAAGTGTATTGACATTTACATCGTATTCTAATGCCACTATTTCGGTACGTGGAACCAAACAATCTCGCAGCTTTACATTGGAAAAATCGAGTACGTTCTGAAAAATCTTTACGTCGTTATTCAAATCCATCGCACCCTCACCCGATTCTGTGTTTTCCATTAGCAGGTAATTCAAGTCTATTCGGGAAAAAACATTTTCTTCCGTGGATGCCGGAAGGTCTGTTTTTGTGAGTTTGAATAATCGAAGTGAAAGCCAGGAAGTGAGGCGTGAAAAAGGATAAAGAATAATGTAAAACAAAAATAATAGCCACGAGAATAGACGAAGCCAAATATTGGGACGGACTTTAAAAATAGTTTTTGGAAGAAATTCGCCTACAATAATCAGTATCGTAGCTGCTACAATAATTTTTAAAATAAGACTGAGAACTTGACCTGCGGCAGCGAAATTATCTGCCAGCATAAGTGTAAAAAATAGTCCGAATGCAGCTATGCTAATATATTTTCCCACAAACATGGTAGAAATAAACTGCTGTGGGTTATTGTAGAAAATGGAAATGATGTAGGAATTAAGCGTTTTGTCTTTTTTGGCTAATTCCATACGCATGCGGTTAGATGCAATAAAAGCAGTTTCCATGCCTGCAAAAAAGAGGATGAAAACCAGCGATAAAAAGATATATCCGACGTAGTCCAAAAGTTGTTGTTTTGTTTAGGTTTGCTCTGAATTATCAAAGTCTTAACGAATTAAAGTGCAAAGATACAATATTTTAGACTTATATTCACTTTTTGTTTCTAAAAATATAATATTGTGCTTGTTTTCAGAAAGCCTTGTTCTATCTTCTTGTTTACCAGTCTGATAGATGAAGACCGTCAAATAACTTTAGCAAAAATCGACTGTTTAATTTGTACATTAAAAAAAAAGCAGTATCTTTGCAACCGCTTTTTGAAATTATGATTCAGTAGCTCAGCAGGTAGAGCACATCCCTTTTAAGGATGGGGTCCTGGGTTCGAGCCCCAGCTGAATCACATATAAAAAAGCAAATAATAATTAAGGCGATTCAGTAGCTCAGCAGGTAGAGCACATCCCTTTTAAGGATGGGGTCCTGGGTTCGAGCCCCAGCTGAATCACAAAAAACCAATCGAAATTTCGGTTGGTTTTTTATATACCTATCCAGGAACTGGCTCTAAGCCAGCTTCTGGATTCGGTTCAAGTCAAAATTGTTGTGAGGAGTATTTCCGGTTCAAGCAAAAAAGTTGTGGGGAGGGGGAGATGGAAAACTTCCTAACTGAAAATGAACTTTGCTGTGGGGAGGTTCGGCTTCCAACTGAACATTAAAAAATTAACGGTATATATAATTGTCTTTCGACTGGAAGCCGAAAGTCCCAACAAAAAAAGGATGCCTTTTGTTAGACACCCTTTTTCAACTAAATTCTTTTTGGATTATATATTTTCATCAATCATATTGATTTTTTGCTCCAATAATTTACACTCTTCTTTCAGCGCTTCTATTTTTCGCTCCATTTCTTGAAGCATACCGCCACCTTTCTTTGATGAAATGCTTAAGAACCCCATGTTGTTTTCATAGGTAAGGATTTCATTTTTTAGGTTTTCGTAGGCGCGTACCAGTTTTTCACGTTCGCGGTAAAGCTTGCTTTCGCCTTTTCCGCTCATATCTTTCAGGTTGCTACGGAAAGATTCAAGTCTGCGTTGCGATGCGTCAATGTTTAGTGCATCAAACTGTGCATCCAAGGCTGTGCGATATTCTTTGTAAATCTTGTCTTTGTCTCTGTAAGGCACGTGTCCAACGGCGTTCCACTCGGCAGCTAGTGTGCGAAGTGCAGCCAGCGTTTCGGAAGGGTTGTCAGTCTTAGTAAATGCTTTAATCTTTTCGATGATGGCTTTTTTCATCTCAAGATTTTTAAGTTCCTCGCCTCGTTTGCTGGAAACATTTTTGTTTCGCTGTTCAAAGAAGTAGTCGCAAGCCGTGATAAAGCGTTTCCAAACTTCATCTGAATATTTTTTCTGCACCGGACCTATTGTTTTCCACTCTTTTTGAATTTTGATAAACTCATCAGTAGTAACTTTCCAATTGGTACTGTCTTTTAGTGCTTCTGCTTTTTCGCAAAGTGCTTTCTTCTTCTCTAAGTTTTCTGCCAGTGTGTTTTTTACTTCTTTATAGAATTCACCTTTAGCTGCAAAAAACTTATCGCAAGCCGCGCGGTAACGTTGATATACTTTTTGGTTGGCTTTGCGTGGTGCAAATCCGATGGTTCGCCACTGTTCTTGTAATTCGAGAACCTCTTTTGTGGTATTTTCCCAATCTTTGAAAGTGGTTAGTTTGGCAGTATCTATAGCTTCCAGTTGTTCGCAAAGCTCGTTTTTCTTCTCTAGGTTTTTCTCTTCCATAGCACGTATCTCATCGAAATGAGCTTGGTGCTTTCTGTTAATTACAGTTGAAGCAGCTTTGAATTTTCCCCAAACTTCTTCACGTAAGTCACGTGCTACGGGACCTAGCTCGCGCCACTCTTCGTGTAGTTTTTGAAGTTGGCGGAAAGCAGAAACTACATCTTGCTCTGCATCAAGTGTTTCTGCAGCTTCAATCAGTTTTGTTTTTGCCTCCAGATTTTTTCTGAAGTCGTACTCACGTAGTTCGTTGTTGATTTTTATTAAATCCCAAAATGCTTCTTGTTGCTGATTGTATGCTCTCCAAAGTTCATTTTCAGCGGATGGCGGCACCGCTCCGGTGTTTTTCCATTCTTGTTGTAACTGTCTGAAAGTGTTGATGTTGGCGGAAACGTCTTCTTTGCTTTCAACCAAAACCTTAATCTGTTCGATGATATGGTTTTTTCTTAACAAGTTGTTTTCACGTTGTTTTTCCAGTTCAGCAGCCAACTTAGCTTTTTTAGCTTTAAACTCACCTAATAACTCCTTGAATTCGGTTTCCAGCTCAGGTGTGTTTGGAATAAAATCAATCTCTTCACCGCCATTTGCAATAAACTCAGCTTTCTGCTTTTCAGTTTCAATTTTACTTTTTTTGTAAAATTGCTGTTTGATGGTTTCTACTTCATCTTTAACCTCTTCTACCTCTAAAGTGACCAACTCTTTAAGGCGTGCTACAAGTACCGACTTGGTCATTTCAGCTATTTCAACCACGTTGTCAATCTCTTCATCGAGCATTTCATCATCGTCATCTTCTTCCTCTACGGTTGCAACTAGCAAATCATCGTCAGGATCGGCAGCCTCAGTTTCCACGGTAGCTTTTTCTTCCGTTGGTGCGGTGCTTTCTTCCGTAGTTGTTGTTTCTTCAGAAGCAGCAATTTCTTCAGCAACCGTTTCGGTTACTTCTTCTTGTACTTCTGTGTTAGCAGTTGGCTGAATAGTAGTTTCCTGTACAGTTTCTTCCGGTTTAATCTGTTCTTGCAGATTGTCCTTGTCGATTAAAGAGTCTTGTGGGTTCATTGTCTTCAAATTTTTCTATTCGGATTTTTGTTCCGAAAATGAGTACCAAAATAAAAAGCAAAAGTAAGGATTTTTTTTTAATAATATAGTAAAATCATTCTAAATTGTTGAATTTAGCTATCTTTCGCTAATAAATAGAATGAAAATTTAGATTGATAGTTTGTTTTTTAGTCTTACTTTCTATGTGAAATATAAGTGTTTGCTTGTTGTGTCGGATTGATTTGTATATCGTTTATCATTACATGTGGCGGACGAGTTACAATAAACTCCAGTGCGTCTGCAATGTCTTCTGCATGAAGTGGTTCAAGACCTTTGTAAACGTTTTTTGCTTTTTCTGCATCGCCGTGATATCTCACCAATGAAAACTCTGTTTCTGCCATTCCCGGTGAGATGGAACTTACACGAATCCCGTGTTTTACTAAATCAATACGCATCCCTTTGGTCAGCGCATTTACAGCGTGTTTTGTGGCGCAGTACACATGTCCGCCGGGATAAACCTCAATACCGGCTATGGATGAGATGTTGACAATATGTCCGCTTTGATTTTTTATCATTCCGGGAATAATCAACTTAGAAATGTAAAGCAAACCTTTTACATTTGTATCAATCATTCGCTCGAAGTCATCCAAATTACTTTCATTAAATGGTGATGCGCCTGCAGCTAATCCGGCATTATTAACTAGCAGGTCGATGTTTTGAAACTCACTTGGAAGGGATTCAAGGTTTTCCTTACACTGTTGATTGTTGCGCACGTCAAAACATAACGACAAAACAGGAACGGAATATTTTTCTTTAATTTCTTTTTCAAGGCTTTCTAGTAACTCCTTTCTTCTGCCTGTAATAATAACCTGATAGCCTAATTTAGCTAAACGAAGTGCTATCTCTCTACCAAATCCGGAAGTGGTACCGGTAATTAATGCTGTTTTCATTTTTCTATTGTTGGGTGTTGGATGTGTGATGTATGATGTATGATATTTGATGTTGTAGGGTGCTTGCCGCTTACTGCTACAAACTGACTACATACTACTAAGCTTGTGCCCCATTCGTTTTTTCTTGGTTTGCATATAAAATGCGTTGTGTCTGTTGGGTTTTATTTCTAAAGGAACATTTTCCACAATTGAAAGTCCGTAGGATTCCAATCCAATTCGTTTTTTGGGATTATTTGTCATCAATCGAAGTTTGCAAGCACCTATTTCTCTAAGTATCTGAGCACCCACGCCGTAGTCGCGTTCATCAGCGTTAAAGCCAAGGTGCAAATTAGCGTCAACCGTGTCAAGTCCTTCTTCTTGAAGTTTATAGGCTTTGATTTTATTCATTAATCCAATGCCACGACCTTCCTGATTCATATAAACAATCACCCCTTTTCCTTCTTTTTCAATAAGTTCCATCGCTTTATGAAGCTGTTCGCCACACTCACAGCGCAAAGAGCCAAAAATATCGCCTGTCATGCAGGATGAGTGGACTCTTGCCAAAATAGCTTCATCCGATTTCCATTCGCCTTTTATTAGTGCAATATGCTCAAGTCCGTTAGATATTTGGCGGAAAGGAATTAGCTTGAAATGACCGTAAGCTGTAGGCATATCTACCTCATCGCCACGCTCTATAAGGGATTCTGTGCGAATTCTGAATGCAATTAAATCGGCAATAGAGATGATTTTCATATCGTGTTTTTCCGCAATTTTCATCAAATCCGGAAGTCTAGCCATACTTCCGTCGTCATTCATTATCTCTATAAGAGCGCCAGCGGGATTTAATCCGGCAAGTCGTGCCAAGTCAACCGCTGCTTCCGTATGTCCTGCACGACGCAATACACCTTTGTTTCGTGCTCTTAGCGGGAAAATATGTCCCGGTCTGCCAAAAGTATCCGGCGTTGAATTTGGGTCTGCCAATGCTTGAAGAGTAGCGGCTCTATCATGGATGGAAACACCTGTGGTACAGCCTTCCAGCTTATCAACACTTACCGTAAATGGGGTAGAGTGGATGGACGTATTTACTTCCGATTGCATTTCCAACTCCAATTCATCGCATCTGCTTTCGGTTAAGGTTGCGCAAAGTACACCGCGTCCGTGTTTGAGCATAAAGTTGACCATTTCCGGCGTAACTTTTTCTGCAGCACAAATAAAATCGCCTTCGTTTTCACGGTCTTCATCGTCCACTACAATTACAAATTTGCCGTTTTTAATGTCTTCAATTGCATCTTCTATTTTATCCAATTTCATTTTCATACGGTTATTTTTATTTTTTATGTTTCGGCGTGTGGAACCTTTGATGATTAAAATGACCATTCCCAAGGGTGTTTAATGATTATTTTAATCATGTCGGTTTCATATGCTAAATGTGCTCTTCGCGTTTATTATATCTGCTTTATTTCTAATGATTTTTCTTTTCTATTTTGCAATCCTCGTTTGTAATCGATTAGCTTTTTCTTTAGATTTTCAAACATCTTAATATAATTTTCTGTTCGGAAAATACTTGCATCGGTTACTGCCTTCCAAGTAAGGAATAATCCGAGTGGAAATAGTACGGCGGAACTCAGCCACATACCTTGATAAACCTGCCAAAATCCTTCGCGTGCCATTTTATAGCCAGTCGTGTCAATTATATAATAGATAACAAATAAAACTACGGAAATAACAATCGGGAAACCCAATCCGCCTTTCCGAATAATAGCACCAAGCGGCGCACCGATAAAGAAGAAGATAAGACAAGCGAAAGAAAGCGTAAATTTCCGATGTCGCTCTATTTGATGTCGCCGCACAGTCATGGTAGGGTCGGTAAGCATGATTTTATTATACTCTATCTTATCTTTCATGCCTGTGGCATTTTGTTTAGCAATGTTTGTCGCCTCTTGCATTTGTGTATAATCAAGAGCTAAAAAGAGCGAATCCGGATTTGCTCTTTTTTCTGTGGTAACTTGTTGGTTTAAGCTGTCTGTCGGCATTCCGGGGTAATCTCTGAAAGCTCTTCTTACCTCCGGAAATTGGGTGCTAATCATCTCAATTGCCTGACCTCTTTCACGACTTTTCACAATTTTTGAAACGGAATCTATCGTCTGGGTTAGTTGCACGATGTTTTTACTTACGTGCTGGTCTTTGAGAATATCTTCGTCGTAGCGATTAAACTCCGTGTCAAAGTCAATTAGAATTTCCTTTTTGTCAAAAATTTCTCTGCGGTAAGGAATATTGGCTGAATTGTAGTGTGAACTTTGTTGTCTTAGGTTTTGAAAACTTTCGCCGCTAAAAAGCGTTAGTTTCAGGTACTTTTTATCTTCGCTGAATTGCAGTTTTCCCGAATCGGCAAGATTAATAGTAGCATTTTCAAATCCGTTTGAAAAGTCGTAAATCATCAAGTCTTTCAGCAGCCTTCTGTCCGGGTCTTTCTCTCGAACATAAAGATTGTAACCACTGATCTCTTTGTAAAATTCTCCTACGGGAATTTCTATTTCCGGTGACTTGTGGCGAAGTGAAAATATCAGTGTCCAGAGCTTCTGTTGCGCCATTGGGGTTACGTTATTGGAAAAGAAAAATGCTCCGATAACTATTACTCCGATAAAAATAATCAAGCCACGCATAATTCTCCATAGCGACACTCCGGCAGATTTCATGGCGGTAAGTTCAAAGTTTTCCCCTAAATTTCCGAAATTCATCAATGCAGCAAGCAGAATAGCCAGCGGTAGTGCCATGGGAACGGTACCGAGCGCAGCATACCAGAAAAATTCCGCTAGTACGGGAATTTCTACACCTTTTCCAACCAAATTAGGCATCTCTTTCCATGCTACCTGCATAAGCAAAATAAGCACACTGATAAAGAAAGTCATAAAGAAATAGGCTAGAAATGACTTGATAATATATATGTCTAATTTTTTAATTCCAAGCATTGAAAATCGTAACTATTTTGGGCGAACAAAATTACTAAATTTTTTATGACTTTTAGAAGATTAGTGCGATTAATGTCAAACCTAAGCATTCGTTCAAAACTTTATTTTCTTAATTCATCGCTAAATCGACCGGATTATTCTTCTTAAATCTTCGGATAAAGAAAAATAGCGTTGAGCTGGTAACCAGTACAGAAAGCATATCTGATGTAGGCATTGCACCCCAAACGCCATCCAAACCGAATATAGGCGGTAAAATATACAAACACGGAATTAAAAACAACACTTGTCGCGTCAGACTGAGAAACATTGAAATTTTTGCCTTACCAATGGCTTGAAAGAAGTTCGTAAAAACGATTTGTGAACCAACCAACGGGAAGATTATCAATGAAATACGTATTGCTCTGGTTGCCAGGTTTTTTAATTCTTCGTCTTTTGTAAATAATCCGGCAAGCTGATAAGGGAAAAACATTCCCAATATAAATCCGACGCTTGCAACGACAGTGGCGGCTATGGCTGCATTTTTAAGTGTTGCAAACATTCTGTCATAGTTTTTTGCTCCATAGTTATAACCCAAAATAGGCTGTGCACCTTGGTTTAATCCGATAATAATCATCACAAATATAGTGGCAATCCCGTTTTGAATTCCCAATGCACCGATAGCAAGGTCGCCGCCGTAGGTAAGTAGTGCTTTGTTTGTAATCATTACGGTTACGCTTGCTGCCATCATCATGCTGAAAGGTGACATACCGATATTTAGAATGGATCTTACAATTTGTTTGTCGAGTTTCAAGTTTTTCCGATGAATGCGGATATTCGTTTTTTTATCAAAAAAGTGTGCCATTACCCAGAACATTCCTACGAAAAATGCGATGTTGGTGGCGTGAGCTGCTCCGGCTATTCCCATTTTGAACACGAAAATAAAAATTGGTGCTAACGATATGTTGATTATAGCACTGATAATCATTGTTATCATCGCTTTTTTCGGGTGTCCGGAAGCACGCATAATGCTGTTAAAGTTAAAAAGCAATGCAGATAGAATTGAGCCGGGGATAATAATGCTCATAAATTCTTTTGCGTAGATTAAAGTGTTTTCACTTCCGCCAAAAAGCCTAAGTATATCATCCAAGAACACCATGGAAAATGTAATAATAATAGCAGAAACAAGAAACGTGAGTGTCAATGTGTTGCCAAGAACTCGCTCTGCTCGGTTGATGTCATTTTCCCCTAAGCGGATAGAGATACGAGCCGAAGCACCCGCACCTACGAGCATACCGAAAGCCGACAGGAAGTTCATAAACGGAAAGGTAAGTGCCAAGCCTGAAATGGCTAGCGGTCCTACTCCTAACCCAATATACATCCGGTCAACGATATTATATAGCGACGAAAGCATGGTGCCTACAATGGCAGGAATGGAATATTGCCAGAGAAGTTTGCTGACTTTCTGAGTTCCAAGTTTGCTTTCGGCTGAGTTTATTTTTGGTATCATTTATATGTTTTTTACCCGATGGCTGGCTTATGCCAGCCACCGGATTGTAGCTTTACTAAATAAAAATCGGTTTCACTTGGATGTAAAACCGACCTTTACTTTATGCTGTTAGGATTAAAATTCGTATTCAAAAGCAACATACCATCCTTGTGCTCTTTGAGGGCGATTTTTGTTTTTACTCAAATTGTTTAAACCCCAATCGTAACCACTTTTTACACGGTAGTTTTTCCATTGTAATCCACCGCCTGCACCTAGTTGGATGTTTAGTCTGTTTAGATTAAATGGGTTGTTAGATGGATTAGTTAATGAGTTACTAGACGGATTTCCGACTTCGCTCATATCATGCTTGTGTGCTATATTGATATTAAATGTAGGTCCTGCATAGGCAAACAGTTTCAATCCCCAAAATATAGGAAGCGTATAAGTGGCACGTGCAGGAATATCTAGATAATGTCCGGAGTATTTGTATTTTATACTGTCATTGTTAGAATATGCCTGAAAACCCTTTCCAAATCCCATAGAATATTTTAGTCCTGTTTCAATTCCAAATCCCAGACTTAAAGGAAATTCTACATTCAAACCGCCTTTCAGTGTATGATAAGGAAAGGTAGGCGTAAAGTCTCCGTGTCTAAATACTTGTCCATAGCCTATTTCAGCTCTGTACTTAATGCTTTTTTCGTTAGTTGTTGTGTCTTTTTTTGCCGTTTGAGCTTGTGTAGCCGTAGTAAAGCTAAGTAATATGGCAAGGATTGCTATGCTTAATCTCATAGAGTAGTTCTTTTCTGTTATTGCTAATTAATTTCTGCAAAAGTAATCAAAATGTCCACATTTTAGCCATCTAAAAACGTTTATTAACATTATGGCAAGCCTAAGTCGGCGTTTGTGGAGCAAAGTTGAATTTTATGTATCAGTGTAAACTCGGAACATGAAACTTGAAACCCGAAACTCGCTAGTCTAAAAAGTATATCCTAGCGTAACTTTTAAGTCGTTGGAGCGTAGTGCTGTTTTTTCAATAATCGTACGGTTGAGCACACCCCAGTCATAGCTACCTCTTATGGAAACACCCATCCATTGTACGCCAAGACCGGCACCAAGCTGAAGGTCAAAAGCATTGTAGTTGCTAGGCTTTTGATATATATTTTCACTTGATGTGCTGCTTAGAAGTTTTCTATTGCTATAATTTTCTAGTGTAACAACTTTGTTGACAGAATAATTTAAGTTTGGTCCTGCAAAAACAAAGAAATAAAAATCTTCTGCTAAAGCTGCAGAATACGTAGCTCTGAACGGAAGATCAAAAGCCATAAGTTTAGTTCTGTTTTGTTTCCAAGTACCTTCAGCTTTTTTTAAGTATTGCTGATATCTATCTATAGTTACAGTGCTAAAATAGTTAAAAAGCAAGCCTGTTTGAAATGAAAATTGTTCTTCCACATTTAATTTCAGATGTGGACCCACATGGAAACCAGACAAGTTGTCGGTGTTGATATCGCTATTAATATTGTTCTCGGTTTTTACGCGAGGCATAGTGTAACCGTATCCGGCAGAAAATCCGAATTCTACTTTTTTGTCTTGTGCTTGCATTACTGAAAGAGCAAGTACGGCAAATAAAACCAGAAATATGTTTCTTTTTGTTGTTTTCATTTTATCTAATGTAAATAAAGTTTGTTTTTTCAGGGTGCAAAGATAATCAATTGATTTTAGTGAGAGAAATTAAACTTCGTTTAATAACGTTTTTTCAATGCTATGAAAAAAATATTTAAAATCAGAAATAGTTAATAATATTTAAATCGAAAATATAAACTATGAATATAGTAGATATTTAAAAACATTGAATTATATTTGCATCGTAAAGAAATAAAAAGAGAAGAATATGCAAGAAATTACAAAAGCTCAAGAAGAAATTTTACAAGCCCTTTGGGAAATAAATAAAGGTGCTGTAAGTGATGTGTTAAGCGTGTTGGAAGAGCCGAAGCCGGCTTACAATACGGTAGCAACGGTTATTAAAGTGTTGGAAGCTAAAGGTTATGTGCAACATGTTACCTACGGGAAAACGCACGTTTATTCACCTAAAATCACTAAAACGGAATATGCTCAGCACGTGCTTAAAGAGACGTTTCGCGGATTGTTTGACGGTTCTACGAAACAGCTTTTTTCTTGTTTTCTGAAAAGTGAAGATGTCAGTTTGAAAGAGCTTGATGAATTAAAACAGCTTATTGAAAGCAAAATAGAAAAAGCAAAATGAATACATCGTTTATCTTATATTACGTGCTGATTTTCACGGCTATGACTACTTTGCTTTTTGTAGCTTATCGGCTGATATTCAGCAATGCAGAGAATTTCAAGTTGCAACGCATTATGCTTTTAAGCATTTTGGGTCTGTCGCTTTTGATGCCATTTAACCCGATAAAAATAACTATGCCTGCGATAAGTCTGAATATTGAAAAAACCTTTTTCAATTCTGTCAAGCAAGCGGTGGAATTGGAAACTGTAGCGGAAACTGAAACAACTGAAAATTTCACAGAACAAACCCATCCTATTCCTATACAATCAACCGAAAAAGAAAATACACGAACTTGGTCTTTTGCTACGATTTTACTTTGGATTTACTTGTTGGTAAGTTTCCTTTTGATAGTTCGTCTGTTGCTAAATATTGCTCAATTGATTTATTGGTATTATGCTTTTCCAAAAACTCGGAAAGGAAAATACAGACTTGTACAACTTCCGGCGGATAAATCGACCTGCTCGTTTTTCAACTGCATTTTTATTAACGAAAACGGATTGGACGAGTTTGAAAAACAGCAAATCATAAAACACGAGAAAATTCACGCTTCACAATATCACTCTTTGGACATTCTACTGATTGAACTAATTGGCGCCGTAATGTGGTTCAATCCGTTTATTTGGATGATAAAGAGAGAGATACGATTGGTGCATGAATATTTAGCTGATGACGAAGTGCCAACTTCCGATAGCGAAAAAATCCACTATCAGGCACTTTTGCTAAACCAGGTAACGGGTGGAAAAATCATCAGTTTTTCATCCCAATTTAAACAATCAATCATTAAAAAACGTATTATGATGATGGAAAAACAAAAATCAAGTAAAAAAATGGGGCGCAAACTACTTTGGTTTCTGCCCGTGGTACTGTTGTTTGTCTTGGGCACGGCTTGGGTAAATGGACAAGCAAGTAATGAAAAGGTAAAACAAGAGCTGGTTTCTGCCGCCAATGAAAAGCTGATAGAAACCGCTCTGACTAAACTCTTTGACTCGCAAGTGGTTGATAAAACCGCTGTAATTGATGTCAATATTACCAATAAAGCAAAACCTACTAGAATGAGTTTGGTAAGACAAAGTTGTAATTTGAGTGTAGCTTATATTTATAATGCAACGGATGAAAACGATGCGATTTCAAAAAGCGATGAATTTAAAGCTTATCCGGAAGATAGTAAAAGAATAACAGAAATGCTCAATCAAAAGCTTTTAGATAAAAATTCATCGGATAAAATTTGGGCTAACTTTTATTACTATGAAAATAAACGTAACCCCGAGAAAGGTCTGATTTGTCTAAATATCGCAAGTACGACAAATAAAGTCAATAAAGAGTTTATGAATGTTATTAGCGAATTTTTCCAACTGAAAGAAAAAGGAATTAGCAGCGATGTAAATTATTGGGGAAAATAAATGATTTTGCTTTTAATCAGAGAAAATGTTGCTTTCAGATATTTTAATATGCAAAATTGTTTGTTGACGAAAAAGGATATGCGTTTTGCGCATATCCTTTTCTAATTCATCCTGTTATCTTGTTCTTACCCAAACTTCTCTTTCACAATTTCCACAATTTCCTTTTCCAGCAAATCAGCTTTTCGTTCCAGTTCCTCTGCTTTGGCAAGCATTTTAGCCACGAACTGCTTGTCATCCAATCCCGAGGCATTGATTTTTACGTTCATACTAGCACCTAATACAGCTGTACGCAATGCAAGTGCTCCCACGCCGGCATCGGATGCTGAATTTGGATTGCCGATTTCAGCTATTGTTTTTACCATTCCCATAGCTTCAAAAGCTGTTTCCATTACCTTGTAAGGTGTTTCCATGGCATATTTTATGGCGTTTTGAATACTTTCGGTACGGAATTGCTTTTCGGCATCGGTGCTTCTCGGAAGTCCGTAGGCATTTACCACCATTTTATAGGCGTTTGTGTCTTCATCAATTAACTTTATCAGTTTTTCTTGCAAGGTTTTTCCTGTTTCCGCCAAATTGGAAAATTCTTCCCATCTATCATCCCAACCGCGTTTGTGAGCCGAAAGATTGGCGACCATCATTCCCAATGAAACACCCAATGCTCCTATGCACGCGGAAACAGAACCACCACCCGGTGCAGGACTTTCCGATGCCGTTTCGTTGGCAAATTCGGTCAGTGTCATATCTACAAGACGTTTTTCGTCGTGGTTTTCCAATTGATATTCAATGATTTTCTTTTTTGGGTCAAAGGGTGCCAAATCATCCAGTCCCAAAGATTTTACGGCAATTTTGATTATTTCCTCATCCGAAACTCCGGTACTTCGGTGTTGTTTTTTCAAGAAATAACGACCCGTGTCAAGCATAATCTGCAACGGTGTCATTCCTACTAATTCAGAACCTGTTACCCGAATACCTCGTACTGCCGCCCGCTCGCACGCTGCTTCAAAAAGCTGATGAAGTGAAGTAACGGAAGTGTCGGTCAGGTTGAAGGAAAGTTGTGCAATGCCGTATTCCTCTATATACCAACCAATTCCTTTCACAGCTTTCAGCATTCCGGGTGTGTAAACCGTATTTCCGTCGGCATCTTTTACGATTTTTCCGGTCAATAGATTACCTTCCCGTTTGATGCGTCCTTTCTCCCGAATATCAAAGGCAATGGCATTTGCCCAACGGGTGGAAGTGGTATTTAAATTGACGTTGTAAGCAATTAGGAAATTCCGTGCACTTACGGCTATGGCACCTGCTTTTCGTGCTGTTTCGGTAAATTCCGCCGGACCGAAATCGGGTTTCCACGCAGGGTCAGTCAGTTTTTTTGGTAATCCTTCATATTCTCCGGCACGGCAAGCAGCCAAATTACGACGTTTTTCCTCCGTGCAAGCAAATTCATAAAAATAGCCCGGTATGCCGAGTTCATCGCCGATACGCTTACCTAATTTTCGTGCATAAACCACCACTTCGTCCATCGTGATATTTTTGATAGGAATAAGTGGTAGCACGTCCGTTGCACCGAATCGCGGATGCTCGCCGTGATGCTTGCTCATATCTATCAGTTCTGATGCCTTTTTTACTGCTCGAAAGGCAGCCTCACACACAGGTTCCGGCTTGCCTACAAAAGTAAATACCGTTCGGTTTGTTGCTTTGCCCGGGTCAATGTCTAAAAGTTTAACACCTTCTACCGACTTTATTGCATCGGCAATCTGATTGAGTATCTGTTGGTTATTCCCTTCGCTAAAATTGGGAACACATTCTATTAGTTGATTCATATGTAGTTAATTTGTTGATTAGTTAATTAGTTAATTGAGTTATATTTCGTATTAATTGCCACGCCTTTTAAGGCGTGGATTATGGTTGATAATAGGAATTGGCTTTAGCCGAAATTTACTTATCTTTCAGATTTTGAAAATTATACTTTTGAATAAATTCATCGTACTCTTGTGCAAAAGTCTTTTTCTTATGATGATTTTCTTGATTGATAATATAGTTTCGAACTGTTTCTAACATTGATTCTGAAACTGAAACCGCAAAATACTCATCCTGCCATCCAAATTTATCATTAATCAAGTTATTTTGGTTAATCCAGTATGACGATTCGCCTTTTATCAACTGTACTACTTTTTCGATAGTTTGATTGGATGAAAGAGAAACCAAACAATGACAATGTTCCGCATGTCCGTTTACAACATCAATGTAAATGCCTTTCTTGTCTGCTTTTTCTTTAATATGCTTCCAAACTTTTACACGCAATTCGGGTGTGTACAGCAAAGGTAATCTATTATAAGTTGACCAAACTAAATGAATATGTACTTTTATATATGGCATAAAGTTAGTATTATAAATTTTGGCTAAAGCCCATTATATCTATTTTTTTGAACCACGACTTAAAAGTCGTGGTAATTGACGCTTTGCTAACTATCATTTGTTTTCAATAATCAGTCCAGATGGCTATCGGGATTGTGCCATTTGTGTTCAATAATCTGTGAAAATATGCCTAATCCGTGTCATCTGTGTTCTACTTCACAGACGGCGATAAGCATCTATACAAAATCTCTCTAAAATCTCCTGTTTCAAAAACGATAAAATCGGCTTTATTTCCTTTTTTCAAAACACCTATATCATCTCGCTTCAATGCTTTTGCAGCACGACAAGTCAAGGCAGCCCAAGTTTCAGCCATTGAGAGTTTTTCATATGCACCGAGAATGGCGGCTTGCACGAGCAGATTTCCCATGGGTGCACTGCCCGGATTCCAATCCGATGCGATAACCAATGAACAACCCGCATCCAACAGTTTTCGTGCAGGTGCAAATCGTTCGCCCAATCCCAACGATGCACCCGGAAGTGCCACAGGAATCACATAGCTTTTTGAAAGTATTTCAATCTCTTTCTTATCTGCATATTCGAGATGGTCAATGGAAACCGCCTCAAATTCAGCAGCCAAAGATGCACAGTTATTGGAAAATTGGTCGCCGTGAATAACTACATCAAAGCCCATTTTTTTTGCTTCTGCAAGATAGTATTTGGAATCGTCAATAGAAAAAGCGCTTTTTTCCACAAAAATATCTACACGGTTTGCCAAGTTTTGTCGCTTTACTTCGGGAAGTAAATTTTCAACAATATGCTGTAAATATTCCAGCTCATTCCCGTCAAAGTCTTTCGGTTTCATATGTGCCGCTAAGCAAGTTGGGATAAGCTCCGCACGAGATTTTTCATTTGCAAATCGGATGGCTTTCAGCATTTTCAGCTCTTGCTCAACCGAAAGTCCATATCCGCTTTTTACTTCAATAGTTGTAACACCTTGTTTGTAGAGCTTTTCAGCATGTTCAAAGGTCAGTTTCGCCAATTCCTCTACGCTTGCTTCACGGGTTTTCTGTACGGTATCCCAAATTCCACCACCAATTTCCGCAATTTCCAGATAGGTTTTCCCCGCTAAGCGCATCGCGTAATCCCTCGCTCGCGAGCCTGCCCAGCAAATATGCGTATGTACGTCAATCATTCCCGGCAGGCATACATTTTCCCCTTCAAAAAACAGCACTTTCGCATCCGGATTTTCTTTCCGCAATTTTTCAAAATTTCTTACTTCCCAAATACGTCCGTCTTTATGTAAAATCCCTCCGTTTGGAATAATCGCCAATTGTTCATCAGAAATTTTTCCTCGAAGAGGAAGATTATCCATGGTCAGAAGTTGGGTGAATGGACCTGAGAGAGTTGCTCCCCCTAAAGGGGAAGTTTGGCTAAGGTTGATTGGTTGATTGGTTGATTGGTTCATATTTCGTTTTAATTGCCACGCCTTTTAAGGCGTGGATTATGTTTGATAATAGGAATTGGCTTTAGCCGAAATTTACTTATCTTTCAGATTTTGAAAATTATACTTTTGAATAAATTCATCGTACTCTTGTGTAAAAGTTTTTTTCTTATGATGATTTTCTTGATTGATAATATAGTTTCGGACTGTTTCTAACATTGATTCTGAAACCGAAACCGCAAAATACTCATCCTGCCATCCAAATTTGTCATTAATCAAGTTATTTTGATTTATCCAGTATGATGATTCACCTTTTATCAACTGTACTACTTTTTCGATAGTTTGGTCAGATGAAAGTGAAACCAAACAATGACAATGTTCCGCATGACCGTTCACGACATCAATGTAAATGCCTTTCTTGTCTGCATTCTCTTTAATATGCTTCCAAACTTTTACACGCAATTCGGGTGTATGCAAGAGTGGTAATCTATTGTAAGTTGTCCAAACCAGATGAATATGTACTTTTATAAATGGCATAATGTCAATATTGTAAATTTTGGCTAAAGCCCGTTGTATCTATTAGTTTGAACCACGACTTAAAAGTCGTGGTAATTGATAGCTTGCTAACTATCATTTGTGTTCGAGAATTAGTGATAATTTATCTCTTAATTTTGATAATGTATCATGCAAATAGCAAAATTTGACATTGACGCCGTTTTTCAGTTGCCACGCCTTTTAAGGCGTGGATTATGATAGAGAATAGGGAATTGGCTTTAGCCGAAATTTACACCTCTTTGAATTTTTGAAAAACAAATGACAAAATTTATGCTATAAACTTTGGCTAAAGTACGTTGTAGCTGTTAGTTTGAACCACGACTTTTAAGTCGTGGTGATTGAAGCTTTGTCCTATCTTAACGGCAAATGTTTCTTTGCTATTTCATACCCTGCATCTGCATGTCTGTAAATTCCCAAAGCAGGGTCATTAAACAGCACTCGTCGCAAGCATTTTTCGGCACGCTCTGTTCCGTCGGCTACCACTACCATTCCGGCATGTTGAGAATAGCCCATACCTACGCCACCGCCGTGATGGAAAGAAACCCACGTGGCACCGCCGGCTGTATTCGACATCAAATTCAGCAATGCCCAGTCTGAAACGGCATCTGAACCGTCGAGCATACCTTCTGTTTCCCTGTTAGGTGATGCCACCGAACCGCAATCCAAATGGTCGCGACCAATTACAATCGGTGCTTTCACTTTTCCTGTGCGTACCAGTTCGTTGAGTTTCAAGCCTGCTTTTTCTCGCTCACCAATGCCCAGCCAGCAAATTCTACACGGCAATCCTTGGAATGCAATTTTGTCTTTTGCTTCTGTTAACCAATGGATTAAATGTTTGTTTTCAGGAAATAATTCCATTAAAGCTCGGTCTGTGGTGTAAATATCTTCGGGGTCACCGGAAAGAGCTGCCCAGCGGAATGGACCTTTACCGTCACAGAAAAGCGGACGGATAAATTTCGGCACAAATCCCTGATAATCAAAGGCGTTTTTTTCGCCACCTTGACGAGCAAATTCTCGTAAGTTATTTCCGTAGTCAAATGTTACGGAACCTCTTTTTTGCATTTCGAGCATAAAACCAACGTGGCGAGCCATGCTTTTTAGCGAAAGTTCACGGTATTTTTCAGGATTTGATTTTCGTAGTTCCAATGCTTCTGCTAGTGAAATTCCATTCGGAACATAGCCGAAAAGCGGGTCATGCGCCGAAGTTTGATCGGTTAGCATATCGGGGATAAGATTGTCTTTCAGCAGTTTTTCCAGCATATCTCCGGCATCACTCACCAATCCGATGGAAACAGCTTCACCTTTTTCAATGGCATCACGGAGCCAAGTTACCGCCTCATCGTAGCTGTAGGTCATTTTGTCGATGTATTTCGTTTCCAGACGTTTTTTTATTCTTTCAGGGTCAATGTCAGCACCAAGAAATGCTGCTCCGCCGAGTGTTGCTGCAAGTGGTTGAGCACCACCCATTCCGCCTAATCCGGCAGAGCAAATCCAGCGATGTTTTAAGTTGCCGCCAAAATGTTGTCGTCCGGCTTCCGCAAAAGTTTCGTAAGTACCTTGCAAAATACCTTGCGAACCGATATAAATCCAGCTTCCGGCAGTCATTTGTCCGTACATCATCAGCCCGCGTGCTTTCAATTCCTCGAAATGTTCCCATGTAGCCCAAGCAGGAACAAGATTGCTGTTGGCAATCAACACTCGAGGTGCTTCAGCGTGCGTGCGCACGATGCCCACAGGTTTTCCTGATTGCACAAGCAGAGAATGATTTTCATCCAACTCCAATAATATTCGGATAATCTCGCGAAGTGCATCTACGTTTCGAGCAGCCTGTCCAGTTCCACCATAGACAATTAAATTCGCAGGGTCTTCCGCTACTTCACGGTCTAAGTTATTCAGTAACATGCGCAAAGGTGCTTCTGTTTGCCACGATTTCGCGTGTAGTGTGCTTCCGTGTGGCGACCGATAATTCGGGTGGGAAGCGTAAGTTTGTAAAAATTCTGTGTAGTTCATGTTATATTTTAGATTTACGATTTTAAATTTACGATTGTTGTTTGTTGTTTTCCATTATGATAAAAACCTCATAAAAATCCGTGAAAGTCAGATAGTTTATATTCCCCACACCTCATCACTTTCATTCTTCAAATCAATCCGATGCTTTTTCGCTGTGGCGTTCAGGCGGTGGATGATTTCTTTGGATTGAAGTAGTTTAATCGCTTTGTCGATGTCGGTGTAGAAAACGCGGTCTGTATCGGCAAATGTAATGTGTTCACGGATAAGGTCGTGAGCTTCATCAAGTAAAATATTCGATTTCAGTGGTTTTCGGAAGTCAAAACCTTGTGCAGCCGTAAGCATTTCAATAGCCAGAATTTTTTCCAAATTTTCCACAATTTTTAAGCTTTTTCGTCCGGAAATAGAGCCCATACTCACGTGGTCTTCCTGACCGAGCGAAGTAGGGATGCTGTCGGCACTTGCCGGGAAACAGAGCGATTTGTTTTCGCTAACCAAAGCTGCCGTGCTATACTGCAAAATCATAAATCCGGAATTTAAGCCCGTATGTTCCATCAATAGTTTTGGTAGTCCGGGCGTGCTTGCCATCATTGAAAGGTAAATTCGGCGGTCGGATATATTGCCTAATTCAGCGGCAGCCAATCCTGCATAATCCATCGGAAGAGCAATAGGCTGACCGTGGAAATGTCCACCACTGATTGTTTTTTCTTCGGAAAAAACAATCGGGTTATCAGTAACGGAATTTATTTCGGTCAAAATTGTCTCTTTCAGATGCAGCCACGCATTGCGTGAAGCGCCGTGTACTTGCGGAATGCAGCGGAGTGAATAAGGGTCTTGTACACGTCCACATTTTTCGTGAGATTCTACAATTTCAGAGTGCCAAAGCAGTTTCCGCATTCGCGAAGCTACGTACATTCCTCCCGAGTGCGGACGCAATTGGTGTAATTCTTCATCGAATGGTTTTACTGAACCCATCATTGCTTCTAAGTTCATTGCGGCAATGATATCAGCGTGGTCAAGGCAGTTTTGCATTTTTTCTAATAAAAGAACCCCATGTGCCGCCATAAACTGTGTACCGTTTATCAATGCCAAGCCTTCTTTTGGTCCTAGTTCTACAGGTTTTAAGTCGAATTTTTTAAGAATTGATTCAGTCGGAAAAACTTCATTCTCAAAAATCACTTTACCCATTCCAATTAAAGGCAAGAAAAGATGTGAAAGCGGTGCCAAATCGCCGGAAGCTCCCACTGAACCTTGTTCGGGTACGCAAGGAATCACGTCATTTTCGATGTGCCAAAGAATGCGTTCCGCCGTTTCTATCGCTATGCCTGAATATCCTTTGCAGAGAGCGTGTAGCTTCAAAATCAGCATCAGTTTGGCAATTTCTTTGTCGATAAAATTACCCACACCTACGCTGTGGCTCATCAGCAGATTGTATTGTAGCTGCTTGGTTTCTTCTTGGTCAATAAGCGATGTGCAAAGCGGACCAAAACCGGTGTTAATGCCGTAAACTACTTTCTTTTTGCGGACAATGTTTTTTACGATTTCTTGGTTAGCTTTGACGCGTGAAATCGTTTCGGCAGTGAGAATGCCTTTGATTTCTCCTCGGGCTATTCCGAGTGCTATGGATATGGTAAGATAGTCCTCGCCGTAACGAAAAACGGTAGATTTTTGTGTTTTCATCTGTATTGTTAAGGAAAATGATTAGTAATTACTTTTTGTTACAAAAATAGGAAATAAATATCAATTCCATGAAATATTTGTTAGAAATAAACGTGAAATTGGTTAAGTGATTGACAAAAAGATAGTAAGTGAGAGTGATGTATAGAAAAACCTAATAGATTTTCAAAAATCTATTAGGTTTACTTATTTTCTAACCATTATGTAATTAAGAACGTAGGTTGAGTTAGCGTAATTCATACAATCTATATTTCCTTTTTCTGCCAATTTCCTTTTCGCAGACACCAATAGGACAAAATACCGAGAAGTCCCCAATAAACAAACTCGGAATACCAGACAATTTCTACGGAAGTTCCGAGTACAATTGCCGTATAGTAAGCGTATCCGGTGTAGAAAACCAGTACAATCAGCTCAAGCACAAACGCCGAGCGAGTATTTCCGGTCCCTGAAACGGCATTAAATAACACACCACTCACACCGCAAAACAGCATGGAAATGGAAATTACCCGAAGCGTAGGAACAGATGCTGCAATCAGTTCAAGGTTGTTGGTGTAAATTCGAGCCAAAAGTTCAGGAAATTGGTTGGTAAAGAGCATAATGGGCAAGAGCAAAAGCGCTGTTATCAACATAGATTTGTGCACAAAAGAGACCACTTTCTCTTTGTGTCCTTCGCCTATCATATTGCTGACCAGTGTGTTGACCGTAGTGGAAAGTGCCGAACTGGGAATGATTAGCAGGATGTACAGACTTCGTCCGATGTTGGTAATAGCCAGCGATCGTTCGCCTAATCTTTCGATAAAAACGAAAAATAGAAACCAAGTAGTAATGGAAATAAAATACTGAAACATAATGAAAATAGACAAATTCAGAATCTTTCCAATAGCTTGAAAATCAAATTTATCAAATTTGAAAAGATTAAAAACTTCTTTGTCTTTCATTTTTAATGTTACGAGTACCAGATAAATCAGCGAAGCCAGTTCGGCTAAGGTGGAAGCAATGGCAGCACCTGCAATTCCCCACTCAGGAAAGCCAAATTTTCCGAAAATCAATAAATAATCCAATATGATATTGGTAATCGCCGTAACAATCGCCGAAACAGTCAATACTCGCGTGCGCGTAATTCCTACGAAAAATGCACGAAAAATCACATTGAGAAAAGCAAAGAAAAGTCCGAAAAGTCGCCAGTTTAGAAACTCTACCGTTGCCTCATAAATTTTATCGGAATGAACTAAACTGCGCATCAGGGCAGGCATGGTAAAATAGCAAGCTAGAAAAATCAGAGCAGCCAAAACGAAGTTGAAAAGTAACGCATTATTGAAAATAGGTCCGATAGCAGCGTAGTTTCGTTCGCCGTTTCGTCTGCCAATCATGATTTGAGCACCCTGACTAAATCCAAATCCAATATAAAAAATGGCAATGTAAAACACACCGCCGATAGCCGAAGCCCCCAAAGCCACTTCGCTTACGCGACCGAGAAATGCCGTGTCCGTTACGTTGATAACGTTTTGCGCTATCAGCGTAAGAACAATGGGGTAGGCAACTTGAAATATCTTTTTATTGGAATACATTTTTTGTTTAGTTCTGAATTTCGAGTTTTGAGTATGAGTAATAAAACTTTGATAAATCGAACAGCAAAACTACAAAAATCATTTGTGAGAAATGCCTTGTTGTGTGATATTTCAAAAAAATTGCCACCCTCGAAAGTTTCGGGACGGCAGGATTTTTTTAAACAAAAAAGATGAAATATAAAATTTGGAAGATGGAAGACAGTAGTCGGGAGGTGGCAGCTTGATGCTACTTAATTTTTCGTTCCTTGTTTCTTCGTTAACTTGTCTTCTCGTCAACTCCTCACTAATCCAGTTTCAACACCGCTAAAAATGCTTTTTGTGGAACTTCCACTGAGCCAATCTGCTTCATACGTTTTTTACCTTTTTTCTGTTTTTCAAGAAGCTTACGCTTACGGCTCACGTCACCACCGTAACATTTAGCAGTTACGTCTTTTCGTAGTGCCTTAATAGTTTCGCGAGCAATAATTTTTGAACCGATGGCAGCCTGAATGGCGATGTCAAACTGCTGACGCGGGATAAGTTCTTTAAGTTTCTCGCACATGCGACGACCAAGCGATACGGCATTATCAAAGTGAATCAGCGACGAAAGCGCATCCACCGATTCGCCGTTTAGTAAAATATCCAGTTTTACCAATTTGGACGGACGGAAACCGTTCATATGATAGTCAAAGGATGCGTATCCTTTTGAAATACTTTTCAATCTGTCGTAGAAGTCAAATACAATCTCGCCCAACGGCATATCATAAATCAGCTCCACGCGATTACCCGATACATAGTCTTGTTTTACCAGTTCACCTCGTTTTCCTAAGCAGAGTGTCATTATTTGCCCGATATAGTCGGTGGCGGTAATGATAGAAGCTCGGATATAAGGTTCTTCAATTACATCAATAGCCATTATATCCGGCAGTCCGGCAGGATTATGCACCTCCATCACTTCGCCTTTTTTGGTGTGAACGATATAGGAAACGTTCGGTACGGTAGTGATTACGTTCATATCAAACTCACGGTCAAGTCGTTCTTGGATAATCTCCATATGTAGCATTCCCAAGAAACCGCAGCGGAAACCAAAACCCAGTGCAACGGACGATTCCGGTTCAAATGTCAACGATGCATCATTCAGTTGCAACTTTTCAAGCGAAGTACGTAAATCTTCAAAGTCTTCCGCATCAATCGGATATACTCCGGCAAAAACCATCGGTTTAACCTCTTCAAAACCGGAAATAGCTTTATCGCAGGGACGTTTTACGTGTGTAATGGTATCGCCTACTTTTACCTCTTTGGAAGTTTTAATTCCGGAAATAATATAACCTACATTTCCGGCACTTAGCGTTTCTTGTGGCACCATGTCAAGCTGCAAAACACCAAGCTCATCGGCGTTGTATTCCTTTTCTGTAGCCACAAATTTTACTAAATCACCTTTATTTATTGTGCCGTTTACAATTTTGAAATAGGCAATAATACCACGAAAAGAGTTAAATACCGAGTCAAAAATTAAGGCTTGTAGCGGAGCATTCGGATCACCTACAGGTGCAGGTACACGTTTTACAATAGCCTCAAGAATTTCATTAATTCCCATACCCGTTTTTCCGCTGGCACGGATTATTTCTTCCGGCTTACAACCGAGCAACTCGACAATCTGATCTTCAACCTCTTCAGGCATAGCGCTATCCACGTCCATTTTATTCATGATAGGGATAATTTCCAAATCATGTTCAATAGCCATATAAAGGTTGGAAATGGTCTGAGCCTGAATGCCTTGCGTAGCATCTACAATTAGCAGAGCCCCTTCGCAAGCGGCAATGGAACGGGAAACTTCGTAAGAGAAATCCACGTGTCCCGGAGTGTCAATCAAGTTTAGTATATATTCTTCGCCCTCATACTTATAGTTCATCTGAATAGCGTGGCTTTTGATAGTAATACCACGTTCTCGTTCCAAGTCCATGCTATCAAGTACCTGAGCTTGCAAATCTTTTCCGGAGACTGTCTCGGTAAATTCAAGCAGACGGTCGGCAAGTGTACTTTTGCCATGGTCAATGTGAGCGATAATACAAAAATTTCGGATTTTCTTCATCTTACAAAATTAATACTTACAATAAGTCTGCAAAAATACAAAAAAAAATAGATTTATCGTAAAATGGGGCAGCCTCTCAATAAAAATCGGGATTAATCGGTTGAAAAAGGAAGGTCTAGCAATCTAAACAGCTAACTATTTAATAGTCAATAACTCAATAAAGACTGTTGTATGTGGCGTAAGTGGTTACGATTAGTTTTTAATCCATTTGCTTAACATATAACCATCACTATTCAATAAAGTCCATACTAGTTTTATTTTATTTAATTTATTGTGTATTAACTGTTTGTTTTGTAGTATATATAAGTTTATGATAATTGTCAACCCAATATTATTAAAAAAAACTTTTGAAACTCTTTTTTTAATCCATAGTTTTGACAAAAAAAGAATATTATGGAAAAAGAAGTAGTAATTGTTTCAGCTGCAAGGACTCCGATAGGTAATTTAAGTGGAGCTTTATCCGGCTTTTCTGCCGTAGACTTGGGTGTAATTGCCGCACAAGCAGCTATCCAACGGGCAGGAATTGACCCGAAAGAAATTGATGAAACCTTTGTTGGTAATATTTTATCGGCAGGACTTGGACAAAATGTTGCTCGTCAGATTGCCATAAAATCCGGTGCGCCGATTACAAGTTCAGCTATGACCATCAACATTGTTTGTGGTTCCGGTCTTCGTGCCGTTTCACTGGCTTCACAGATGATTCAACTCGGCGATTCGGATGTAGTGCTTGCGGGAGGAGCAGAAAGTATGACCAATGCACCTTACCTACTTGCCAAAGCACGTGGTGGTTATCGTATGGGACATGCAGAACTGATTGACAGTATGATTAAAGATGGTCTGACCGATGTTTTCAATGATTATCACATGGGATTAACGGCTGAAAATATCGCAGAACGCTGGAATATTAGCCGTGAAGAGCAGGATGAATTTGCCGTAACAAGTCAGAACAGATGTGAAGCGGCTCAAAAAGCAGGAAAATTCAAGGATGAGATTGTTCCTGTTTCTATTCCGCAACGTAAGGGTGACCCGATTATCTTTGATACCGATGAGTTTCCACGTCAAGGTTCCACCATCGAACAGTTGGCAAAAATACGACCTGCATTTAAAAAAGACGGAACCGTAACAGCTGGAAATGCTTCAGGAATAAATGATGGAGCTGCGATGTTGGTGGTTATGTCTGCTGAAAAAGCCAAAGCGCTGGGAGTAAAACCATTAGTTCGAATTAAATCACATGCTACTGTGGCTCTGGAACCGGAAATTATGGGTTACGGTCCGGCACCTGCTATCAAAAAAGCTCTTGCTAATGCAGGAATGTCTATTTCAGATATTGAGCTGATAGAAGCGAATGAAGCATTTGCCTCACAATCCATTGCCATTATGCGTGATTTGAATTTAAATCCGGATATTGTCAACGTAAATGGTGGTGCAATCGCTCTCGGACACCCGATTGGTGCTTCCGGAGCGAGAATCCTCACCACGCTAATTTATGAAATGAAACGCAGAAATGCTGCAACCGGATTGGCTACACTTTGTATTGGAGGCGGACAAGGCACGGCGTTGATTGTAGAAAATATATAATGGAAATCATTTATAAAATCAATTAAATATATAATTAATCTTCTGCCTTATAAAATAGGCAAGTCAATATTATTTTATCATGAAACTTAAAGACAAAATTGCTATTGTAACCGGCGGTGCTGATGGAATTGGAAAAGCGACTGCCATTCGTTTTGCGCAAGAAGGCGCAACAGTTGTAATCTGGGACCTAAATGAAGAAAAAGGGAACGAAACTGTAAAACTTATTGAAGATGCAGGCGGTAAAGCGGCTTTTGCAAAAGTGAATACTGCTGTTTATGCAGAAGTAGAAGCAGCCACAAAACAGGTTGTTGACCAATTCGGAAAATTGGATATTATTATCAACAATGCAGGAATTACCCGCGACAGTACCATTAAAAAAATGACTCCTGAAACATGGCAACAGGTAATTGATGTGAACCTTACAGGTGTTTTCAATTGTTGTAAATGTGCGTCGGATGTAATGGTGGAAAAAGGTTGGGGAAGAATCATCAACGCCTCATCTGTGGTAGCTCTTTACGGAAACTTCGGACAAACAAACTATGTAGCAACCAAATCCGGATTGATAGGAATGACCAAAACTTTGGCTCGTGAACTTGGTCGTAAAGGAGTAACCGTAAACGCGATTGCACCCGGATTTATCGCTACTGAAATGGTTAAAAAAATGCCAGCCGAAGTGTTGAAATCAATGGAAGATAAAGTACCTTTGAAGCGCTTAGGTCAGCCGGAAGAAATTGCGGCAGCCTATCTTTTCCTTGCAAGTGACGATGCAGCTTACATCAACGGAACTGTTTTGAGCGTTGACGGTGGTATAACTATCTAAAACTAAAATCTATGGCAACATCAGCTCAAGTTATTGGAGCATCCATACTCTTTGCGGTTTATGTGGTATTTGTGCTCTACTTTGTAATCAAAGGTGCGCGCGGTACGAAAAACATCAGTGACTACGCAGTAGGGAGTTTTACGTTTTCACCTGTTTACGTAGCGTTGTCGTTGGCTGCTGCCATGACAAGTGCCGCTACTTTTGTTATAAATCCCGGATTAATAGCTACTTACGGTATCAGTGCTTACATTTCGTACGGTTTAGTGTTTCCGATTGCATCACTAACTTCGTTGGTTATTCTGACCAAAAGTTTCAGAAAATATGGTCAATCGGTAAAAGCACTAACCTTATCGAGCTGGGTAGGAAACAAGTATAACAGCAAAGGATACGCACTATTTATTGCTTTTCTTACGGTTCTGCTGTTGACATTTATTGTGTTGATTTTAGTTGCATTAGTAAAGGTAATTGCACAAGCACTAAATGCCAATCAGATTGTAGTTCTTGCAGTTGTGGTTGCCTTTACATTTGGATATATGATGTTTGGCGGTGCTAACTCAATGGTTTATACCAATGTGATTCAAGCTTCGATGATGATTCTGGTAGCACTTATTTTACTTGGTTCAGGACTCCAATTTTTCAAAGACGGATTTTTCGGTTTTTTTGAAAAGTTAAAGATAATTGACCCACAATTAGTAAAATTTCCGAACGAGCAAAGTCCGCTTTTCCGTGATTTCTTTGAAATAGTTATTGCACAATTAGTTGTAGGTGCAGCGGTAGTAGCTCAGCCACACATTATTACCAAATCTTTGTTACTGAAAAAAGAGAGCGATGTAAATAAATTCCTAACTGTTTCGGTTATTGTTCAATTTTTATTCTTTTCGGTGGTATTTGTAGGATTGTTTGCTCGTTTACTTTTCCCTGATTTAACATTGAATGGAGAGCATATCAATGTGGATAGTGTTATATCCAATTATGTAATTACTGTCTTCTCAGGTGGAGTGGGTTCGTTGTTGGTTGGACTTTTGGTAATTCTTGGTTTGATTAGTGCCGGTTTTTCAACTATCGAAGGCTTAATTCAATCATTAAGCACCACAATAACCACAGATATTATCAAACCGCTTTTTGGAAAATCTATAAAAAACGAAAATAGCTATATTACTATAAATCGAGTAGTGATAATTGTAATGGCAGTTGTTGCGTTTCTAATGTCAAGAGAGCAAATTATTAATCCCAATGTGAGCGTAGCTATTTTTGCTCAAAACGGAACATATTCCTATTTCTCAATATTAATTGTACCGCTGGTGTTTGGAATTTTCCTGAAAAACGCGAAGATGAAGTCAGCACTTTCAGGCTCAATAACTGCTCTTGTAGTCTATTTTGTTGTATATTACCTGCTTCCTTATCTTTACAAGTCAGGTATAGCCAGTTTTGGTTTTGCTAATCGTTATTTCGGTGACCAAGTGCAAAATCCGGGCATTGCCGCTGCTGTTGCTATATTAACAGCATTTGCAGTGGGACTTAGTGTCCATTTTCTTAGCAGAAATAAAGATGAAGCGCGAAGAGTGAAGAGTGAAGAGTGAAGAGTGAAGATAAGCATATAAAAGAACATTGTGACTATCCAATCGTAAATCTAAAATTGTATCCCGATATCTATCGGGACTAAAATCTGAATATATTATGTCGAAATTTAAAGAAATATATCAAAGTAAATTAATTCCATTGGAAAAAATGCCGGATTTGCTTCAAAGTGATACAGATGTGATTGTTGCGCAGTATGCATCTGAACCACAAGGCTGTATGTCGGTATTCCATTTGGCAAAAGAGCGTGTGAGAGACGTAAAAGTATTTTCTGTACTTACTTTGAAACCCTATGAATTCTATATGAAACCGGAAATGAAAGGGCATTTTGAGCTTTGTAGTTGGTTTCATGCACCCGGTTCGCGAAAAGCATTAAAGGAAAGAACGGGAACTGTTACTTATGTTCCGAATATGCTTCATAATGCAGCATCCGATAGGATGAAAGTGCGTCGTCCGCATATGTTTGTGGGTACTTGCACGCCACCCGATGAGAAAGGGTTTGTTTCGCTTTCGCTGGGAATAACGTATGAGAAAGATATTCTGGAAGTAGCAGAAGTTACCGTGTTGGAAGTGAACGACAAACTGCCAAGAACATTTGGTGATACACAAGTACATGTTTCGCAAGTGGATTATTTTGTGGAATACTCACAAGATCCACCTGCGTTGCCCGAACCTGTACCGGATGAAGTAGCAATGAAAATAGGAAAACACATCGCCGATTTGATTGAAGACGGCTCTACCATTCAATTGGGAATTGGTGAAATACCAAATGCTGCTGCACTGATGCTGAGAGACAAGAAAGACTTGGGCGTTCATACAGAAATGATGGTGGACAGCATGATGGAACTATATGATATGGGCGTTATCACTAATCAAAAAAAGAGCATACACAAGGGAAAATTTATCTGTACGTTTGCTATGGGAAGTGATAAACTTTATCAGTGGTTGGATAATAATCCGGCAGTAGAATTCTTACGTGGCTCTTATGTGAATGATCCGGCTTTGGTTCGTCAAAACTCGAAAATGGTTTCTATCAATACTTGTATGATGATTGATTTTACCGGTCAGGTAGCGAGTGAAGGCGTTGGTACACAGCAATATTCGGGAACCGGCGGACAGAGTGATACCGCTGTTGGAGCTATTGAAGGCTTGGATGGAAAAGGAAAATCCATTATCGCCTGTCGTTCAACAGCCAAAGGCGGAACAATCTCTACAATTGTTTCTGTACTGCCCCCAGGAACGGGAGTAACGCTTCATCGTAGCAATACGGACTACATTGTAACCGAATACGGAAGTGTTAGACTAACCGGTCGTACCGTTCGTGAACGTACCGAACTGCTGATTTCCATTGCTCATCCGGATTTTAGGGAAGAACTAAGAAGGCAAGCAGAAGAGATTGGGTATTTGTAATGTTCGGATGTGTTTATATGTTTGGGCGTTTGGATGTTTGACTAACTTCTAATTTCAAAAAGTCTAACATCTAAATGTTCGTTAGTCAAACATCTGCTAATCTAACAGTCTAATGTCTAACAATCTAAAAAAATCGTAAATAAAAAATGTTACCAATAAAAATAGTTGCTACCGGGCTGTATGCACCGGGTGAGCCAATAGACAATGAAGAATTGAAGCAGTTGGCTGGAATTGAGTTTGATCACGAAAAAATTGAAGCAAAAATCGGAATCAAACAGCGCCACATTGCACATTTCAGAAACTTAAATGAAACTACGGCAGATTTTGTAACCAAATCAGCGGAAAAAGCCTTGAAAAATGCCGGATTATCAGCGGACGAAATCGGTCTGTTTATCGTGGCTACAGATACTCCCGAATACGTTACTCCTGCAACAGCTATTATTCAGCAAGGTAGATTGCAGAAAGGTGAAAAATGGAGTATGTCATTTGATATTTCAGCATCATGTGCAAGTTTCACAATGGCTTTTGATACGGCTTCGCGGATTCTTGCAAGTAATCCCAAAATAAAATATGCACTGATAACCGGAGTTTATAATATGCCTGCATTTATTCGTCCGGGCGATAAGTTTGCTTACCCGATTTTTGCCGATGGTGCCGGTTCGTTTATTCTCACAAAAGATGAAACCGGACAATCAGGCTATATCGGTAATCAGATGTTGACCGACGGAACTCAGTTTGACTTTATCGGTATTTATGCAGGTGGTTCTAAAATGCCGGTAACCAAAGAAGTTTTAGATGAAGAGAAAAACGGTCTTTTAAGTCTAAAACCGATGCCGGGCGACCGTAATGTACGACTTTGGCCTATGGTAGTTGAAAAACTTCTTGGCGAATACAATGTTAAAGCCGACGAGATTGACCATTATATTTTTACACAAATCAATCGCTCGGTGATTATAAGGGTAATGGAAGCCATCAATCAGCCCGTAGAAAAAGCAATGATGATAATGGATAAATACGGTTACACCGGATCCGGTTGTGTGCCAATGGCTTTACACGAAGGAGTTAAATCGGGTAAAATCAAACGTGGCGACAAAGTGCTTTTCATGGCATCAGGTGCAGGTTTATCAGTAGGAAGTAATTTGTTAGTGTATTAGTTGATGGATGACGGACGACGGACGACGGATGTCGGGTGTTGGGTGTAGGATGCTGGGTGTAGGATGTTTGGATGTTCGGGTGTTTGGAAGTTGTATGTAGTGCATGCCTAATTCCTGATTTCCAATTTCAAAAAGTCAGATATCTAAAAGTCTAACGTCTAAAAGTCTGTTAGTCTAAAATAATCTAAAATCGTAAATCTAAAATTGAAAGATATGGTAAACGTAGGAATAGTTGGAACCGGAATTTATATGCCGGAAACCAAGATGTCTGCTAAGCAGATTTCAGAAGCCACAAAAGGCGTATGGAGTGAAGCAGCGGTAATAGAAAAATTGGGAATTGTAGAAAAAACTATTGCCGGTCCCGATGATGGCACGCAAGAAATGGGTGTACGTGCTGCTTTGGATTGTTTGAAAAACACGGGCATAGATCCGATGGAGATAGATTTGATTCTCTGTATTGGTGAAGAATGGAAGGAATATCCACTCACCACATCGGGAATTTATATTCAAGAGAAAATCGGAGCCAATAATGCTTGGGCTATTGACATTCAGCAACGTTGCGGAACAACGGTGGCAGCTATGAAAATAGCCAAAGATATGATGATAGCCGACGAAGAACTGAAAACAATTATGATTGTAGGCGGTTATAGAAATGGGGATTTCATCGATTTTGAAGACAGTGCTGTTTCGTTTATGTTTAATCTGGGTGCCGGTGCCGGTGCGATGATATTGAAACGCAATTACGGAAAAAATTTAATTTTAGGCACACACATCGTTACAGATGGAACAATGGCGCGCGATGCAGGTGTGGTTTATGGCGGAACAGAAAACCCGATTACAGCAGAAAATGCTCACTTAGCTTATAAATCGTTGAAAGTTTTTGACGAGAAACACATGAAAGACCGATTAAATGAAGTTTCAATGAAAAACTGGTTTCATTGCATTGATAAAGCATTCGAGAAATCGGGGATTCAGAAAAGCGAACTTGGTTTCCTTTGTTGTCTCCATTTTAAGCGCAGTATGTTTGGCTATATGCTGACTGAACTTGGATTGACCTGGGAGCAGAGCATTTATCTTGAAAATTACGGACACATTGGTCAAATAGACCAAATTCTGTTACTTCACTTAGCGCAGGAGCGAAATTTATTGAAACCCGGAACGGTAGTTTCCATGATAGCAGCCGGAATTGGATATGCTTGGGGAGCTAATGTTATTCGATGGGGATAAAAATTTGGTCAAGTATATATGTGTTATCTTTAATTAGCTGTATGTTAGAATTATACATTAAAATAACAGGAAGATTATATAAAAGTCAACCCCATTATTTTTAATATGCTTTTTTTTTTCAATTACTTATTATTCAAATTTGTATCTATAACAAAAAACATTAATTATTAAATTTTTGAAATTATGAGAAAGTTATTTTTTATTTTAATTGCAGTAGCAACTCTATTTTCTGCTTGTAAAAAAAGTGAAGTAGAAGATGTTTACAATCCGGCAGAAGACGGAATTGTAGGGAATTGGGTGTCAAAAGGTGCTGACGTAGCGCCATTGTTGGCAACATATTTTAAGGTGGATAGTATTACAGCTGACTTTAAAAGCAATAACACGTATGCTGTAGTATCTTATTCCGGAGGTACACCAACAAATTATGTAGGTACTTTCGTTCAGACAAAGTCCGGAACAGGAGCTATCTGGACAATCAAATTGAATCAATCTACTCCATCTGCTGTAACCAGCGAGGGTATTTTTGAAATTACCAAAGTTGGAGAAGGTTACACCATGAAGTATGAAGTTGTTCAAACAGAACCTGATATAGGTGCAACTCCTCCTACCGCAAGTGCAGGATTCGGAAGTAGTAACGGTGGTGCTTTGGGACAGAATAACGTGCAGAAATTTGTAAAAAGATAACACTGTGTTATTTATTCAAAAGGTCAGGAGAAATAAAGGTTTTACCTGACCTTTTTAATTTTTTTTAATAAGAAATAAGTTATCATTATTTCACATTTTTAAAATGATAAAAATTTAATAAAATGAAGAAAATATCATTGCTTCTTTTTTCAGTTCTTATTTCTTTTTCTGTTTTGGGGCAATTGCCAACCAATCAATATTTTACAAAAGAAATACCTGAAAAAGCAAATAAAGAATTCCAGTTTCTGGCATTTTTCATCAATCAGGCAGTTACATCCAATGTTTATCCAGAGAATGACTTCCTGAAAGGTCAGACGGTGGGACGTTTGTTTGGGGGAAATACGACTACTACGTCCAACGAGCACATGAGTGCTTATGTGGAGCAACGCATTATCCCGTTTTTCATTTACAAACCAAGTCTTTTCAACGGCAAAGCAATATTGAGAGCGGCATTTGAAATTGACTGGACGTGGGGTGATGTGGCTTACGGTGTGGGCGGTAACTTCGGTGGAGGTTTCTCGGCTGACCAAGTCAACCTGCAAACCCAAAACCTCGAAGTGGAGCTTAATCCAGCAAAAGGTTATTATATCAACTTGGGTTTACAACGGATTTTTGATACGCCTTACAATCCTTATACTACATTATTTGATAAGATGACGCAGACAGGTTATCGGTTAGCGTACTTTGGAACAGACGGAGTTGGGATTTCAGCTCGCAAAGACTGGGATTTTGCACGAATAAAAGCAGGCTATTATAAATTGTATGAAAATTATGTTCATTTGAATGACGATGTAACATTGATGGAGCTGAACGGTGAAAAAGATATAAGTCGTGCTTGGAAAGTGGGCGGCTCAGCTTACTATTTGCGTGACCGTGGAAACGGTGCCGGCGGTGTTTCCATTCTCGGACAAGGGTTCAATAGCCTTCTGGCAAGCCATAACGGAACGTTCCGTTTCAATTATGGTGCAGCGCCTTATCGTGCTGACGTGGTGTGGCTTGGAACGTTTTTTAGTAGAAATGCCGACACATGGCTCGACCCGTGGACTGTAAATGGGTTTGTAAATGTGAATCTGGGTAAAGCAGATACATTGCAATTGGCAACCGAAAAATATACTAAAGCGACAAGTATTTTCGGTTTTGCTGCGAACGGACGTGTTTCGTATCGCTATGGACAAACACCCAATGACAATGTATCATTGGACGTGCTTTATACATCCGGCGATGCCGATGCATTGAAAGATGGGAAATACAGTGGTGTAATCACAGGAAATCAATGGGGAGCACCGGGTGCAATTTTTGTTAGCTCAGGTTCTTATTTGCTGATGCCTCACGGCAATGTGGTAAACCGCTTTACACCTGCTATAATGGATATTTCCAATATGGGATATGGATTGACATATGCTAATTTAAGCGCATCAAAAGGTATTATCCCCAACAGATTAAATGCAAAATTGGGTGTTTCTGCCGGAATGAGTAATGTTCAGCCTGCCGGTGGAGGAGCATTTGTCGGTGCGGAAGTGAATGGAAATATTCAGTATAATTTTGGTCCATACATGAGTTTGGAATTGCATGGAGCATACCTTTCACTGGGGGATTTCTACGATAGCAAACAAGCTGCCTACGGAAGTCCGGTGAACGGTGGAATTGATGGTCGTCCGGTAAATCCATGGACAGCGTTTTTGGTTTTCAAATGGTTGATGTTCTAAAATAGGAAAAGGAGAAACAAAATATGAAAATTAAATTATTGAGCATACTAATTATGGCTATTGGTTTAGGAGCGTGCAGCACGCCTTACTCTGCTCTCAAAGATATTAGCTCTTTTGACGAGTTGGACTATAAATATCCGGTAAAAAAAGTATATCTGCCTAAAAGTGAATTTACTATTGCATATACAGATGAGGGAAAAGGAGACAATACTATCATTCTTATTCACGGTTTGGGTAGCTATCTTCGCGCTTGGGAGAAAAACATTGGCGAATTAAGTAAAACTAATCGTGTAATAGCTATAGACCTTCCGGGCTACGGGAAATCAAGTAAGGAGCCTCACAGTGGTATGATGACTTTTTATGCGGGAATTGTGAATGAGTTTGTTAAAGAGTTAAAACTGGATAAAGTGGTAATCGGTGGTCATTCTATGGGCGGACAAATAGGCATGACCACTTATCTGCAATATCCTCAAATTGTAAAAGGACTTGTGTTGGCGGCTCCTGCCGGTTTTGAGCGTTTTACGAAAGGACAAAAACAATGGTTCCGTGATGTGATGACCCTAGATGGGGTACGACTCACCACTCCCGAAGCCATTCAAAACAACTTGGCAAGTAATTTTTACCGCTTACCGAAAGATGCTGATTTTATGATTTATGAGCGAATGCAAATGCGTTCAGCAAAAGATTTTATTCCCTATTGCTATGCAGTAGTGCAGTCTGTTCACGGAATGGTAGATAACCCTGTAATTGATTATCTACAGGATATTAAAGTACCAACGCTGATATTTTTTGGGGAAAATGACAATCTTATTCCAAATCGTTATTTGAACCCAGGACGCACGGTGGATATTGCCAAGTTCGGCGCATCCAAAATACCAAATAACAAATTGGTAATGATTCCCAAAACGGGACATTTCTTGATGTTTGAAAAAGCTGAAATATTTAATAGAGAGACGATTGGTTTTTTAAAAGGGTTGAAATAGTGGGATGGTTAATAGTTAATGTTGATAAAGCGTGTCATTTTTTTTTGACACGCTTTTTTTGTAACTTTAAAGCCCAAAAAATAACCTAAAATGCGTCCCAAACTATCAATATTTACCGATTTTGCCAATACACTTTTTCCACATGAATTAGAGTATCTGATGGCTGTGCAGAATTTTTCCAAACCGTTGAATTTGAAGATATTGAAACAAATATACTCCAATAACACATCAAGTGGAAAACAACGGAAACCGTTCGATGAGAGTATTGATAAACGCACATATTCCTACCTGAAAAACTGGATAACGGAAACCTTACTTAAAATTGATGTCGATTATTTTTTCGATTGGCTGATTGAGACTGAGAAAAAAATCTTGACTGACGTGATTGTTCCTTCGGATGAAGCGGTGATTTTGAGCAACATGAGTAAAATGCACCCCACGAACTATAATTACATCCGATTTTACGAACTTTTACAGTATTACCGTGATTACTTAATGGTATGGAGCCGTACAAAATACAATAAGGTGGTAACCGGTTTTCTTGAAGTTCATCATGAACAATATTACAAACTAAAAAATCTGAATATTAAACTCGATAATGTTACGGCAAGAATTGTAAAGAAAATAGAGTTCCAGCCGGAAGAGAAAGAAAATATCGAAAACTTTCTTTGGGAAATATTTTTTGATGAAACCTTGGACGGATACACGCGATACCGAGCAGTGGTAAGGCTTACCATCCATTATTATAATAACAGGGATTTTGACAAGCAAGCAGTTGTGTATAAGCATCTTGATGATTTTTTAAAAACGCCTTTGTTCTATTCGAAACGCATTCTGTCAAACTATTACGCTAACCGCACGATGATGCACTCCAAACTTAATGAACTGGAAGAAGCTGAAAAATACGGTTATCTTTCCATACAAAACAAGAATAGTGATTACCTCTTTTACCTGATAAATTTGTGTGGGGTACTTTTGAAACAGGAAAAAAATAGTGAAGCTTTAAAGTTAATGCGTAAATCTATTCCTGAGTTGAAAAACACAAACAATAATTATTATAAAATCGGTTTTGCGTCATTTTACATTCGCACCTATATTGCCAATAAGCAAATTGATAAGGCGGTGCAGTATGCTTCTCAATATTTTGCAACTTACCGAAAAGAGATTTTTGAGCATCGCTGGCATCTCTACTGTACCACTTATCTCTTTGCATTGATTAATGCCGAAAAATACGATAAAGTAGTGTCGATCTGCAAACGCTATAATCTCCTGCTTAAAGAAAAACAGCGTATTGACCTGCCTGATTATCTGCCTATTATAGAAAACTATTACTATCTTTCTGAGTATATGGAGGGAAAAATAGATCAAGATAAATTAATTTCATCAATTGTTAAATCTGTAAAACCACTGATGAAAAACAGCTATCGCTCACGCCGAATGCTAGACATGATTGATGATGAGTTAGGGGAATTTCTATATGATGAAATGAGGAAGGTAAAGACGAAATTATTAGAATAAACAAGAAAGCATTGTCAAATTATTCTATATATCTCAAGAAATCCCCATTGGCATCAGCCAGTGGGGATTTCTTATGTTAACAGATAGTAAGATGTTTTTTTGTTGCATGAAATCCTCAGGCAAGAATCCGACTACACACAACTTACTACATACTACAACACTATTTCTCTTCTTCTTCGTGTGGGAAAAGTTTATCTATTCCAATTATCACAAAATAAAATATCGTCATAAAAAGGAAAACGCCGGCAAGCCCGATACCGGAAATTTGAAGGGCTAATATAGTTGCTTCGTTCATAGTTGTAATTTTTTAATTTTTCAACAAAATAGTATCAAATTCATCTCTTATGCAAATAATGGAACCAGTAAAAGTATTAATCCACCCACAATTACTGAACCGATTTGTCCACCTACGTTGGTACTGATAGCAGGCATTAGTAGGAAGTTGTGTGGGTCTTCTTTTTGTCCCATACTGTGGATAACACGTGCTGACATCGGGAATGCAGAGATACCGCAAGCACCTACCATTGGATTTACTTTTTTATCTTCCGGTAAGAAAAGGTTCATCAATTTGGCAAAGAGCACACCACCCGCTGTGTCAAACACAAAGGCGAAAATACCCAAACCAAGAATCAGAATAGTATCCCAACGAACAAATTGCTCAGCTTGCATGGTGCTGGCGATGGTAATACCCAGTAGAATAGTAACCAAGTTTGCCAATTCGTTTTGAGCAGTTTTTGATAAGCTGTTAAGCACACCGCACTCACGGATTAAGTTACCAAACATCAAGAAACCAATCAAAGCCAATGATGACGGTGCAATCAAACCTGCCAAGATAGTTACCAAAATAGGGAACATAATCAGCGCTGTTTTCGATACTTTTTTATTGGTATCGCTACTCATTCGCATCAGACGTTCTTTTTTAGAAGTAAGCGCTTTGATTACAGGCGGTTGTATAATTGGCACCAAAGCCATATACGAGTAAGCTGCTACCGAAATCGGTCCAAGCAGACTCGGTGCCAACATATTCGCCACAATGATAGAAGTAGGACCATCCGCCGCACCGATAATACCGATAGATGCTGCTTCGGGTAGAGTAAAGCCAACAAGTGTGGCAAGAATCATGGTAATAAAAATACCAAACTGCGCCGCTGCCCCAAACAGCAACAAGATTGGTCGCTGAAACAGTGGCGAAAAGTCAATCATTGCACCGATGGCAATAAAGATTAGTAACGGAAAAACTTCCGTGGCGATCCCTGCATCAAAAAATACATCCAATGCACCCCGTATCACGCTGTCTTCTTGCGTAAGTACAGCCGAGTAAGGAATGTTAGCCAAAATAGCACCAAACCCCATTGGCAAAAGCAGTGTAGGTTCGTATTGCTTTTTAATTGCAAGGTAAATCAGTGTGAAACCCACACCAATCATTACCAAGTGTTTCCATGTCATTCCCGCAATGGCGGGCATTAATTCAGAAAATTCCATATAGATTATAGTTAGTTAATTGTATATAAAAAGTTAGTTATTTACTTCGTGTTATTTTATAGTTATTCGCTTTGCGTTATTTGGTTGTTATTTGTTTTACGTTATTTGATAGTTTTATAAGCCGTTTGTTACTATAATTATTGTTCGTTTCAATCTGACGAAGATTTCTTTTTTTTCCAAAAATACTTTCCTACAAGATAAATAATAGCTAAGATGAGTAACCCTAAGATAATCATACCCAACTCGTGGCTGTATTTATCAATCAAATCAGCTTGCCCGTGTACTAAGTAACCTAATAAAGCAAGAATTGCGTTCCATATTCCGGCTCCGATAAAGGTGTAAGTAGTGAAACTTAAGAAATTCATTTTTGCTAATCCTGCCGGAAGCGAAATTAGCTGGCGGATACCCGGAATAAGACGTCCTACAAATGTAGATACTTTTCCGTGTTTATTGAAATATGCTTCTGCTTTTTGTACTTTTTCGCTGCTTAAAAGCATCAGTTTCCCAAATTTGCTGTCAGCTAATTTATAAATAATCGGTCTGCCCAGCCAAAGCGCCAAAAAATAATTAATGTAAGCACCGAGTAAAGCACCGAGTGTTCCAAAAAGCACAACCAAAAAGATATTCAAATCGCTTTCGGGCTTGCTTGCCACATAAGCTGCCGGTGGTATCACTATTTCAGAAGGGAAAGGCACGAATGAACTTTCAATAGTCATCAACGCCGTGATACTGCCATAGTTCATATTAACTTCATACCATTTTTCCACTTTTTGAACCCAGGTTAATGTGTCGGATGGATTTACTTCTTGTGCAAAAAGTAAATTTGAACTCGAGAAAACAGAAAAAAACAGAAAAAAAACAAAAGGAAAAAATTTCTTAAAAAGCATAATTAGTTAAAATTTTAGAGTAATAAATGAGAAAATGAGTAGATGAAGAGATGTCTCTTACTGCTTGCATCTTGCCTCCAACTTCCGACTACTGTCTTCCATCTTCCATCTTTTCTTTCAACTCCTCAATTTCTTTTTTCTCGGCAATAACCATAGAAAGCAAAATTGAAATCACCAATGTTCCGATAATTACTGTAAGTGAAATCCAAGAATGACTTGCGAAGAAATTTTCCACAGCCTTATTTGCAGTCAAAAGCATTTTGGCACCTATAAAGAATAGGATAAAGCTCACTCCGTGTTTCAAGAAGCGGAACATACCCATAATTCCTTTTAGTGCAAAGTAAAGTGAGATAAGACCCATTACGGCGAATACGTTGGAAGTAATGGCTAAGAATTTTTCTTCATCCGGTGTTAATACATTGGAAGCACCCTCTTTGATAACACCGATAATAGCCGGAATGCTGTCCACTGCGAAAAGAACGTCGGTAGAGCCGATTACAAGTAGCACAAGCAAGTTGGTAGTGATAAATCGCTTGCCGTTGTACTTGGTAAAAAATTTGGTAGAATGTGTATCAGGATCTACTGGATAGATTTTGGAGGCAGCTTTATAGAGGAAGTTTTTGGTAGGATCCACATTGTCTTCGCTATTTTGGAATGCCATTTTATAGGCTGTCCAAATAAGAATAATACCGAATAGATAGATAATCCAATGGAAACGTTCTACCAATTCCATACCTACCAAAATAAATAGCACACGCAGAATAATCGAGATAACAATACCCAATTTCAGCAGTTTAGGCTGATTGTGAGACGCAACGCCCATCATGGAAAATATCATGATAAAGACAAAAAGATTATCCACCGAAAGTGAATACTCGGTCAGGTAACCCGCAATAAATTTCACACCCATTACGTGTGCCGTGATCGTGTTTTCGGGCGCATCGGGGTTTTGTGGAAAAAAGAAAAACAGCGAAGCACCGAAAAGCAGTGAAATGCTAATCCAAGTAGCTGTCCATTTTAGAGCTGTTTTTACGCTTATCTCACCTTTGCGGTGGTCGGTAACATATAAGTCGATAAAAAAAACGGTCAAAAATGTTACAAGGAAAATAATCCAATAAAGGGTCATTGTGTTGTCCATAACGTCAATTCTGTGTTTTAATTTAGAATAAAGAGGATTAATTAGTTAATGTTTTGATTTTTTAGAAAAATCGATTACAAAAGTACGATATTAATTTAGACTTAAAAATAAAAATGGAAGTTTTTTAGTAGTTTCGATTTAGAATGGGTGTTTTGTGGGAAGAACAAGTTGTTTATTGCGTAAGAATAAAGATTGAGGTGGTGCTTAAAGAAAAAAACTACAAAATAAAAAAGATATTCTGTAGTTTTTGAGTAAAATATGAATTAGTTTTTTATAATTATTTCTTTATTCTATTAAAAAGTAAATACTTAGTTTCAATTTCATAAAATAGCAGTAAACTATCTTTTGTTAAATCATAAGAATTTACTTGATGTAACGCTTCTACAAATTCACGACCGTCTAATAGTTCATTAATTTTTGTTCCACCAAGTTCATTAAATTTTATTTTATTTGTAGATGTATCAATAATGAATTCTCCCCATATTTCGTTTGTTGAAGTATGTCCGTTAAGTTTTTTTTCTGCATTAAAAGTTAGTGTATAGCACTTTTCACAGTCTTTTGGCTTAATCTCTACAGTTTTGTCTGTTTTAAGATTTCCAAATCCTACACATTTCCAAGAGCCAATAAGTTCTTCTGAATTAGTGACTTTCTCTGGATTTGTGATTGCCTCCGGATTTGTGATTGCCTCTCTCGAACACCCCGTTCCACCTATCAGTAAGAATAGGGTAATTACTGTAAATAAAATCATTTTCTTTTTCATATGCGTATCTGTTTTAATGGTTAATAAAATGTGTCTTGTATATATATGATGGATTTTACCCCTGAAACGCTGCATGGTATATATTAAATTTTTATAAAAACTCGGGATTAAAAGAAGCTTCGGATTACAAATCCTCGCAACGGGTGCAAAAGTTATTAGTTAGGAATGGGTATATCCGGAAGGTATTCTATGGTTTTATTATGTTTGAGTAAATAACAACGTCTAATTTAACATTACGAAAAAAATTACCAAAATCTTTTTCATCATCAACATAAAAATGCTTTTTACCAACATAATCTGAAGGACAGTAGCTTTCTCCTCTACGCCAAATTAAATGATTGCCGGAACAATCGAAAAAATAATTGGCTATACCTCCACTCCCGAGTGCCATGTCTGTAACAAACATATCTTTGCCTTTGTATTTTATAAGCCAAATAGTGCCTATATAATTACCTGTTTTGTCATTTTCTGCTTTAGTAATCAATTCCTTAAGCCAAGCTAACTCTTCTTGTGGTTGTTCACATCCGCAAACAGTATCAATTTCATTATATTTTAATTCATGACTACAAGAAACAAATAATAAGCATAAAATAAATAATATTTTTTCATATTTTTTTTAATGATTAGTAAATTAATACCGTAAAAGTAGAAATTATTAGAGAGAAAAACAAGCAATAAAATATGTTTAATAATATAAAAAACTAAGCTTTTTTGACAGCAACAGGTTAAACGTCAGCAAAGTGACGAGTCGGCTTGCTTTTCCATAGAGAACTAAGAGCAAGATTGCTCAACTGCATCAAATTTTGTAACTTTGCAGATTGATTTTTTTATAATTGACTTTTAAAACATAGAGAACAGTTGTTTCTTTTTGAGCTTATTCTCGATAATTTTATTCGTTTTCGAGAACATAGTTGAAAAATATCTTTGATATTTTTCGCTATGTTTCCGAAATCACAATAAAAAGTGCAAATCTTTCTATGTCTTCTACTGTTTTAAAAAATCAAGATAACTTCAGATAAAACCATGTCTAAACAAGGAAATATCATTATAAAAGGGGCGCGGGTTAATAACTTGAAAAACATTGACCTTGAAATTCCACGCAATAAACTGGTTGTGATTACCGGACTGTCGGGTTCGGGAAAATCGTCTTTGGCATTTGATACGCTTTATGCCGAAGGACAGCGACGCTATGTGGAAAGCTTGTCGGCTTATGCGCGTCAGTTTCTCGGTCGTATGGCGAAGCCGGAAGTTAATTTTATCAAAGGTATTCCGCCTGCTATTGCCATTGAGCAGAAAGTAAACACCCGCAATCCGCGCTCTACCGTGGGCACATCTACCGAAACTTACGAGTATATCAAGCTGCTTTACGCTCGAATAGGGAAGACTTTTTCCCCAATCTCCGGTGCGGAAGTTAAAAAGCACGAAGCCGAAGATGTGGTAAATGCAGCTTTGGAATATCCCGACGAAACGAGGCTGATGGTGCTGGCGCCTATTGCAGCCAAAGAAGGAATTTCTACCGAAGAGCGACTTATGCTCTTTATGCAAAACGGATATAGTCGCATTTGGTTGGATGAGGAAGTCTTTCGCATTGATGAGTTACTGGAAGACGTAACAAAACTAAAAAAAGCAAAGAAAATTTTCCTGCTGGTTGACCGCTTAACAGTAGATAGAACTCCTTCGGGTATAAGCCGCTTGACTGATAGTGTGGAAACGGCGTTTTTGGAAGGGGAAGATGCCTGTTCGCTACAAGTTTTCACGGAAAATGGCAGTAAAATACTGGATTTTTCCAAAGCTTTTGAAGCTGATGGAATCCGGTTTGAGTTACCTAACGAGCATATGTTCAGCTTTAACAATCCGCTGGGCGCTTGTCCCACCTGCGAAGGTTTTGGTCGAATAATAGGCATTGATGAGGATTTGGTGGTGCCGAATAAATCGCTCTCAATTTACGAAGATGCAATTGTTTGCTGGCGTGGCGAAGTGATGAGCGAGTGGAAAAAAGAGTTGATTTATTCGGCAGATAAATTTGATTTTCCTATTCACAAACCGTTTGCAGAACTGACCGACGAACAGCGAGAATTGCTTTGGACAGGAAATGAGTATTTCCACGGACTGAATGCCTTTTTTGATTTTTTACAAGCCAATCAGTATAAAATCCAATATCGAGTGATGTTGGCACGCTACCGTGGAAAAACCACTTGTCCCGTGTGTAAAGGTGCAAGGCTTAAAAAAGAGGCGAATTATGTAAAAGTAGGTGGGAAATCCATTTCAGAGTTGGTGCAAATGCCGATTGCGCAACTGCATACATTTTTTGAAAATTTAGATTTGGACTTAGATGAGCACGATAGACTTGCATCCAAACGACTGCTGGTAGAAATTAAAAACAGGATTAGTTTCTTGATGGAAGTGGGGCTTAGTTATCTTACGCTCAATCGCCTTTCCAATACACTCTCAGGCGGCGAAAGCCAACGGATAAATTTAGCCACTTCGCTCGGAAGTAGTTTAGTTGGGTCGCTTTATATTTTGGATGAACCTTCCATTGGTTTGCATTCTCGAGATACACATTTACTGATTGGTGTGTTAAAGCAGTTGCGGGATTTGGGAAATACCGTGATTGTGGTAGAGCATGATGAGGAAATTATGCGTGCCGCCGATTATATCATTGACATTGGTCCTGAAGCAGGACGAAAAGGCGGCGAGGTGGTGTGGCAGGGGAACCCATCTGTAAAATTAGCCGGGGAGGAGCTGAAAAAGTCTTATACACTTGATTATCTACAAGGTCTCGAAAAAATAGAAGTTCCACGTCATCGTCGTAAGTGGAATAACTACATTGAAGTGTTGGGTGCTCGTGAAAACAACCTGAAAGGAATAGATGTGAAATTTCCACTTAATGTGATGACCGTAGTAACGGGCGTGAGTGGTTCGGGAAAATCCTCTTTGGTGAAAAACGTATTTTATTCCGCTCTGAAAAAATATTACGGCGGTGTGGCGGACAAGACAGGTCAGTTCGGTTCGCTTCGGGGAAGTATGCACCTAGCTAACGACATCGAATTTGTTGACCAAAACCCAATCGGTCGCTCATCTCGTTCAAATCCTGTTACTTACATTAAAGCTTACGATGAAATTCGGAAACTATTTGCCGACCAACAATTATCCAAACAGATGGGATATGCCGCATCGCATTTTTCTTTTAATACACCTGGCGGACGCTGCGAAGAGTGTCAAGGTGAAGGAACGGTAACAGTAGAGATGCAGTTTATGGCAGATTTGGTTTTGACGTGTGAGCATTGTCAAGGCAAACGTTTCAAATCAGATGTGCTGGAAGTTAATTACAGAGGAAAAAATATTTACGATGTGCTTGATATGACTGTTAATCAGGCAATAGAGTTTTTTGGCGAAAGCAACGGAAATGTAGAGAAAAGAATTATCAAGCGACTAAAACCGTTGCAAGATGTAGGAATTGGCTATGTGAAGTTGGGACAGTCGTCGAGTACGCTTTCCGGCGGAGAGAGTCAGCGAGTTAAATTGGCTTCATTCTTAGCCAATGAAAGGTCGGAACCGACCATTTTTGTATTTGATGAGCCGACCACAGGTCTGCATTTTCACGATATAAAAACTTTGCTCAAAGCCTTTGATGCCTTGCTTGCGAAAGGTCACACGATTATTATCATTGAGCATAATATGGAAGTGATAAAGTGTGCCGACCACATCATTGACATAGGACAGGAAGGCGGTGAAAAGGGTGGAAGCATTATTTTTGAAGGCACACCGGAAGCTTTAGTTGATTGCGGTTGTTCTTATACGGGAAAATTCTTAAAAGAAAAACTGTAAAATTGAGTTGCAAAATGCTTGATACGATAATTATAAAAAACTCACAACCGGACGCATCTCGATTAACTTAACATTAATATATCTGCATTTGTTCCCAAATGATATAAAGATATTTTTCCCGTAGGGAATTAATATCAACCCCGATAACTATCGCGGGGGATGTGTACCCCTAATCACGATTTCCCGTAGGGAATAGATTTTATTCCATAGTATTTCTGCTGCTGTCTTATTGTCAATCCCCTACGGGGAATATTTTCATCACGATATTTATGATCTATTGATATTTATCACCTACGGTGAAATACATTAATAGAAAATAGAAATAATTGCGGATAATCATTTTAGAAAAAGAATGAGAAATATTTAGAGAAAATTAAATACTTTGTCTGTATTTCATTTTAAAAACTTAAATAAAAAAACTATCTTTGTACTTTTCTAGCAAACTTGTAAGTTTATGACTCACAGACGTTAGATGAAAATGACAAATTTTAAAAACAAAATATCTTAAAAAGTAAAATCTATGAGTAACGTAAAAAGAGTTTACACCTTCGGTAATGGACAAGCTGAGGGGAAAGCAGACATGAAAAATCTGCTGGGTGGTAAAGGTGCCAACCTTGCCGAAATGAATTTGATTGGAGTACCTGTGCCTCCGGGTTTCACCATTACAACTGACGTTTGTACTGAGTACTATGAATTAGGAAAAGATAAGGTTGTTGAATTATTGAAACCTGAAGTAGAAAAAGCAATTGCTTTGCTTGAAGATTTGATGAAATCAAAATTTGGTGACATCGAAAATCCATTGTTAGTTTCTGTTCGTTCAGGAGCACGTGCTTCTATGCCGGGTATGATGGACACGATTCTTAACTTAGGATTGAATGACGAAGTAGTAGAAGGTATGTCTCGTAAAACCGGAAATCCTCGTTTCGTATGGGATTCTTATCGTCGTTTCGTGCAAATGTATGGTGATGTGGTTCTTGGTATGAAACCTACCGACAAAAATGCTATCGACCCGTTTGAGCAGATCATTGACGATATCAAAGAAGAAAGAGGTGTTGAATTAGATACGGAATTGACTGTTGATGACCTGAAAGACATGGTTTCTCGTTTTAAAGCTATTGTTAAAAAACACACCGGACATGACTTCCCTAATTGTGCTTACGAACAACTTTGGGGTGCAATTACAGCTGTATTTGATTCATGGATGAATGAGCGTGCTATCCTTTATCGCAAAATGGAAGGAATACCCGCAGAGTGGGGAACAGCTGTTAACGTACAAGCAATGGTTTACGGTAACATGGGTGATACTTCTGCAACAGGTGTTTGTTTCTCTCGTGATGCAGCTACAGGCGAAGACCAATTTATGGGTGAGTATCTGATTAATGCACAAGGTGAAGATGTGGTTGCCGGTATTCGTACACCGCTTCAAATTACAAAAATCGGTTCACAACGTTGGGCTGAATTGGCAGGAATAGAAGAAGCTGATCGTGCAGCAAACTATCCATCACTGGAAGAAGCCATGCCGGAAATTTATGCCGAATTGTATGCTCTTCAAGATAGATTGGAAGATCATTACAAAGATATGCAAGATATGGAATTTACCGTTCAAGAAGGTAAACTTTGGTTCTTGCAAACTCGTAACGGAAAACGTACCGGTGCTGCTATGGTGAAAATTGCTATGGATATGCTAAGACAAGGTATGATAGATGAAAAAACAGCACTTAACCGTATCGATCCGCATAAATTAGACGAACTTCTACATCCTATTTTCGATAAAGAAGCAGAGAAAAAAGCAAGACTTATTGCTCAAGGTTTGGCTGCATCTCCGGGTGCTGCTACAGGTAAAGTTGTTTTCAACGCAGAAGATGCTGCAGCTTGGGCAGAAAAAGGCGAAAAAGTAATCATGGTACGTGTTGAGACTTCTCCGGAAGACTTAGCAGGAATGGCAGCTGCCGAAGGTATCTTGACTGCTCGTGGTGGTATGACTTCTCACGCTGCTGTAGTAGCTCGCGGTATGGGTAAATGTTGTGTGTCAGGTGCAGGTACTTTGGCAATTGACTACAATGCTAAAACAATAGAAGTAGATGGTCTTGTAATCAAAGAAGGTGACTATATTTCATTAAACGGTTCTACAGGTGACGTTTATCTGGGCGAAGTTGCTACAAAAGCGGCTGAACTGGATGAAGACTTTACAGCATTAATGGAACTTGCAGATAAACACGCTAAACTAACAGTAAGAACTAATGCTGATACACCTGCAGATGCGAAAACTGCACGTAGTTTTGGTGCTACCGGTATCGGACTTTGCCGTACAGAACACATGTTCTTCGAAGGTGAGAAAATTGTTGCTATGCGTGAAATGATTCTTTCAGAAACTGCTGAAGGACGTAAAGCTGCTTTAGCGAAAATTCTTCCTTATCAGCAAGCTGACTTCGAAGGTATTTTTGAAGCTATGCATGATCTTCCTGTAACTGTTCGTTTGCTGGATCCACCTCTACACGAATTTGTTCCACACGATGAAAAAGGTCAACAAGAAATGGCTGCAGCTATGGGCTTGCCTTTGAGAAAAATTCAAGAACGTGTAAATTCGCTACACGAACAAAACCCGATGCTTGGACACCGTGGTTGTCGTCTTGGAAATACTTATCCGGAAATTACGGAAATGCAAACTCGCGCTATCTTAGGTGCGGCATTGAACTTGAAGAAAAAAGGAATTACTACTTATCCTGAGATAATGATTCCTCTTATTGGAACAGTTCAAGAGTATCAATTGCAAGATAAAGTAATTCGTAGTACAGCAGAAAAACTATTTGCAGAAGCAGGTGATACAATCGACTACAAAGTAGGTACAATGATTGAAATTCCTCGTGCAACTCTTGTAGCTGATAAAATTGCTAAACATGCTGAGTTTTTCTCATTCGGTACAAACGACTTGACTCAAATGACATTTGGTTACAGCCGTGACGACATTGCTACTTTCTTACCGATTTATCTAGAAAAAGGTATCTTGGAAGCAGACCCATTTGCAGTTCTTGATCGCGAAGGTGTTGGTCAATTAGTAAGAACGGGTGTTGAACGAGGACGTGCAGGTAAGCCTGATTTGAAAATAGGTATCTGTGGTGAGCACGGTGGCGAACCATCTTCAGTAGAGTTCTGCCACATGGTAGGTATGGACTACGTGAGTTGTTCTCCATTCCGTGTGCCTATCGCACGTTTGGCTGCTGCTCAGGCTGCTATTAATAATGGATAGTTTTTTCCTAAATAAATAATAGAAACGAAAAAGAGTCGAGCTGAAAAGTTCGACTCTTTTTTTGCTCTACAAAATGTGGAATTATCTGAAATGAGAATGATTTTAAAAGAAAAATCAGTACATTTGTATCTTATGTCATTTTTAGGTATAATGAGAGCAATCAACGACTTCAAGTCCGTTTGTTGCATCTTCATACAGAAAAACGGAACGAACCGACCTAAAGCGGTTACTTCCTGCAATAAATCACAATCTGAATAATAAAACATTAAGACCTGCTTAATGAAAACCTTAACTAAATCTTAAATTCTTAATGTTGAAAAAAGAACTATCTACAGTAAAAATTCTATTTTTATTTTGAAATTACATGCTGAAACAACATAATAAAACAATTAAAACACTATAATTATGAAACATTTTCCACCATCCGAATTAGTAATAAATCAAGATGGAAGTATATTCCACCTTCACTTAAAACCTGAACAATTAGCCGATAAAATTATTCTTGTGGGTGACCCGGGACGTGTGGCGCTTGTAGCTTCTCACTTTGACAGCCAAGAATTTTCTGTGTCAAATCGTGAGTTTAACACCATTACGGGTAGCTACAAAGGCAAACGAATCACAGTAATTTCCACCGGAATAGGCACAGATAATATTGATATTGTAGTCAATGAGCTGGATGCACTTGCCAATATCGACCTGAAAACTCGAACAGAAAAACCTGAATTTAGACAATTGACTTTGGTTCGAATTGGTACATCTGGCGGTATGCAGCCGGATATTCCACTTGGAAGTTTTCTTCTATCTGAGAAATCAATCGGTTTTGATGGCGTATTGAATTTCTACGCCAATCGAGATTCCGTTTGTGATTTGGAATTTGAAGAGTCGATGAAAAAACATCTAGATTGGAACCCGCAATTTTGCGCTCCGTATGTGGTGGACTCGGACAAGGAACTTGTTGAGAAAATCGGGCAAGACGATATGATTCGTGGTGTAACAATCTCAGCCAACGGATTTTATGGACCGCAAGGACGAGAATTACGCTTGCCGTTGGCAGACCCGAAACTAAACGAAAAAATTGAAGCCTTCCGTTTTGGCGACTATAAAATAACCAATTACGAGATGGAAAGTTCTGCCATTGCCGGATTGGCTAAGTTGATGGGACACAAAGCACTGACCGTTTGTTGCATTATTGCCAACAGACGCGTGGAAGCAGCCAATACCGACTATCAACCTTTTATCAAAAAGTTAATTGAAACGGTTTTGGATAGAATTTAATAAAGCACATTGCGGTTATAATCCGCATTGTGCATAAAAAATACGGACAATGCCGTTTTTATTCCCAAATATTATTTAACTATTAAACTTTAGAAAAATGAATAGCAATACCATTTGTGCCATTTCTACGCCTCCCGGCTCGGGTGGGATAGCCGTAATTCGTGTGTCGGGAGAGAATGCGCTGAGCATTTCCGATAAAGTTTTTAAGTTTAAAAACTTGGAAGAGCGATTGGCGGATAAAGCCGGATATACCGTTCATTTCGGGAATATCTTGGATAAGAAAAATCAGATTGTAGATGAGGTTTTAGCCACAGTTTTTCGTTCGCCGCACTCTTTTACGGGCGAAGATGTGGTGGAGATTGCTTGTCATGGTTCGGTTTATATTCAGGAGCAGATTTTACAGCTTTTAATCGAGAATGGCTGTTCGTTGGCGCGTCCGGGAGAGTTTTCTATGCGTGCGTTCAGCAATGGCAAAATGGATCTTTCGCAAGCGGAGGCGGTGGCGGATTTGATTGCATCTACCACGGAAGCATCGCACCGAATGGCAATGAACCAAATGCGTGGCGGATTTTCCGGTGAGCTGAGAAAATTGCGGGGAAAAATGCTGAATTTTGTCTCTTTGGTAGAATTGGAGTTGGATTTTTCGGAAGAGGAAGTAGAATTTGCCGATAGAGAGCAGCTTTCTGCATTGGCAACAGAAATTCATACTAAAATCACTACGCTTGTCAACTCTTTCAAAACGGGGAATGTGCTGAAAGCAGGTATTCCCGTAGCTTTGGTAGGTGAAACAAATGTAGGAAAATCGACCTTACTTAATGTGCTGCTTAATGAAGACCGCGCTATTGTGTCGGATATTCATGGCACTACACGAGATACCATTGAGGATATGGTCAATATAGAAGATATCACTTTCCGATTTATTGACACGGCAGGAATACGAAAAACCAGCGATGAAATTGAAAAAATCGGTATTGAGCGAACCTATCAGAAAATTGAGCAGTCGGATATTGTGCTGTGGATAGTGGATTGTACGCAAGTTACGGAGCATATTGAGTGGCTGACGGAGAAAATTTCCAAAAAAGCAGAAGGTAAAAAAACTATTCTCGTATTTAATAAAATCGACAAACTTGCCGATGATGAGCGTGAGGTAATCGATGAACTTTTCAACCGTTTTGAAGCGGAACGAATCTATATTTCAGCCAAAAAACGCATCAATACCGATAAATTGAAAAAAGCTTTGTTGACAGCTTCGCAGTTAAAGCGCATCGGAGCCGATGATGTAATCGTAAACAATGTACGGCACTATGAAGCTTTGCGGCTAGCTCAAGCCGATATAGAACGAGTGCTGGATGGTATTAACACCGGAATTTCAGGCGACTTCCTGAGCCAAGATATCCGCTCATGCTTACACCACCTCGGCGAAATTACCGGACAAATCACCAACGATGAAGTGTTGGGTGAGATTTTTAGTAAGTTTTGTATAGGAAAGTAACCTATTAAAAGCAAATAAATAATAAATATATTACAACCGTTATAAACAATTGATTTATAACGGTTTTTTAGTGCTTTTATTTGTGTATTTATTTTTAATTATTAGTTGTTTATTTATAAATTATTTGTACCTTTGTTGTACCTTTTAATTGATTTGAAAATTCTTGTACCTTTTTAGGTTAAATTATGGCTCTTAATTATACTTATTAATTACTATCTATATTTATTTAATATAAAAAATTGAGTTCAAACATTAAGATACAGCGTATTTGTCAGTTTTGCGGAAATGAATTTACAGCTAAAACAACTAAGACACAATTTTGTAGTGTGAAATGTGCAAGTAGAGCGTATAAAGCACGAAAGAAAATAGAGAAAATAGAATTGTCAGAGGTTGAAACGGCAAGGCTCAAAAAACAACTAACTCCTATTCCAGAAAAAGAGTTTTTGAGTGTGAACGAAACAGCGGCTTTATTGGGATTTTCACGTAATACAGTCTATCGATTAATTAAAGAGAATACATTGATAGGTTGCAACTTTGGAAAGCGTTTAACACGAGTTTCACGGCAAAGTATAGACAACTATATGCAAACAATGAAAGGCACACCACCGAAGCCAGAGCCGCTACAATACGACTTAAAAGACTGCATAACAATAACCGAGGCACAAAAAAGATATAATGTTTCTAAATCAACTATTTATAAAACTCTGATAAGTGAAAACGTTCCGAAAATAAAATCCGGAAAGTTCACATTTGTACCAATTGAAACTACAGACAGAATTTTCAAAGAACTAAAAAAATGAAAAAACGAATACCAAAAGTAACGTTGAGGTTTAAGATGTTAAGTTCCGGTAGAGAATCGCTGTATCTTGATTATTACCCGGCAATCTTAAACGTAAAGACAGGCAAACCAACACGTCGAGAGTTTTTGGGTATGTATATAACACCCATTGTAGGGGCAAACGGTAAATTAAGAATTGATAAAAAAACAAAGTCTTATGTTTACAGCGACACAGATAGAGAAACCATTCAAACCGCAACACTTATAAGAGATAAACGACAAAACGAACTAAATAAACCGGAAGTTTACACAGAACACGAAGCTCAAATTTTGAAAGCAAATGAAAGAGCGAAAGGTGATTTTATTAAGCATTTTGAGAATATAATGAATAGCAAAGAGGGCAGTAATTACAGCACTTGGAAATCTGCACTTGTTCATTTGAAAAAGTACGTCAAGGAAACAACCGGAACCGAAAGTATCGCATTTAGTGATATTACGGTTGAGTGGTGCGATGGTTTTAAGGCTTTTCTCCTTAAAGCAAAAGGGAAACGGAAAGTTGCAATTGCGAATAATACAGCCTCAACTTATTTTTTCAAATTCAAAACAGCTTTGAAGTTGGCTTACAACTATGAGTATTTACAGAAAAATATAAATGCCAAAGTTTCAGCAATACCGGAAATTGAAACACGTAGAGAGTTTTTAAGATTGGACGAATTAAAGAAGTTAGTAAAAACACCGTGTGCAGATGATGTTTTGAAAAGAGCTGCATTATTTTCTGCATTGACAGGATTAAGGCATATTGATATATACCGAATGAAATGGGGGCAAATAGTTGATGTTAAAGGAATACCAACGTATCAGTTTAGAACAAAAAAGACTTCAACAATTGAGGATTTACCGCTATCGAGTGAAGCACTTTATTTGTGTGGAGAGAGGCAAGCGGATGATGTAAGGGTATTCGATGGCTTGATTTATTCAGCTTACTCTAACAAACATCTTGCTCAATGGATAGGAAATGCAGGAATAACACGAAACATAACTTTTCATTCATTCCGGCACACGTTCGCGACACTTCAACTTGCAAGTGGTACACAATTAACAACCATTCAAAAACTTCTCGGACATAAGAAAATAACCACTACACAGATTTATGCTAAAACACTCGACGAGGCAAAACGTGAAGCAACTGAGAAAATTAAGATTTTGTAAAAACTCAACAACAATAAAGTTATGAAAGATATTATTTACATTTTCGATAAAACGCAACTTGTGGGAAAAGAAAAAAACGTACAAATAGAGTACGATGATGCGGCAAATATAATAAAATCATTCCCAAAAGAAAATGCTCTTTTCAAGAAGTGGTATGATTATTTGACAAGAATTGACACAGATGGTAGTTTATTTGATGTGTATATGTATCTTGCATTTAATTTTACGAAACGAGTTGTAAATGATTTAGATAAAGCAGATTTCCTGAAAGAAGTAGATAGTTTTGATGAAGATGATTTTGATGTAAATTACATTTACGATGAAGTTAGCAATGAAATAATAAAAGAGCGTGCAATGTTAGTTTACTTCATTAAAAACTTTACAGCTGATTATTTAGAAGAATATTTTTTGAATGTTAGTGAAACAAATAATATTCAAAAATTAGTAGCGAGTGAATACATTAAAAAATTGAGAAATTCAGAGCAATCAGAAACATTTAGTTTGTCAGATAATACGGAAAATTCCAACGATGAAACTTCAACTGTATATAAAGGGAAACGAACAAGTTTAGTACTCATAAATTTATTAAAAATAATCTTAAAAAATTCAGGTATAAGTACAGCCACTCAAAACAAAAAAGATGTAGCTAACTTAATTAGTTATATAATTGATGGGAGTGCAAAAACAATTAGCGATAAATATGAACAATGTGAAGAACAGCTTACAAACTATCATAAGAAAGAGATAAAAGAGGTAAATATTCTGCTTAAAAAAGTAAATTCAGATATTAGAATATTTAGCAATCAAAAGAAAGTAATGAATTTGTAAGGGGTTATTTAGGGGTTACACGGATTATTTTTCTATTTATTTGTGGTCGATATTTCATAACGAAGTATCGACTTTCTTTTTTTTCGTAATAATTCCCCGTATTAAGAAAGTTGAATTTTGGGAAAAATAGAAAAATGACAAATGAATTAACCTTTGAAAAATTGCCGGATGCAGTTGGCTTTTTAATTCAAGAAGTTGCGGAGCTGAAAGATTTTATCAAAAAGCATACGGCAAAACAAGAAGCTCCGAAAGAGGATGTTTGGATGAGCGTTACAGACTTAATGGAGTATTTGCCTGATAAACCTTCGAGGCAAACAGTTTACCATTGGGTGCATAAGAGAGAAATACCACACTACAAAGGCTCTAAAAAAATTCGTTTCAAACAGTCTGAAATAGATGAGTGGCTTGCAACGAATAAGCGTAAGAGTACAGCAGAAATTGAAGCAAAAGCTAATAAGTATTTATCTGAAAACAGGAAAGCGCAAAGACTATGAAACAACAAAAAGAAAGCCCCGCAGGTTTCACACAACCAAACGAGGCAAATAATAGCAAGCAGTGCAAAGATAAGAAAAAACCGCGATACTGCAAACCTGAAAGCATTAAGCAACTTGAGTGCGAACTATGGGAGCAAAAGCGTATCAAATACCCCAATATACCTTCCGAATGTTTAGCACCAATTAAACATACTGATAAAACAGCTAACGGATTAACGAAAGCTATTATTGCATTTATTAAGCTGAAAGGCGGGCAAGCAGAACGGATAAACACCACCGGAAGACTGATTGACAGAAGAAAAACCTATACCGATGTAGTCAGATTTAAACGAACAATAGGAAGTGTCGAATGGGTAAAAGGAACAACAACGCCCGGAAGTGCTGATATATCAGCAACCGTTGCAGGTAAATCAGTGAAAATAGAAGTGAAAATCGGAGCTGACCGCCAAAGTGAGAAACAAAAACAGTATCAATCTGACATTGAACGAGCGGGCGGTATTTATTACATAGCAAAAGATTTCACTTCGTTTGTGAATTGGTATAACGAAATGTTTGAAAGGAGTTGATTGATGAAAAAACAAAAATACTATACACCGGATTCGGTAAATTTTACAATCAACGACAAACAACCACCGAGCGATTTAACAGCTGAAAGTGATTTACTTAACATTATACTTACAGATGGAAATTCAGCATTAAAACGAGTTGATTATGTTACTTCGGATGTATTTTATAGTGAACAAAATAAAACAATTTTCAGAGCTTGTAAACGGCTTTATGAACGAGGCGACAACATCAGCTCAACGGCTGCAACGAGAGAGCTTACAGAAAATGAAAGGTCGTTATTTGAGAATAACGGACCGGAGCTTTATATTTTTGGATTAACAGCAAGCTATGTTAGGTCGAGCGAGCTTGAAACAATATCACTCTATTTGCTTGAAATATATTCTAAAAGAGAGATTGTTCTAAACAGTTTGAAAGCTATTACTGCGGTTGAAAATGGTACAGACTTACAGCAACTTTTAAGCGTAAACAAAGAGCGGTTAAATGAAATTGAAAATGTCTTGTATAGTGGAAATTCTTTTGAAAAATACATCGTTGGTAGAAGTTTGAACTTTGATAAACCGGAGCCAATTTTAATGCGTGAAGAAGATGAAATTTTACATCTTAAAGATATTCAAATGATTGAGGGGCAAAGTGGAAGTCGCAAAACTTTTCTTATAAGTGCGATGATGGGCGGATTGATTGGAGATAATAAATGTTTAGATTTTTATTCAACGAAACCACTTACAAAGGTTTTGTTTATTGATACAGAGCAAAGTATAGGGAACGTTCAAAGGGTTGCAAGACGCGTACACACAATAGCAGGATTTCAACCAACAACGGACTACTCTAATTTTTTAGTTTTAAGTTTAAGAGAATGTACATTTAGGGAAAGATTAGAAATAACCGTTAAAGCAATTGAGAACTACAAACCGGATGTAGCTTTTATTGACAATGCAAAAGATTTAGTAGCGGATTTTAACGACATAGAAGAAAGTGCAAATTTAGTTACTATTTTGATGAAATTAGCGAGCAAAAATAATTGTGCAATAGCTTGTGTAATACACCAGAATTTTGGAACAACAAAAGCCCGTGGACACTTAGGCAGTATGTTGTACGAAAAGGCAAGTTTAGCTATATCATTAAAAGCTAACGATGAAATAACAGAAGTATCATTTTCTAAAATTCGGAATATACCACCTCAAAAATTTGCTTTTCAAATTCAGGATGACGAAACCGGCACAGCTATTCCGGTACTGGCTACAATCCAAGAACCTACAACCGCGACAAATAGACTTACCGCTACTTTTGAAGGATTGATAGAAAAAGGCAAATACATTTCCTACACTGAATTAACAAATATGATTAAAAACAAAAACGGTGTTAAAGATAGACAAGCCAAAAGGAATATTAGTGAGGCATTGAAAGCCGGGCTTATTCACAAAAACGATAAAGAACTTTATTATCAAAAATACAAAGAAAATGATGTAAAATCAGATTTGCCTTTTTAGGTGTACTGGTGTAGTGTATTTTTGCCCTTATATATAGGGCAAAATACACCAGTACACCTACACACCAAAATACACCTAAATACACCTAAAAATACACTAAAATGTACACCAAAAAGTACACTAAACATTGAAAGCCTTTTTAGGTAATAGCTGAATATTCTGAATTTTCTGACACTATAAAAAAAGGGATTTATCCAAGAAATACAAGAAATATAATAAAAGGGAAAAATCGGAAGAATCGGACACCCTTAAAAGGGATATAATCCGACGAATTGGACGACCTTAAAGGAATAAAATGCAACGAATACAACACCCTTAAAGGGAAAAATAATAGAATTAAAACAATCATTAAAAAATTAGAGTAATGGCAGAAGAAAAGAAAATACTGTTATCGGTACAGGTTAAGGCGGACCAGGCTTTGGCTGAAATGGCAAAAACTCGCAAAGAGATTGCAGAGCTGAAAAGTTTGCAAAAACAACTTGACACTTCCACGGAAGAAGGTAGGTTGCAGTACGAGAAATACGGTGCAAGCATACGAGATGCTAACAAAAAGCTACGAGAGCAACAAAGAGAATATGACAACCACACAAAGACTTTGTTAGCACAAGAAGGTAGCCTGGAAAGTCTAAGAGCGGAGCTATCAAATTTAACGTTAGCTTATACCAAATTATCCAAAGCAGAAAGGCAATCTGCAGAAGGTCAGGAACTGAAAGAAAAGATAAAAGGTATTTCCGATGAGTTGAAAGAAAATAAAAGAGCAATAAAACAATCTTGAAAAGCCGTATATACGTCGTTATTTGTCAGAAATAGAGTGTTTATTGTTAAGTTATAAAATAGCAAGCAAAAAAAGATTATTTAGAAATGGAAAAATTTGAGAGTAACGCAGAATTATACACCTACATATGTTTCGGAAATTTCACTTTATCAGAATGGATATCATTTAAACAAATAGCTAATTCTGATTTGAACGCATATGAAAAAACAGATGCAATTAGTAAGGTGTTTTACGGTGTTGGAGATAAAGAGCTTAGAGCTAAATACAGCGATGCTATCTTTGAAACAATTATAGAGGATACAAAGATATGGACTGAAAAAGAAAAGGGCTTAGAACTGCCTTATTTTGATGTAGAGCGTTTAGCAAGCGATTTTGGATATAGTTATGATGAGTTTGTAGAAATGAAGTATAAAGACGTTTTTTATTTATTAGATAGGAAATATGGACAAACGGGCAGAGATATTCAGAGAGTGTTCGATAGATGGAACAGCTTATTTCAATAAGATTGAGTTTGTAGTTGTACCAACGCAAGACGAAAAACCGTGCAAACATTGCATATTTGAATACAAAAAAAACTCTTTAGTTCGAGGTTGTCCGAAAGGCGAAAAGTATCCGGTTTGCTTTGCAGTAGAACGAAAAGACCGGCAAAGTGTCAGGTTTGTAAGAAGTGGACTAAGAGATGTATTAAAAATTTAGCTCACGGCTTTAAACGGTGCGACACGTTTAAACTGATTATCTTTTTAGTAGTTACGTACTCAAAAAGAATGAAAGTGCCTAAAAACAGCCTTAAAATGCGAAACGAAACAACCTACCTATTTTGGCAGGTTGTTTTTTATTTCCAGATAGTCGCTATAAAGCCGTTCCAACTGCTCGAAGGTTTCAATCCGATAGGTTTTATCATTCAGCAAAACAACGCCGTAAATGGGTTGATTGGGTGCGAATAACTCGAACAACTCAATATCAAGCGACTTACAAATCTTTTCCAACGTCTCAATAGTTGGGTTTTTTATCCTACCAGCTAAAAAATTACTGATATAGGTTTTACTTAATCCGGTATCAGCTGACATTTTAACTTGTGATACCTTCTTTTCATTCATTATTTTTTCAATCACTTTTAGCATAATGTTTATTTTTATATTTCAATGCAAAATTAATAAAATTACTATATAAATAAATGTAAAAATAAAATAAATTAAATAAACATAAACTTTTAACATTATTTAATACTGAATAGTTGCATAATGTTTATTTATATTTTATCTTTGCAGTACAAACAATGAAATAAAAATAAACTTTAATTTTTACAACAATGATACAAGCAAGTAGAATTAACCTTGACAATTACAAGGAAATGAAAAGCAAAGTGAGATTAGATAAATCTGAAATAATGAAAGATGCTTGGTGGTATTTCAAAAACTACAAAATGACTTTCAGCGAAGCACTTAAAAGAGCTTGGAAATGGAACAAAGAATGGGTTTCGGAATGCAAAGATAGAATTATGGAAATGGAAGTTATCGACGCTAAAAGACAAGTAGAATGGGAAGAATATCAAAAAGGGAATAAAAACCCATTTGCTTGGATGACACCGGAAGTAATGGAAAACTATTATAGAACTACGAAATATCAAGGTGATTAAACAACAACATTAAACAAAATAAACTAACAATCTAAAACACATACAGCTATGAGAACAAAAGACTTATCAAACATTATGAAAATGGCTTGGAACTTTTTCAGAATATCCGGACAATCATTTTCAGACTGCTTAAAAAGAGCGTGGGCAAACTTCAAACTTGTTAAGAGAATGCAAGTAGGTATAGTGAAATTTTATTTTCAAAAAGTGGACGGCTCAATCCGGGAAGCATACGGAACTTTGAAAGGTGTTGAGGATAAAATAAAAGGTACTGACAATCGAACGAAAAACGAAAACGTACAGGTTTACTTTGATACCGAAAAACAATCTTTCAGGAGCTTTAAGAAACTGAATTTACAGTTTTAAGATATTTCAACCTAAGCAAGTTGTAAAACTGCTTACATAACAATAGTAAATTAACAAATTAGACTTAAAAACTATGAAAGCAATAGATTTTGATTTTACAGAAAACAGAGGTAAAAGTGTAACAGTAGAAACACACGAAAAAATAAGGACCGGGAAACTTTTAGGCTTAATGCCTGATAACATAGTTGTATTAGATATGTCCGAAAGCTTTGGCGGTCAATTAGCTTTATCGGAAATAGAACTTAATGAGATTGTAAACATTGATTTGAGCTAAATAAATGTTTGCCGAAAATTGATTAATTCAATTTGGAAAGTACCTCCGTTGTGAAACGTGGGTATTTTTTTTGTAAATTCACTTAAAGTTTAGATTTTATAAGTATATTTGTCAATTAAATGATAAGGTCTAAAAACACTAAAAAACAGGTCAATTTGTACCTTATTTGTACCTTAATTTTATAACATATTGATAATCAAATAAGATTACTTTTTGTATAGGAAAGTAAGACATCAAGACTCTAAGAGATTAGACATATAGATTAAAAGACGATTTTATATCCTTTTGCATATAAAATCATTTGTTTTTCTGTTTTTATATGCTTTTAGATATAAAGAACCTTAAAAGAATTAACCATGAAATTTGACATACCATTATTACCCCCAAAATCGGATGTGGAAACTAAAGCCGTACTAAAGCAGCTTGCTGTTTCGCATCGTTATCTTGCTTTGTTAAATGGACGAAGTGCTACCATTCCCAACGAAAATATCTTGATAAATACCCTTTCGTTGCAAGAAGCGAAAGAAAGTTCTGCTATTGAAAACATCATTACTACGCACGATGAAATGTACAAAGCTGAACTGTTTGAAGCTTATTTCAATAATTCACAAGCAAAAGAGGTAAGTCGATATGCACAGACGTTAAGGTCGGGTTTTCAGCAAATAAGAGAAGGTGCACCCATAACGCATTCTTTGATTAAATCCATTCAAAAAGATTTGGAACAAAACGATACGGGATACAGAAGAAATCCCGGAACAGTTCTAAAAAATGCGGCAACAGGAGAAGTTGTTTATACGCCACCACAAGATTTGCCGACTATTGAAAAACTAATGGATAATTTGGTGGAGTTTATCAACGATAATGAAATGAGCGAGCTTGATCCGCTGATAAAAATGGCAATAATTCATCATCGCTTTGAAACTATTCATCCTTTTTACGATGGAAACGGCAGAACAGGACGTATTATCAATATTTTGTATTTGGTAAAAGAAGAACTGCTTACACTGCCTATTCTCTATTTAAGTCGATATATTATTCAGTATAAAGCCGACTATTATCGTTTATTACAATCCACAAGAGAAAGCAGTGATTGGGAAGAGTGGATTTTGTATATCCTGAAAGGTGTAGAAGAGACAGCTAAACAAACCTTACATCTTATTGACGGAATAAAAGAGTTGATGAAGAATTACAAGCAAAGAATTAGAACTGAATTGCCAAAAATATACAGTCAAGATTTGCTGAATAATCTGTTTAAGCATCCTTATACTAAGATAGAGTTTGTGGAAAAAGAGTTGAATGTAAGTAGGTTAACTGCATCTAAATATCTTAACTTGTTGACAGAGAAGAAAATGTTGAACAAAGTTAAAATAGGGACAAGTAATTTTTATATTAACGAGCCATTATATGAGTTATTTGCACAAGGTGTACCACCGGCACAGCCTTTTGAACAAATAAAAACAGTAACAGATTAAAAAAACACTTCATGTCGAAAAACTTAACTTTTTTCGACATGAAAAAATAACGTGTCGAAAAAATCGCTTTTTTTCGACATGAAAGAATAACGTGTTAAGAAAAGTCGATTTTCTTAACATAAGGAATGTGATATGTAAAGAAAATCGCATTTTCTTTACATAAGAGATTGGATATGTATAAAAAATCGCATTTTCTTTACATAAGGGATGCGATATGTATAAAAAACTGCATTTTTTTAACATAAAAATTTTGTTGTACCTTTTTTAGAAACTTTCTGCACATGAAACTTGTATTAAATAGTCCGAAACAATCGCTTGGCAAACAGTTTATTAAACTAAGACCTTTGAGGGATGAAATAGAGTTATTTAAAAAGAACTTAATTAGTTTATATGACAATATAGACGAGATTGAGCGTGAAGAAAATCAGAAAAATCATGTTCGTGATTTCTTGCGTGAAAGTTACTATAAAAATACCAATGAGGTAAATACAAAAGGCACAATCGATTTGGTAATTCACAACGGCAAAACAAATAAAGATACAGTCGGGGTAATTATTGAAGCCAAAAGACCAAGCAATAAATCTGAGATGATTTCGGCTGATAATATTAACGCCAAATCGTTTCATGAACTAGTTTTATATTACTTGCAGGAAAGGGTAGAAGAGAAAAACATCGACATTAAACACTTAATAATTACGAATGTTTATGAGTGGTATGTTTTTGAAGCTTCCGATTTTGAAAAGATTTTTTACAGAAACAAATCGTTTCTAAAACATTACGAAGAATGGAAAAACAAACAAAAGTCTGCATCTGATACCTATTTCTTCTACAATGAAATTGCAAAGACATTTATCGAAAAGTCTGATGAAAGTATTAACTGTACTTTCTTTGACATTAGAGATTATGAGAAAATTGTAAAGAACAATAATCGGGAAGATGATAAAAAACTTATTTCTCTCTTTAAGATATTATCCCCGCACTTTTTATTAAAAACCCCTTTTGTGAACGATAGTAACTCATTAAACGATAAGTTTTACAAAGAGCTACTTTATCTAATGGGATTGGAAGAAGTGAAAGAAAATAATGTGCTGGTTATCAGAAGAAAATATGCAGACCGACAAAGCGGTTCATTGATTGAAAATACTTTACGTATTCTGGAAACTGAAGATGCATTGTACCGATTACCCAACAAAACGAACTATGGAAGCACGAAAGAAGAACAGTATTTTGGTGTTGCTCTAAGCTTGTGTTTGACTTGGATTAACCGAATATTATTTCTGAAACTATTAGAAGGTCAGTTAATTACATACCATAATGGCAGCAAAGACTATTTGTTTCTCAATTCTGAAATGATTGGTGATTTTGATGAACTATACAAATTGTTTCATCAAGTTTTGGCTCGTAATACAGACGAAAGAAGCGATTTAATTAAAGCTAAATATCAACGTGTACCCTATCTAAACAGCTCTTTGTTTGAGATTTCGGAGTTAGAAGCATTGACAATAAAAATCAATTCGCTTGACGATGCTTCTACTATTCCATTAATGAGTAATTCCATTCTTACAGACAGTTATAAAAAAGGAGAGAATATTAACTTACTGGAATATTTCTTTACATTTCTGGATGCCTATGATTTTGCCAGTGAAGGTGGAGATGAAATTGCTGAAAACAACAAAACCATAATCAATGCCTCTGTTTTAGGAAAAGTTTTTGAGAAAATAAACGGCTACAAAGACGGTTCAATTTTTACGCCGGGATTTATTACAATGTATATGAGTCGTGAATCTCTGCGACGTGCTGTAGTACAAAAATTCAATGATTATTTCACAAAAAACGAATTGCCGATAGTGCAGTCATTTGATGATTTGTATAATCGGATTGATAGAATAGATATAAATACAGCAAATGACATTGTTAATTCATTGAAAATTTGCGACCCAAGCGTGGGTTCGGGGCATTTCCTTGTGTCGGCGTTGAATGAACTTATTGTTATAAAATCTGATTTAGGGATATTGGTAGATAAAGAAGGCAGGCGAATTCGCAAGAAAGAATACGAAATTAGTGTTGAAAATGATGAATTGATTATTCTTGATGAAAACGGCGACCTTTTTCGATACAATTATCAAAACAAAGAGAGTCAACGTGTTCAGGAAACAATTTTCCAAGAACGAAAAACGATTATTGAAAAATGTCTTTTTGGGGTGGATATAAATTCTAATTCTGTAAAAATTTGTCGTTTAAGACTTTGGATAGAGTTGCTGAAAAGTTCCTATTACAAGTCGCCTGAATCTTTGGAGCTTGAAACGCTTCCGAATATAGACATCAATATAAAACATGGTGATTCGCTGCTTAGTCGATATGCTTTGGATGCTGATTTAGGCAAAATGTTACAAAAAAGCAAATGGACTATTGCGACTTACTGTCTTGCTATTGACAGATATAGAAACGCAACAAACAAGGAAGAAAAGCGTGAAATGGAACAGCTTATTTCTATCATTAAAAACGATTTTGAAACGGAAATAAAGTTCAACGATCCGCGTATTATCAAACTGTCAAAACTGAGAGGGGAACTGTTTGAAATGACCAATCAAGTTTCGCTATTCGATAAGTCTAAAAAAGAACAAGAGGCTTGGAATAAGAAAGTAGAAAAACTAACAAAAGATATTAAAAAGCAAGAAACAATAATCACTCAAATTCAAGATAACACATTATACAAAAATGCTTTTGAATGGCGTTTTGAATTTCCTGAAGTTCTAAATGAAAAAGGTGATTTTGAAGGTTTTGATCTTATTATCGGAAATCCGCCTTATGTTCAACTTCAAGCTAATGGTGGTGAACTTGCAAAGCTATACGAAAAACAAGCTTATGAAACTTTTGCACGTACCGGAGATATTTATTGTTTGTTTTACGAAAAAGGCTATCACTTATTGCGTCCAAATGGTTTGTTGATGTTTATTACAAGTAATAAATGGATGCGTGCCGGATATGGCGAAAACACTCGCAATTTCTTAGCAGAAAAAACCAATCCGTTACAGTTGATTGATTTTGCCGGACAAAAAATATTTGATGCTGCCACTGTCGATGTTAATATTATCCTTTTTTCTAGACAGAAAAATAGTGGCAAAACTTCCGCCTGTATTGTCAAAGAAAAGTGTACAGATAATTTGAGCGATTATATTGCACATTACAGCGTTGAAACAGACTTTAAGTCTTATGGTTCAGGCAGTTGGGTAATTCTTTCAGAGATTGAAAAGAGAATAAAAGAAAAAATAGAAAAAGTTGGAGTGCCTTTAAAAGACTGGAATATAGATATTTATAGAGGTGTGCTTACGGGCTATAATGAAGCTTTTATAATCGATGGGAAGAAAAAAGATGAGATTTTGAATAACTGTAAAACCGAAGAAGAACGATTAAAAACAGGCGAATTAATTCGACCGATTTTAAGAGGGCGAGATATTAAGCGTTATTCTTATGAGTTTGCTGATTTGTATTTGTTGTTTATTCCGTGGCATTTCCCTTTACACGATGATACGTCAATAGTAGGTGCTTCAGAAAAAGCAGAAAAAGAGTTTGAAAATCAGTATCCTGCGATTTACAATCACCTACTAAATTATAAAGAACAGCTTTCTAATCGTAATAAAGCCGAAACAGGAATAAGATACGAATGGTATGCACTGCAACGTTGGGGAGCAAATTATTGGGACTTATTTTATAGACAAAAAATTTGTTGGAAGGCTGTGGGCCGTAATTTAACATTTTCATTAGTAGAGTCTGGTGTTTTTCTAACTGCTCCGGCTAGTTTTATATCATCTGAGCATAATGAATATATTTTAGCTTTTCTGTCTAGCAATGTGGGTAAATACTTTATCTGTCAAAATAGTGATACAACAGGTGCTGGTGATATCATGCTAAACATACAATCGCTTGTTAAGTTTCCAATCCCCAAATTATCAAGCGAAACAGAGATAAACATAAAAAATAAAATTTTAGTAATATTGAACAGTCTGAAAAATGGACAGTCAATTGTAGATGTTGAGAAAGATTTGGATAGCTACATTTATGAATTATATGAATTTAATAGAGAAGAAATTGAGTTTATTGAGTTTCGATAAACTCAATTTCTTTATCAGATAAGTCATATAATTTGAAAATGATGTTATCTACTTCGTTCAATAATTTTGCTCTTTCTTCATTATCATTACTTTTAATGATTCTATTAGCTATGTCAATTAAGTTTGTCTCTCCAGTGTTTTTTATACAGTGGAATTTTTCAAAAAAAGTATGTTTCATTCTAACACCGCTTTCTCCTAATCCTCCACCTCCGTAATATTTTTTCACTGCATAAAAAAACAATTTTGAGTTTAGAAAAGTTAGCAGATATTTTAAATCTTTTCCAACTATTATTCTTCCTGTATCAAGACAAAAAAAGTTAACATCTTCATCATAGGAAAAAGCAGATTCTTGAACCATTTCTTGAAACACAATTTTTGGTTTAGAAAAATCCTCCATATACGCACAATTCCGTAAATTGTATGGAGTATTACCTTTATCCTGCCGTTTTTCGAGTTGTGGAAAATAGTTGTCTAAATGTTCTTTTATAGCAGGATAATTGCTTATATCAATGGGGGGTATCCCTTTTTCTTTAATTCCATTATGCGTATTTATTAGCCATAAATCAGCGAAGTCATAACTATATCTTTTTATGTCCCTGCCACGCAAAATCGGTCGTATAATTTCTTCACTTTTTGGGTCTTTCTCAATTAGTTCTTTTCGTTTTTCTCCTGTAATAATAAATGCATCGTTAAATCCGGTTTTAATTCCGTAATTTATCTGTATATCCCAATCTTTTAAAGGCGTTCCAATACGCTCAATTTTAGCCTTAATTCGCTGTTCTATAGCACTTAATATTACCCAACTATCACTATGGTTGAAGTTGCAAAAAGTGCTATGCTGCATAATGTAATCGCTCTTTTGACGGTGTTTCATTTTTGCATAAAGTAATTCATCGGAATATCTTTGTCATTTTTTGACGATAAAAACCAATTAATGAATTTATAATTTTTTAAAACTAAACAAAAATGAATTACGGTTACATTCGCGTAAGCACAGACAAACAAACAGTAGAAAATCAACGATTTGAAATCAATCGATTTTGTGAAAAAAATGAAATTATTATTGACCGATGGATTGAAGAGACTATTTCGGGTAACAAAGACGTAGAAAAGCGAAAATTGGGGAAATTATTAAATCGACTAAAAAAAGACGATGTGTTAATTTGCGCCGAACTTTCTCGCTTAGGTCGTAATTTGCTAATGATTATGTCAATTCTTAATCATTGCATGAAAAACGACATTCAAGTTTGGACAATCAAAGACAATTATCGCCTTGGTAGCGACATCAACAGCAAGGTTTTGGCATTTGCTTTTGGATTATCGGCAGAAATTGAGCGGAATCTTATTTCTCAACGAACCAAGGAAGCTCTTGCACGTAAAAAAGCCGAAGGTGTTGTTTTGGGACGTCCAAAAGGTCGTAAATCATCGAAAGTAAAACTAACAGGTAAAGAGGCTAAAATTCAGAAATTGCTTGATAAAAAAGTTTCTAAAAGCGCCATTAGTCGTATTTTAGGCGTTCATCGCTTGACTGTAAGTAAATTTATTGAGGAAAAAATGAGTTAAATCTCTTATTTCCCTCTTAGCCATTAAAAAAGCCAACTATTTTCATTCGAAACAGTTGGCTTTTTTGTGTATTATCAATCAGACTTAGTCTAAACTAATTTCATCCACGAAAACAAATGCGGGTGCATCAGCGCCGTGCCATTTCGGGAAGCTCTTGAATGTCTCAACGGTAACTTTCACGTAACGAGTGGTAAGCGGTGCAAAAGTCAGGGTGTGTTTCATTACATCCTTCCAATGTTCTTGTTTCATGTTAGCGTCGGTTTCAATTCCGGCAACAAAACGGTAATTTGTACCATCATCAGAAACTTCTATGCGGAAGCTTTTAGCATCCAAAATCCAGTCGCCTGTATTTACGGCTGTCTGAATCATGGCGCGTGAAATTTCTGTCGGTTTTTGCAGGTCGATAACAGCTACCAAGTCGGTGTTTTGGAAACCCATCCAGCGACCGGTTTTGTAGTTTACGTCCGTACCGTGCAATCCGTCGTTAAGCATTGTTTCGCCGGTGTAAGCATAACTTGGTGCCGCATTAGTAAGCAATTTAATCGGTTTTAAGCTTGATTTGCTTAGAGAGAATTTCTCATTGTAAACACGGCTTTTCTTTCCGTTATCACGAATAGCAACCGCACAAATATCGGCACTTTCACGGATATTGAATTTTCCCGTGTAGCGTGTAGAATTAGCTGTCGGCTCTGTTCCGTCGAGCGTGTAATAAACAGGTGCATTGTCAATTGTAGCAAATTCCACTTCCAAAGCACCTGTTTTTGCATTTGGTGTAAGCGTGGCTTGCACATCAAAAATATGAGTTGCATAGTTATAATCCAGCATATCGTACATAGCAATTAATCTCGGAAGTCGTTTTAAGAAATCCAAGTAATTTTTCTTGTCGGCTTGCATCCATTGAACTTCGCTAAGTGCTGCCATACGTGGCATTGCCATATATTCTACTTGGCGAGAGTTAGGAATATACTCAGTCCAAATATTAGCCTGTGCACCTAAAATATGTTTACTTTCTTCCGGGGTCAAAGTGCTTGGTACAGGTTCAAATTCATACACTCTTGAAACCGGGGAATAGCCACCGATAGCGATAGGTTCGTTTTTAATGTCGGTAGTTTGATAATGGTCAAAATAAATGTGGCTTCCGGGTGTCATAATTACATCATGACCCATGCGAGCCGCTTGAACACCGCCGTCCATTCCACGCCAAGACATTACGGTAGCGTTAGGTGCCAATTTCCCCTCCAAAATCTCATCCCAACCGATAATTTGGCGACCTCTATCGTTCAAATATTTCTCTACACGTTCCATTACGTAGCTTTGTAGGTAAAATTCTTTTTTGTGTTTGTCATCATCCTTCAAGCCAAGCTCTTTGATTTTAGCCTGACAGCGCGGACAGGTTTCCCAACGAACTTTCGGGCATTCGTCACCGCCAATGTGGATATATTTTGTGTTCGGGAAAAGCTCCAATACTTCATCCAAAACGCCTTCCAAAAAAGTGAAAGTTTTTTCTTGTCCGGCACAAAGTACATCGTCAAATACACCCCAAGTTTTTTCCACTTCGTAAGGTCCGCCTGTACATCCAAGCTCCGGATAAGAAGCCAATGCAGCCAACATATGACCCGGCAGGTCAATTTCAGGAATAACAGTGATATGACGGTCAGTAGCATATTTTACAATGTCGCGAATTTCTTCTTGCGTGTAAAAACCTCCGTGTGGTTTTCCGTCGAATTTTCCGGTGTTGTGACCGATTACGGTTTCGCTTCGCCATGCACCAATTTCGGTCAATTTCGGATATTTTTTAATCTCAATACGCCAACCCTGGTCTTCTGTCAAGTGCCAGTGGAAAGTATTCATATTGTGCAAAGCAATCATATCAATATACTTTTTAATAAAATCTACCGGCTCAAAATGACGTGCAATATCCAAGTGCATTCCGCGATAACCGAAACGTGGCTCATCCATAATGCTTACCGCAGGGTAAGTAACGCTGCCGCTTTTTGCAATTGGTGTAGCTTTACGAAGCGTCTGAATACCAAGGAAGTTGGCAGCTTCGCTGGCACCATTAATAACAATGTTTTTCTTGCTAACTTTGATGCTATACTGCTCTTTGTTGGGGGATTTCAGATTGTTTTGCAGCACGATGGCATTGCTACTACCGGAAGTAGTTGTGGCAAGTTTCAATCCTGTTTGTTGGAAAAGATAATCTGAAAGCAACTCGGCATTTTTCGCCATTTTCAGATTTCCTTTCGGATAAACGATTTTTGTCTTTGCATCCAAAGTGAAAGCACCTTTTTCCATTTTAATGGAACTCGGTAGCGGTACTACCTGATAGTCGGCAGTAGTAGCAAAACTGCTTGTAGCGCCCGTCATTAGCACAATAGCCATAACGGACAAAGCGATTTTCTTTAATAATTTCATCTGTTTATATTTTTAATTGTTAATAAATTCGAGGAAACTTCACAGGCTCGTTTTCCTGTATTTTATTTCGATTCAGAGTTTTAAAACATAGAGAACAATAGTTTGTTTTTCCGTTTTTTATAGAATTTCGAGAACATAGTTTAAAAAATCGAACCTGCCTGCCGCAGGCGGGGATTTTTTTCTCTATGTTTCCGAAGTCAAAAGAATAAGTACAAATTTTATCTATGTTTACTACTGTTTTAAAAAGTCATAATAACTTCTTTGTTAAATTTTCAATGGTTTTTCTTACTCGTTCGGCATTTGTTGTAGGAAATACGTATTCATCAATTTCAATGTTTTTTCCACCCATCGATACCTTCGGATTTCGATATATCATTTTACTTGCTACAGAAAGTCGGGCAGAGAAATGAAATTCTTTAGCTTCGGTTTCTTCGGCTATTTTCCGTATATTATCTTCCGTAACGCCACTTCCCGGCATAATAATAATGCGGTCTCCGGCTTTTTCTACCAATTTTTTAAGCAGGTCAATACCTTGTTCTGCTTTCGGCATACTGCCGGACGTGAGAATTCTGTCAAATCCCAAAGAGATAATTTTTTCAAGACTTTCCAGCGGGTCTTTGCACATATCAAACGCTCGATGAAAAGTAGTGCTCATGCCTTTGGCAGCTTCCATCAACTCCCGATTTCGCTCCATATCCACTTCGCCATCGGCAGTTAAGCAACCAAAAACTACACCGTCCACACCCAGTTGGCGACACATTTCAATGTCTTTCAGCATGGCTTTATGTTCCCAATCGGAATATAGAAAATCACCCGCACGTGGACGGATAATTACATTCAGTTTAATGCTCAATAGTTCCCGTGCAAGTGCAATTTCGCCGTAAGAAGGTGTTGTTCCCCCTTCGGGAATGGCGGCACACAGCTCCACCCGATACGCCCCGCCTCGCTGAGCTTCAACACAACTTGTAACCGAATTGGTGCAAATTTCTACTTTATACATAGTTAATCAAAAAACTCTTCCAACTTTTTGCTTAAATCATCAAAAAGTTCAGAGCTTGAACCATCTAATCCTAAATCTTTTTTAGCGTTATAAAATTTCTCTTTTGCCGAGTTTTCACCACGGATTGCTGCCCAAAATAGTTGAGTAATAATGGCGTCCGAATCTGTAATATTCGGTGTGTTTTTATCAAATTCAGTAGCAAATTGAGCAATTTCGTCTTCATTAATATCACGGACAATACTTAATTGTTTGTCATCAAACTTAATAGTTTCTGTTGCCCAAACAAATTTGTCTTCACCAAATTTAAAATACTCGCCTAACACAAGTTTGTCGTCTTCGGTGTAAACTGTCCACTCTTTCGTTGCACCTTTTGTAGCAAGAACGGTTTTTGTTTCACAATCAAAAACAATAAACTCCGAATAAACATCATTTTCAATATGTCCGCGAAGAGCAAATTGTTTGTCACCAACTTGGAAAATAGTATCCGGTTTTTCGCCTTCTGCAAACAAATCGTTTTGTGGACAAGTGCACTCATTTTCTGCCTTTTGTTTTTCTTGTTTTGGTTGGCAGGATGTTGGGATAATAAAGGCTGCCAAAAGGATTGCAATAACAATCATTGTTGAATTTCTTTTCATAAGTGTATTCATAAAATTAGTTGTTAAAAAGATATAAATTGATTAATTGTGATTTTATGAAAATAGCGTGGAACCTTGTATTTGTTCGCACTATTCATCGTTACAAATTTAGTGAAATAATCCGAGTTTTGAAAGTAAGCAAAGTCTTTTTAAAAATACAAAAATAAGTAATTTTCTTTTGATGCTGTACATTCAATGTCAAGGTGAAAACGCACTTTGTTGTAAAATAAAAGATTGAAACCGCAAAGGACACAAAGAGTAACGCCAAGCACGCAAAGTTGTTAAAAGCTCATGGCGTTCTTTGCGAAAAACTTAGCGTTCTTTGCGGTTAAAGAAAACATTATAAATGAAACTCAGAACTCCAAACTAATACGTTTCTCTCAAATGCTTCACACTTATCTCATATTTCTCATTCTGCTTAATCTTCGGCGATGTAATCGTAATCACTCGTTTTTCTCCCGGTAGCAAATCAAAGAAATTATCCGTGAACTTCGCTCCTTGTACAGGGAATTCAATAAATACATCTTTGGCTAAGCGTTTGCTTGAAAGTGTTACCGTGATTTTGCCGTTTTCTTGTTTTACTTTGGTTTGAATGTTTGTTTCCGGTAAATTCAAGTTTTTCGGCACATCAAAATAGTGAATTTCCTGCCCGATTACTTTTCCTTTTTTATCCGAAAGTTTCGCAAGTATGAAACAGTTTTTTCGCTGTGCTTCGGTAACAAAACTATCGCTGTTTATCGTATGCACAATTTCGGATGCATTGGCTTTTGCCGTGATGGATTTATTGATTCTTTTCACTCTTTTGCCCGAAAAATCAATCAGTTCAATGCTTAGTTTCAGTCCGGTCTCATCTTGCAATTTATCCGAAAGCGTGTAAAATTCGACATTTCCATTTTGCTCGTAAACGTGAACTGTAAGCGGCTTAAACGCATCACGAGCGTGGTAATGCATCGCTTTCCAATTGCCGTAATAATCAATTCCCGCCCACGAAACCACAGGCCAACTGTCGTTCAACTGCCAATAGAGCGAACCCATGCAGAACGGACGATTTCTGCGGTGTGCTTTCATACCCAAGCTCATTCCGCGTCCCTGCATCACCAAACCGATATAGACAAAATCTTCGAAGTTTTTCGGCGTGTGGTAATAGCGGTCCATATATTCTTTGATGGCATCGTTTCCGGTGGTGCTTTTTTGGTGGGTAAGCATCGTTTCGCTCTCCAAATACCACTCATCCGACGGCGCAAAACTGCGGATGGTTTTCATTTCGGGAAATGCCTGAAATCCGAATTCGCTCATAAATCGAGGTACACGTTCGTTCAAAATTTCAAAAGGCTGCCTGCCATACCAAACGCCCCAATAGTGCGCATCACCCAACTTTTGCCCTTCGGGTCTGCCCCAATTGGCGGTGTCCGGCGAAGTGTGAACGTAAGCTTTTTCGGGGTCAAGTTCAGCTACCTTTTTCGGTAAAAGTTCTTTGAAAAGCTTGTGGTAACCGACTTTAAATCCTTCAAAAACTTCCGGCGTATATTTTTGGTCCCAACCCCAATATTTCAATGCTTCCGCCACTTCGTTATTTCCGCACCAAAATACTACGGAAGGATTATTGCGTAAGCGTTTCAGATTGTATTCCGCTTCTTTTTCTACATTGTCGAGAAATGCCCGGTCATGTGGGTAAGTGGTGCAGGCAAACATAAAATCCTGCCATACCAAAATCCCCTTTTCGTCGGCTAATTGGTAGAAATAATCATCTTCGTAAAATCCACCGCCCCAAACGCGCACCATATTCATATTCGCTTCGCAAATGTTCTCGAAAAGTAGGTCGTAGTAGGCTTTATCTTGTTGTGTGTTAATGATTTCGCCCGGAATGTAGTTGGCGCCTTTGGCAAAAATCGGAATTCCGTTCACTTTGAAATAGTAGGATTTTCCCATTTCGTTTTGCGGTGGAACGGGTGCTTTGTCGTCTTCTCTGACAAATTCTATTTTCCGAAGTCCGGCTGTAACTGTTTTGCTGTCAATCTCTTTGTTGTCGGCAAAAACCGTTACTATAAAACTATACAGATTTTGCTCACCCCAATCTTTCGGCATCCAAAGTTTCGGATTTTCAATTTCCAACGGGATGTTAATTTGATTTTTCCCTTTATTAATTATAAAGGATTTTCTAATGCTTTCTGTGATAAATTTTGACCGTTTTGGTGCGTAGCTTATCTCAACTTCCACATTTTTTGCTGTTTCCGAAAGCAAATTAATCTCGATTTGATTATCAATTACCGCTTTTTCTTGACTAATATCCACTTGCTTTACCCAATAATCTTCCACGCGAGCCTGATTGTAAAAATGTAGCTCTACAGGTCGCCAAATACCGATTTGCACCATTCGCATGCCCCAATCCCAACCAAAATGATACGGTGCTTTTCGTGCGTAAACGCTCACGCGCGGCAGTCGGTGGTCGTTGTCGGCAGGATAATCGAAACCGCTTGTGAGATGTGCAGGCATCAGATGATTGACAGGCGAATAAAATCGGATGTAAAGCTTGTTTTCACCGACTTTAAGCAGGTTTTTCACCGATGTTTCGTAAGCGATAAACATATTTTCTGCACTCAGGATTTTCGAGCCATTCAGATAGACATCGGCATAAGTGTCCAATCCTTTGAAAATCAGCAAAGCATCATCGTGTTTTAGCTGTTCGGCGGTAACTTGAAAGCTTTTTCGGTAATCCCAATTCTTGTCTTCCACCCATTGCACCAACTTTTCATTCGTGCGCCAATACGGGTCAGGCAGTTTCTCCAAACGAATTAAATCACGCTGCACCGAACCCGGCACAACCGCTGTCTTCCACTCGTTTTTACCACTTTCAGAAAATTGCCAATCGGCATTCAAGTTGATTGTTTCGCTGTTTTGCGCCTTTATCATAGAAAATGAAAAAGCAAACAGCAAGATTATTAGTGTTCTAAGTTTCATGGTTTTTATTTTAAGAAAATTGAAAATACTCTTTTATCTTAATATAACGTGAGTTCGATATAAGAAATTAATAAAAAGGTTAGCATAATTCAGACTTAATTACTATCTTTATAGTGCTGAAATACAGACAAATAACTAAATTCTCATCACTATGCTAACCATCAACGAAGTTACTGAAATTTTCTATTTATGCGATAATTTTACAAAAGAATTTGAAAAATCATATGAAAATCGTGTTTTACTACAAGAAAACGGTAAAAAGACAAGAAATAAACCAAATAGACTTTCTCACAGTGAAGTAATGACCATTTTAATTTCCTTTCATCTGGGAGGATATAGGAATTTGAAACATTACTACTTGAATTACGTCTGTGTACATATGACTAGTG
>DUQG01000081.1 GCA_012837935.1 Bacteroidales bacterium
TCGGATTAGCAAATGCAGCCGCAGATGACCATTCATCATTGCTTTCTGTAAATGTAATAGCATTACCGATATTTGCAGAGCTTGTCATATTACTTACCGGTGAACCGATATAGTAAGTTTGTGGTTTGTTAACTAATTGTTTTACGGTAGCCGTACCTGAAATATCGCCAGTAACTGTAGCACCGCTTTCGATACTTAAGTTAGTAGTACTAGCAATAGAAATAGGCGTGTTTACTGATACAGCATGTCTTACTAAAATACTTGTAGCATTAGTAGCTGTTGGTGCAGTTGTTGCATCTACCCATGTTGTATTGTCTGTAGAGAATTCCCAAGTTGCCGGAGTTTCCCAATCACCGTTTGCTTTTGTGCGGAAATTGGAAGAATAATTTTCAAGTGTACCCGGATTAGCATTATTCTTGATATCAGGAACGGTGCCGGTTGCATAATCTACATTTTCAAAATCATAGGCTGCTAATAGATTAGGCGTTGAAGCGGTTACGTTTAGATGTGAATCATTCTGAATTTCTTCGGCGGTTAGTGCTTTATTCCAGAAACGGATATTATCTACCCGACCATTTAAGAAACCTACATTTTTCTCTATTTCAGCAGGAATGTAGCCAACATATACATCTCGAGCATTATTTGTATAGTAGGTTTTATCTGTTGTACGACCACTTTTATATGCAGATCCTTCTTTCATAAGACCGTTATGGTACATCCTAACTATTCTATTTGCACCTGTGCCTGATACGGTAAATGCTAAATGTATCCATTGTCCATATTTTCCCGTTCCCGGTCCCCATTGCGTAAAGTAATTACCGACACCGTCAGGTTCCGGACAATTCAATCCATAGAATTGGCTGGTTTCACCATTGCAAAACATATCATAACCTGTTCTGTTTTCACCGGAAGCTACACGAGAACCTCTTTTTGCTAAGAAACGAGGATTGGATTGTGGTAATGATGCTACATTTACCAGCATAGTTACAGAAAACTCTTGGGTTTCTGAAAAGTTAAAAACAGCAGCATCAGGAATACGCATATATTGATTTGAACCATTCAATCTTAGCGATTTACTTGTATTATTTATAGGTAGAGTTGCAATAAAAGCCTTAAAATTCGCTATATCTTGTTTAAATATGTCTTGATTAGCCCTAGTATCATGTTCAGTGCCAATGTTATTTAGTGCTGTATTTACCGTAATCTTGAAATTATCTATCGTAGTTGTTGCCGCTGCATCAAGTATATATTTACCGGGTACTAATTTATCCAATTCGTCAAAAGCTGATTTCAGTACGGACTCGATTCCTGTCATAAATGAAAACCAAGGATTAAGTTTAGTAGCTAGTGCATCATACTTGTAAAGAGCAGCTGTATTACCAATACCTGAAACGGATCCAAAGTCAATCTGCACCCAGTCTGTTCCATCTGGACGCATTAAAGCAACTCGTCCTGTATTTTGAGGAGTTACGATAAACTTATAAGGTGTACCTGTACCCGAAGTGAAGTTTTGATGGTCTTTATTATTAAGGCTTCCGGTTAGGCACATTTTTTGGGTAGAATACTTTTGGGACGTTAAACTAATTTCATTATTATCTTCGGCATTCACTTTAAAGAAATATTCAGGCTTATGCTCTGTGGTAGTAAAAGGGTCTGTTTCATGCCAAGTAGCAGTAAAAGGAGTTTCTGTCTTTACGCTAAGACCTGTTACTTTATGAGCACGTGCACTGCGGAAATAATAATAAGCTCCATCGCGTCTCGGAGCTTTTACAAATACCCATTTGGCAGTAGTTCCACTAAATGTGTTAGTGGTCTCCACCTCATAGGTTGTCTGGTTAAGAGTTATGTAAGTTTTATCTCCACTAGTATTGCCACTTGAAATAGAATAAGCCAGTCCGGTAGTCGCTACAGCCTCCTCATCAGCAATATAGAATGAAACGGGTGTACTACTGCTTGCATTCCACTGAAAATTCGCACCTAGTACTCCAGTTGTACGTGCTTTGTTAAAGATGTGATAAGAGCCGTCCTCATTTTTTACAAAATGCCAGAGCTGCCCATCGTTATTGGCACTAAGAGGTAAAGGCGTGGACACTAATTGTGCAGCATTTCCTGCATCTAATGCTCTATGATTACCAGCATTAATAATATAATAATACTGCGGATTGCCCGTGGGACTTTCTATCGGCACTTTGTAAAAAGCCGATTTCTGAGCTGAAGCAGCTCCAGATATTGCAAAAAGCAGTATTAAAGAATAAATAATTTTTTTCATAAACGTAGATTTTTTAATATAAATAGTTGATAATTGATAATTTTGTTTAGTTGTTTAATTGCTCGTAGTACGTGCGTCAATGTTCAAGACAACTTCAGAGCTAAAGCGTTGAGCATAAAACGCAAAACACACTTCTATTCAATTTGCAAAGATAATATATTATTTTGAAAAAAACGTAAATTAGAGTGTTAAAATTAACTTTTGATTAAAAATTGAGGGTTTCCTTACCCAAGGACTGCTTAAAGCCGGTCTTTGGTGGTGTAAATTTATGTCCCGAGCTATCGGAATTGTGAAATTTGTGTGATTTGTGTTCTAATAACCATCACAAAAAAAATCTATGCTAATCTGTAAAATCTGTGTTATCTGCGTGCTATCTGAACACTGATTTTCAATACACTGATAATCATGATTGATACTTATTTTATATTTTCACACCTAATAATTGTGTGATTTGTGTGATTTGTGCAATTTGTGTTCTAATAATTGAACAGACAAGGAACTTGTCCGACTTTCGGCGGATACAGCGTTTCTATAATCATCGGCTAGAAGCCGATGCACCTCAATGATAAAAATTTGTGCAATTTGTATCTAGTGTTCAAGGGCTTAGGAAAGCCCTTGTCCTGTCTGTGCTAATCTGTAAAATTCGTGTTATCTGTGTTCTTATTTACCATCTTCTATCTACCGTCTTCCTACTTCCAACTTAATAGTGCTTTCTTGGTTTTCTTTGGTTTGGATGTTAAGCAGATAGATGCCTTTGCTTACTCCGGCTAAGCTCAAGGTGTCGGTTTGCTGCACCGATTTTACTATACTGCCGTTCAGGCTAAGCAGCATCAAGCCTTTCACGTTCACACCTTTTACTTGCACATAAGCAGGAGTTTTTACCAACTCAATAGGCAATGCGGTTTGTGTGTGCAGTCCGGTACCATCTGCCGAGATAAATTCTACTATATAATTAAAGTCTTCATAACTTTCATCACCTTGTACAAAGCGTGTCCCATCCGATTTCCAAAATCGATTTCCGGAATTACCGTCATTCTGAATAGCGTAAAGATTATTTTTCTTATAGAAATTATAGGTATTCCAATACACGCTATAAGGATTAGCACCGCCATATACGCCTAATTCGTTGATATATTTACTTTCGTCAGAGGCACTTACTATTTTGTGGCGTCCGGTTTCAGCTTCAAGGGTAATTTTGAATTTCTGGGTGTCTTCATTGGTTGCTTTTGGTCCAAATGTAGGTGCAGCACCTTTGGCAGCAGTATTATTTAAATATTGATTGCCTACTTTTATAAAATAAACTCCGTCTCTCAGCGTAGTTTTGGTTGCCAAAAACTCATCTTTCTTTTTTTGCGGGTCATACACAGCAAGGCTTAAGTTTTTGATTTCACCTTTGTAACCGTTCTGCGTATCACCCAGTTTTGTCAACGGGAAATAAAGGGTTTGCTGGAAATTCATGTTTTTCGGTAAGCCCGTTGTTTTCCGGTAAGCTTCAAGTCTTTGTACGAATTCTCCATTTACATGGAGCGTTACGCTGGTATAATTCCCTACAATGCGGATTTGCTGCCACTTATTGGCTTGAGGAACAAAGCTAAATGTGTAAACATATCCGTCACGTTCAAAGCCGAGTCGTCCTCTTCCGCTGGTGTTTAGCGTAACTTTTGCGAAGTTGCTTTGAAATAAAACGGCATCTCTTGCATTTCCGCTAGCCGGTTTTAGCTCAAAACTTACATCATAATCGTATCCCAAATCGGTTCCACCCAATGGAAGTTCGGTAGTTCCATCCAACACGATAGGCGTTTCACCCACTTTGGAAGAAATTTCAGCCAGTTTTTCAGGGGAATATTTCCCAATCAAATTAATACCCGGTCCTTCGGTAGTAACGTTAGCAAGGATAGAGTAATCATTATAGGATTTTGCGGGTTGGGCTTTCCAGTTTTTAGTGGCAAGCACTTTCAGCGCCGGATAGGCTCGGTAATGTACGTCTTGCATGGAAATACCGTTTCCGCAGATGTCGTTCCACACGGCAAAAGTTGAACCCAACAATCCTTTTTGGAAATTGGGTAAGGTTGTACCGCCATTTATTTTTTCCGGACGGAAATTGTTGTACAGCCACTGAACATCCAAAAACTCTCTGTAATATCCTGCTGCCGGAACAATATACATCCACGCATCAAGCGTATTGATAATACCAAAACCTTTTTCGAGCATCGGCACCGGATCTACCCAATCCACGCTCCACGAATTCATTACCGCATTTCCGTAAGGAATAACTTCCGTTTTCGGATTGTCTTGTAGCCATTTCAGTCCTCCCCAGAGGCGAGGTGTTTTTCCTTTATCGGCTATATATTTTAAAAAATGGTTGGTAAACAGGCGGAATTGTTTTGCCTGCTCGTTGTCCACATTGCGAGCGGCACCTTCTTTGATATATTCATCGGTACCTATATGTACATCGGGTCCAATAAAAGTAGGATTGTCGGCATCCAAATATTCGTCAAAAAGTTTTTCAAAAAACTGATAAACAAAAGGACGTTTTGCTTCATCCATCAGTTCCAGGTGATCCATAGCATAGGGTGCTTTTGCCATCAGTTGAGGTTCGTAGCGTGTAAATGCCAAACTGTGCGCCGGAATGTCGATTTCGGGAATTACATTTACGCCGTACTGCATACCAAGTAGCTGTAAGTTACGAAACTCTTCTTTGGTGTAATGTCCATCGCTTGCTGCTAAGCCGGGATAAGTTTCACTTTCCAGACGAAATGCAGCATAAGTTTTTGACCAGTCGTTGTCATAGTAGCTTTTGAATCCGTTATCGTTTAGGTGAACGTGAAATTCGCTCATTTTGTAGTAGGAAAGTATTTTTACATACTGACGCAGAAAGTCAATGGTAAAGAATTTTCGTCCCACATCGAGCATAAATCCGCGACTCGGGAAGTGTGGATAGTCGTTAATTTCTCCGCATGGCACTACATTATTGTGATTTTCTACTAACTGCAAAATAGTTCTGGTTCCCCAAAATGCTCCGGCACGCGCAGAAGCTGTTAGTGTAATACCATCGCCTATTGTCATCTTGTAGGCTTCTTTATTTTTTAAGCTTGCGGCGCTATAGCCTATTAAAATTTCACCTTCGGTAGCTGTTGAAGCATTTGTTTCAGCCACACTTGGCGTAGCACCAAACATTTCAGTTAATTCGTCTTTCAGTTGATTGGCAATAGCCAGCAAGCTGTCTGTTTTTACCTGAGTATCGGCAGTTTTAACCGAAATTTTCACATCGCTAGGCAATGAGTAAGTTCCACTAGTAGCAGTAAATTGCTGTACTTCAGGGATTACTTTTAAATTACCCGGCTGTGCGTTTAATTGAAGTGATAAAAAGGATAGAATGCAAGTCGCAAGAAACATGCGAACAAATCGGATTGTTTTCTGTGATTTCATACTAGTAAATGAGTTATTAAAGGTGTTATTATTTTCAATCTGCAAAATTATAAAAATTGATTGAAAGAGGCAAATCGTTCTAAAAGTTTGGATGTTTGTTTGATGTTTGATGTTTGATGTTGATGTATGATGCTTGATGTTTGATGCTTGATGTTTGATGTTGATGTATGATGCTTGATGTTTGATGTTTGATGTTTGATGTTTGATGTTGATGTATGATGCTTGATGTTTAATGTTTGATGTATGATGCTTGATGTTTGATGTTTGATGTTTGATGTTTGATGTTTGATGTTTGATGTTTGATGTATGATGCTTGATGTTTGATGTTTGATGTATGATGCTTGATGTTTGATGTTTGATGTTTGGGTGTTTGGGTGTTTGATGTTTGGGTGTTTATTTGCGTGCATTCGTTAAATCGGTGTTATCTGTGTTCCAATACTATTGTCAAAATCAAATAAATCATAAGAAATCATTGTTCAGACATTTTATTTCAGAAAAAAGCATTATTTTCGTAGAAATTTTAAATCGAAATAACATGTTAATCATTGGAATTGCCGGTGGAACAGGCTCGGGGAAAACCACCGTAGTGCGTAAAATTCTGGAATGGCTGCCGGAAGGTGAAGTGGTTATCCTTCCACAAGATTCTTACTACAAAGACAGCGGACATCTTCCTTTGGAAGAACGCTTGGAAATTAACTTTGACCACCCGGACTCAATTGAATGGGATCTGCTAATTAAGCACCTGAAAGAGCTGAAAAAAGGCCATACTGTGCAACAGCCCATTTACTCCTACCTTACCTGTACAAGAGCTGAAGAAACTATTGATATTCAACCTAAAAAAGTTGTTATTATAGAAGGTATTCTTGTCTTATGTAATCCGGAATTGAGAAAACTGATGAATCTAAAGGTTTTTGTGGATGCCGACGCAGACGACAGATTGATACGAGTGATAAACAGGGATATAGTAGAACGTGGACGCTCGGTAAATAAAGTGATGGAACGCTACGAACTAACGGTAAAACCGATGCACCTGCAATTTATTGAACCTACCAAACGATATGCCGATCTTATTATCCCGCAAGGAGGTAATAACCACATCGCGATTGATATTTTAACAAAGTATATTGAGAATAATTTGAAGTAGTTTCACGTTTTACGTTCCACGTTTTACGTTTCACGTTTTACGTTTCACGTTCAAGGTTTCACGTTCCTTGTTCTTTATTCTTTATTCTTTATTCTTTGTTCTTTGTTCTTTGTTCTTTGTTCTTTGTTCTTTGTTCTTTGTTCTTTATTCTTTGTTCTTTGTTCTTTGTTCTTTCTAACTTCTAACTTTACCTGCTATGTTCGATATTTACAAAATATTTTTCATTGATATTGAAACAGTTCCGCAAACCGCTACATTAAGCGAACTTAGTGAAGAGCTTCAAAACTTGTGGGCAGATAAATTTTACCAACTTCAGCGACGTACTCCCGACAAATACGGTGAAAACACAACAGCTGAAGAGGGTTATCTGAAAAACGCGGGAATTTATTCGGAATTTGGTCGGATTATTTGTATTTCTATTGGTTTTATTGCTCAACGGCAAGGAAAGAAAGTTTTTCGTATCAAATCTTTTGCAGAAGATGATGAAAAAACTCTTTTACAAAAGTTTAGCGAGTTAATTGTCAATTCTTTCAAAATTGCCGAATACAACTTTTGCGGGCATAATATCAAGGAATTTGATATCCCCTATATCTGTCGAAGAATGTTGGTAAACGGACTTCAACTCCCTGAGCCACTTCAAATCAATGCTAAAAAACCTTGGGAAGTAAACCTACTCGACACACTGGATTACTGGAAATTTGGTGATTACAAGAATTATGTATCACTCAAGCTATTAACGGCTATTTTTGAAATTCCTACCCCAAAAGATGATATAAATGGCAGTATGGTAGCAGAAGTCTATTACCATGAAAAAAATCTAGAACGAATTGTTACCTATTGCCAGAAAGATGTATTTGCTACTGCTCAAGTTTGGCTTAAAATGAACGGTCTGGCGATGCTGGATAGTGAGAATGTGGAATATGTAGAGTAGTTTCGGGTTCCACGTTTCACGTTTCAGGTTCCACGTTTCACGTTTTAGGTTTCACGTTTTAGGTTGCGGGTTGTAAACAATTGGTACTCCTTTTTTTTAGGCACAATGCGGTTTAGGGTTCAAGCAAAAAAGTTGTGGGGAAATAGAGGCGTAGCATAAAAATATCCTATACTGACATTATTTTATGAATGTCTGATATTCTAACGCCTATATTAATTGCCACGCCATTTATGGCGTGGGTAA
>DUQG01000034.1 GCA_012837935.1 Bacteroidales bacterium
AAAGATGTTGCCCCCCTAAAATCTGTTCTCCGTAGGAGATAAACACTATAATTGTTGCTATCTGATGTTAAATTGTTAATCTCCTACGGGGAATATTATCTTATCTACGTGCTGTTTTTCTATTGATATTTATCGCCTACGGCGAATTTATTGTTGTACGTTTCTTTTGTATGTTTGGTTGTTCTAACGTATTCCCGTTAGGGAATTAATATAGATAGAAGAATGTCTGAACCTAATATTTATTTCCCCGTTAGGGGATAAACTATCCTACATTTCCTCCGACGTAAACGTTGATGCCGGCAACCCCACTTCATTCACTAAATTCCCTTCAGAAAATGATGCCCAGCCATAGCGCACATATTTTGGTTGTGGTACTTTATTGCTTTTAGCTTCCAGCGTATTGCCAATTATTTGTGCACTTGCGGGGTAATAGACTTTATCAGCACCCGCGACTTCTACCGAGTTGACGACTTTGCCGTCAGATGTGTTTAGTTTTGCAGCATTTGTGAAATATACAATCGCTTTGTCCTTCACAAAAGTAGCATTTTTGAATAAAGGACCGCTTTTTTCGATGTTAAAATTGTAGGTGCCTGCCAAAGCCCAGCGAGCTAATCGTTCGCCGACAGGTTTTTTATCGGTAGGATGAACGTCGGTTCTATGTCCTACATCCGATGAGACAGCCATTCCCGAATGGGAAATAACCGAGAGTAAACGTCTTTGACTGTCTCTGAAATGTCCCCAAGTTTCTCTACCTACTTCCATGCTCGAAAGTTGTACGTAGTAAAAAGGAAGTTCGGGATTATTCCAAGTTTTTCGCCAACTTTCTACCAGCGTAGTAAAGGTGATTTCATGTAGTTCCACATTATGTGCATTGCTTTCACCCTGATACCAGATTACTCCGGTAATCGGGAAGTTGGCTAAGTCCGCTATCGAAGTTTCATAAAGATAAGCCGGATGATAAGGGTGACGCTGAAGCGGATTGTTGGCATTTGCTAGGTTTTGTCCTGCACGTTCGCGCACCCAAGGTTGGATATTGTCGTTTTTTGACCAATTTGAAAGCATATCTACTAATCTCGTGTGATGCTCTAAAGTATATCTATCTATCCATGATTCCGTAGTAGAACCTCCCACAGCATTACAAATCAGCCCGATAGGAGCTTGTAGCGAATCTTGCAGCATCTTGCCAAAATAGTAACCTACAGCAGAGAAAGGTGCGGAAGTTATCGGATTAGAAGATTCCCATGCTACGTTTTCTGAAAAATATTTCAACTGATTTAAGTCATCTAATTGTTCTTGTGAATATGGTGTAGTAGGAAATCCGAATTTTCCTTTTTGGTCGAAAAAACGTAAGTTTGTATTTGTAGAATTTGGAATGTCTGCATTGCCTGTGGCAGCGTGTTTTAGTTGAAACTCCATATTTGATTGACCCGAACAGAGCCATACATCACCTATTACGATGTTTTCAAGTGTGATGTTGCTTTTCTCATTACTGATTTGGATGGTGTGATTCTTGCCGTCAGCTTGTGTTTGTGGAAAAGTAATTTGCCAAGTTCCATCACGTTTTGCGATTGTAGAAAGAGTTTTTCTGTTAAAACGGATGGTTACTTTTGTGTCGGGATTGGCAATGCCCCAAAATGGAATAGGTTTATTACGTTGCAAAACCATATTGTCTGTGAAAATAGCCGGAAGTTGCAATCCACCAAAGTTTTTGGTGATGCTTTTATAAACAGTTTCGGCTATAATTCCTGCGCCTGTCCCGTTGGGATGAAGTGCATCGGGAAGTAGTTCCGGATGGGAATACAGTGGTGTGTGCAAATCAATAAGATGCACGTTTTGTGTTTCAGCAACTATTTCGATAGCTTTTTGAATTTGCCAGTACCAGTCGCGTGTGCTTGATTTAAAGCGAGAATGGGTGTGAAAAATAGGTGTCATTCGACAAATCATCACTTCGGCTTTTGGGTTTACTGCCTTGAAAGTATCGATAAGCGAAATGTAATCTTTTATAAATTCATCGCGGAAGCGGGACCAGTTACGTGGGTCGGTGTCGTTTAGTCCAAGGTGAATAATCACAATGTCCGGTTCAAAGTCCAATGCCGCTTTATATTCAGGTAGGGTGTTGTAGGGGCGATGTCCTTTTTTAAGTAGTGTAGCCCCACTATGTCCAAAGTTTTTTACTTCATAGCTGTCGCCCAGCATATTTTGAAGTTGGGTAGGATAGACTTGCGTTCTGTCTTCAATTCCCATTCCGTAGGTAACTGAGTTTCCCACGCAAGCAACTTTTGTTTGTGCTCCAACTGCACCGATTAAAGCAATCAGGAAAATCAGTGTTGCTGTCGTTTTTTTGAACATTGTATATAAGTTTGAAATATGGTTATTTTTATGACATATTAGTCTTAGAGTAACTGTAGTACTTATTGATAAAGATAAAGAAGCCTCCTTGCCATTAAGATTGGTGCCTTTTATCAAAACTAACAAGACAATATGATTATCTGCATGTGTTCCTAATACTTTTTTCAGTTGCCACGACTTTTAAGTCGTGGTAGCTTGAACTTGTTCGCTTGTTTTACAAGAATTTATTATAGGAAGCATTGCGGATAACCATATAAGACAAATATGTAGAGCTAATGCATGTTTTGCTATAGATGCTATTCCTCTATTTTTTCCAAAGTTCTCCACACTTGATAAAGTCCTCTAGGTATATGGAAGCAGCCCTTCCATTTTCCGCCTTTTAGGTCGAGTAAAACTTCGCCTCTGCGGTTTAGGTAGCCCCACCATTCAGGATATTCAGGGTCTTTGAAATGCGACCAAGTGTATTCATGAATGGTCTTAAACCACTTCAAGCACTCTTTATTTCCCGTTAATTGATAGCCTTTTATAAGTGAAATAAGGGTTTCAACATGCACCCACCAAAGTTTCTGATCCCATTCGAGTTGCTGTGGCGGATAACCAAGTCTATCCATGAAGTAGAATATGCCGCCATACTCTTTGTCCCATCCGTATTCAATGGTGTTAAGCGTGGTTTCTACGGCTCTTTGGGTAAGTTCCGGTCTGCCGAGTCTTTCGGCAAGATCCATAATAAACCACATCGCTTCAATTCCGTGTCCCGGATTTATCAATCTGCCGTCAAAGCTATCTGAAAGCGTGCCGTCTGTGTTGAGGTGTTCCACGATAATACCGCCAAGCTCAGGACGTAAGAAAACTTCCATAACTTCGTGGATGCATTCTTCAATGACTTTCTGTAAAAAATCCTCATCAAGCAGGTGTTCTATTTCAAGCGCCAAGTTGCAAAGAATCATCGGAAGTGAGAAAGACTTTAATGAACGTGTGCCTTCGTGAGCTTTATTCCACTCGCCTTTTGGGTTGTCTTTTTTAGCAAGAATAATATCAAAGGTTTTTTTTGCTATATCTGCGTATTCCTGATTTCCCGTAGCTTTGCTAAGTTGACCGAATGCCATAGTAGCAAATGTGTAGGAGAAAATATTGTAAGGTTCTACGAGCGGTGCACCTTCGCGGGTAAGTGAAAAGTACCAGTTCAGATTTCCATCGTGTCCGTATTTTTTCAAAAACTCTCCACCTGCGATAGCTGCATCAAGCCATTCTTGTTTTTTTTCTACCGCGTTATACAGCATGGATAGCATCCACACTTGCCTTCCTTGCAACCAAATAAACTTATCGGTGTCAAAAACATTTCCTTTTCGGTCAAGGCAGGTAAAATATCCGCCAAACTCTTTGTCGATGGATTTTTCCAACCAAAATGGAATGATATTCTCAAACAATTCGTTTTTATATGTTTTTTCTAATGTTCTGAACGATATACTATTCATATTTCTTAAGATTAACAGAGTTTCGGAAATGAAAACTAATAAACTATCAATAATAAAAAATTTTACTAAATATGCAAAATTAAAATAAGAATTTAATCAAACAAAGTGATTGGACGATAAATTGTTGAAAAATATGAGAATTAACAAAAATTAATAATAGCTGTTTTGAAAAATAATTATTTACTTGGTTCTTAGAAATAGCAAACTGCCGTCCCGAAAGCGTTGTGGACGGCAGTTTGCTTTGTTGAGCATTCTAAAAGTTGAGATGAATTTACTGGTCAAACAACCTATTTCTCCCAAGTAGGCAAGCACCATACACACCGGCTTTGTTTTTCAGTTTGGATAGCTCAATTTGTGTATCTTTATTTACCAGATTAAGCGAGTATTTGCGAACGGCACTGCGGATAGGAAGCATCAAGTAGCTGCCTGTTTCGGCTATTCGACCGCCAATAACAACAAGCTCCGGATTGAAAATATTAATTAAGCCTGCAATGTATCTGCCAAGTGTGGCACCAACCTCTTCTACTATTTCTATGCAGAGTGTATCTTCTTGGTTGGTTGCGTTGATAATGTCCGATAGAGTTAAGTCTTTCAAATCTTTTATGGAGTCAGTTATGATGGAACTTTCGCCGTTTTGAATTCTGTTGATAACTGTGCGGTAAATAGCCTGACCGGAAGCTTCTGTTTCGAGGCAGCCTTTTTTTCCGCAATGGCATATGATTTCATTGTCAAAAGCAGGGAAATGTCCAAATTCGCCCGAAAAACCGGACTTTCCGTAGTGTATTTTTCCGTCAATAATAATACCGATACCTAGTCCCCAACTGGCATTGATAAAAATTACATCTTTTTGACCTTCTACAACGCCTTTCATATATTCACCGTAAGTCATGGCGCGAGTGTCGTTATCTATCACAACGTTATGTTTCAACTTTTTGGAAAGAATGCTACTGATAGGCTCTTCGCTGAAGTAAAAACTGCTGTAGCTGTAGCCCGACTCCGGATTTACTCGCCCTGCTATGTTAAGACTGATATTGATTATGTTTTTTCTTATTTCGCTTGAGATGCTGTTGATAAAATTATTGATATGGTTACATAGTCTGTCGAGTGATTCCGGTGTGTTTTCGTGTGAGTGAAGCAGCCCAAATTCGGTTTTAACCATATCGCCGTTAAAGTCCATTAATGCCATGTTTAGGTGGTGTCTGGTCATATCCACTCCAACAAAATAGGCAGACGTGGGATTGAGTCCATAAACATTTGGGTGTCTGCCTTCGGGTGTTTGAACTTTTCCGTAGTCGGAAATTAAGCACTCTTCGTTCATCCCGTTAATAAGTTTAGTAACGGTTGGAACGCTAAGTTCCATCTCTTTGGCTAACTCAGAAATGGAAGTTTTGCCGTTATTAAGGAAATAGCGGATAATGTCTTTCTTTAACTGGTTTGACTTTGTGTTTTTTTCTAGTCCAAAAAAATGTTTTGTTGGCATAGCATTGTTTGTTTTAAGGTTAGTTTTTCATTCATAAGTTTAGGCAGCGTGATTAATGTGTATCTCGATCTATCGCGGATAATATTAAGTTGATTGCCGAAAAATAAGAGAATAGCAAGTTTTTTTATTGCTTCTTGCTATTCATCTTTGCAAATATATTAAAAATTTTTATTTAGCCAACTGTTTTTGTGTTATTTTTTAATAAAAAGATAACAATTGATTTAACTGGCTCTGTTAAAGCATGGAAGAAGACCCAGAGACCGACTATAAGTCAGCCTTCGGGTGTAAACCAACAAAAAGCGAGATTCTATTAGAATTTTATTCGATAATGTTTATCTTTGTAGGAACAAAATAAAATCAAATCATCCCGATAACTATCGGGACTAAAATCGTAAATCAAAATGACTGACTTATTAATTATCGGTGGAGGTCCCGCCGGATATGTGGCTGCCGAACGTGCAGGACAAAAAGGACTTAGCGTAACGTTATTTGAAAAAACAAATTTAGGCGGAGTATGTCTCAATGAGGGCTGTATTCCTACCAAAACATTGCTTTATAGTGCCAAGACTTACGAAAATGCACTTTATGCGAACAAATACGGCGTAACTGCCGAAAATGTGAGTTTTGCCTACGATAAAATAGTAAATCGCAAAAACAAGGTTGTTCGTAAGCTGGTAGCAGGCATTAGAGCCAAAATGAAAAACAACAATGTAAATGTGATTGAAGGTGAAGCTACAATTGTGGGCAAAAGTGAAAAAGGAATTGAAGTGTCTTGCAACGGCGAGAGCTACATCGGTAAAAACCTTCTGATTTGCACAGGTTCCGAAGCCTCTGTGCCGCCCATTCCCGGTTTAGCAGAAGCGGGTGAAACGGTGCTTACCAATCGCGAAATTTTGGCAATAAAAGAGCAACCCGAATCACTTGTTGTTATCGGCGGCGGAGTTATCGGAATGGAGTTTGCCAGTTTCTACAACAGTTTAGGCTCTAAAGTTACCGTAATTGAGATGCTGCCACAAATTCTCGGCAACAATGATTTGGAAATCTCGAATATGCTGCTTGATTTTTACGCTAAAAAAGGCATTGAATTTAATCTGAATGCTAAAGTGGTTAAAATAGACGGTAATAAAGTTGTTTTTGAAAAAGAAGGCGAAACCCACATGGTAGAAGGCGATAAAATTCTGCTTAGCGTGGGACGGCGTGCGGTTACGCAAGGTTTCGGTTTGGAAAATATCGGTGTGGAGCTGCATCGTGGCGGGATAAAAGTAGATGAGAAAATGCGTACTAACGTGCCTAATGTGTTTGCTGCTGGTGATGTTATCGGATTTTCACTATTGGCACACACAGCAAGTCGCGAAGGCGAGGTGGTAGTAAACAATCTTACAGGAAAAGAAGACAAGATGCGTTACAATGCTATCCCCGGCGTAGTTTACACCAATCCTGAAGTGGCTGCCGTAGGCGAAACAGAAGAGAGTGCCGCAGCAAAAAACTTAGCTTACAAAGTTGCTAAACTACCCATGACATTTTCCGGTCGATTTGTTGCGGAAAATGAAGGCGGTAACGGTCTTTGCAAAGTACTTATCGGCGAAACCGACAACAAAATTATCGGTGTACATATGCTCGGAAACCCAAGCAGCGAAATGATTTACGGAGCTTGTACGGCTATTGAGCAAGGAATGACTATTGATGAAATGAAAGAAGTAGTTTTCCCGCATCCGACAGTTAGCGAGATTCTGAAAGAGGTAATTTTTGAAATTTAATAGCACGCAGATAGCACACAGATAACACTGATTTTACAGATTAGCACAGACAGGACAAGGACTTTCCTAAGTCCTTGAACACTAGAACACAACTCACACAATTATTAGGTGTGAAAATATAAAATAAGTATTAATCATGATTATCAGTGTATTGAAAATCAGTGTTCAGATAGCACGCAGATAACACAGATTTTACAGATTAGCACAGACAGGACAAGGACTTTCCTAAGTCCTTGAACACTAGACACAAATTGCACAAATTTATTATCATTGAGGCGCATCGGCTTCTAGCCGATGATTATAGAAACGCTGTATCCGCCGAAAGTCGGACAAGTTCCATGTCTGTTCAATTATTAGAACACAAATCACACAAATCACACAAATCACACAATTATTAGGTGTGGAAATAAATATAAAATAAGTGGAAATAAATATAAAATAAGTATTAATCATGATTATCAGTGTATTGAAAATCAGTGTTCAGATAGCACGCAGATAACACAGATTTTACAGATTAGCACAGACGGGACAAGGACTTTCCTAAGTCCTTGAACACTAGAACACAAATCACACAATTATTAGGTGTGAAAATATAAAATAAGTATCAATCATGATTATCAGTGTATTGAAAATCAGTGTTCAGATGGAACACAAATCACACAATCCCGAATAATATCTCGGGATACATTTTGCACTACTCAAAGACCGGCTTAGCCGGTCTCTTTGGGTAAGGAAAGCGAGGCAGAAATGTTAATTATCAACGATTTGTCATCATTTTTTTAATTTTTTTATTATTTATTTAAAATATTGTCGTACCTTTGTCAAAATTTTGTTTGTTTTCTAAACCTTAGACAACTAACATTAAACTAATTAACTTTTTACAAACTAATAAAAATTAATTTTTATGAGAAAATTTAACAAACTATGGCTAAGCTTGGCACTAATACTGGGCTTTAGCGTGCAGATGACTGCACAACAAAACGGTGTGGCTGTAATACCTATCTACTCAACCGGAGATGCACCAATTTTTTATTACATGGAAAATATTGGTACAGCTGGAAACCAACCGAGCGGAGCAACATCCAGCCAATACAATCTTTTGTATGCACAAAAAGACAATAACCAAATGGCAAAGTTTGCCTTAATTGGAGACATTCCATCTGATATTGCCAGTACCAATAAACTTTGGTCGTTACAAAAGGTTAATAATAAATTGGTTTACAAAAATTACAACGGTAGATATTTGAATCACGATAATTCAAATAATCCGGCAAAAGTAACTGATGCAGAACCTGCTACTAATATATATGCTGAAGGTTATCCGGCTGCAGAATATCAGTTTAAAATTCGTGTATCTACTCAACCCTCTCCGTCAATTGCTTGGTATAAATCTGCAAATGGTAACTATCTTGACAGATACTCTGACCAAGGTGCTAACAGTCGTAATGCTTGATATTTTGTATTGCCTAAAGACAATCTTGAATTAGCTATTGCTAATGCACAAGGTTACTTGGCAAATACTACAGAAGGAGATCAACCGGGACAGTATTCTGCAACTACTCGTCAGACTTTAAGTGATGCTATTGTTACAGCTCAAGGACAACTTGGCGGTACTGATGCTGAAAAAAATGCAGCCGGTAATACCTTAAATCAAGCGATTAAAACGTATATTACAACTTTCATTGCACCAAAGGTATCTACACTTGGTAGCGATGAGTACTACTATGCACTAAAAACCACCGATAGAGGAAATAGGCTGGTTACAAATAATGGTTTAGCCAATTTTATTACCGGAAACCAATATAACGATCCGTCAACTGTTGAAAATACACCAGAAAAACAACGTTGGATGTTTGTTAAATTATCAGATAACACATACGCATTGGTTAACAAATCAACCGGTCATTATTTTAATCCTGTCCCTAGTACTGATAATGCTGAGGGTACTAACAAGGGTTTTAGACCTGAAACAACACCTATTACTTCGGCAGGTTGGACATTGTTATACTTGAAAGATGTAAATAAGCATCATCTTGTAAAAGGAACCAATATTCAGATCCATCAGTCAAATTCCGGTAATTATTCTATTATAAATTACTATAGTTTATCTGATATAGGTTCTAACTATGCATTTGTTGCACTAGACCATGCTACTGAAAAAGCAGCAACACCTACAATTTCGGTACCTGCCGGTAATATACAAGATGGAATAGAAATTGAATTTACTTCTACTACTCCGGGCGCTAAGTTTTATTATACTACAAACGGAACTACACCGAATGCCTTATCACCGATTGCTGCGAATAATAAAATTACTATAAACAGTACTACGGCACCAAATACTACCTTTACATTAAAAGTAGTGGCTTTTGCTAATGGATTTATGAATAGTGAAGTGGCAGAAGCAGCATATACTATTACAAACGTTGAGGCGACATGGCGAGGAGAAGCGACCACCGGGGAATGGGTTAAAGACTATCACTGGTGGTATGCCAGATGGACCGGTAGTGAAGCGCAATCGAGACCAGACCTTGCAAGTGCCGGTGGTTCTTCAGGTACTCCACGAAATGTTTTAATAAATAACAATAATCAAACAACGATGACCGTTAACACTGGTGGAGCTTGGCTTTATATAAATTCATTGACTTTTGGTAATGAAGCAACTGATCCAAGAACTATTAATGATAATGGATTTGTGTTTAATGGAGTTAGTACAATAGTAAACAAAAGTACAGCCACTCACACAATAAATAGCGGTATAAGCGTTGATGGAGCTACATCCGGTCCACTTACCATAAATGCAGCAGCCGGAAACTTAGTGCTTAATGGCGCATATTGGACAAATGGAAATCCCACAATTGTAACAGGTGCTAAAGATGTAACGATTGGAGGTAATCTTCAACAACCCGGCTCAATAACTAAACAAGGTACAGGTACCTTAATAATTTCCGGTAATAATGGATCTCACACAGGTTCTTATACAGTGGAAGGTGGAGTACTTGAACTAACCGGAGCAGGCGCCTTTAACACAGCAACTACATTTACCGTTAAAAACGGGGCTACTCTTAGGATAAATAGAAATCTTGAATTGAATAATACAACAACCATTGAAGCAGGTGCTACTTTAGAAGTTGCCGCAGGTAAGCAACTTACAATCGGAACCGGCGTAGTAAACAACGGTACTATTATAGTAAAAAGTGGCGCTACTATTACAGGAAATGCTACAGGTACAGGAAATGCTATTGTAGAGCAATTAGTAAATAAACCACAAACTTACTATATCGGTTCACCGGTAAGTAATATGACAAGCTCTGCAAATATCGGTAATGCTATTACATTTACAGAAAGCAATGATGAATGGTCATCTGCGGCTGCATTTGCTAATCCGA
>DUQG01000055.1 GCA_012837935.1 Bacteroidales bacterium
GGTTCAAGCAAAAAAGTTGTGGGGAAATAGAGGCGTAGCATAAAAATATCCTATACTGACATTATTTTATGAATGTCTGATATTCTAACGCCTATATTAATTGCCACGCCATTTATGGCGTGGGTAAGTAAACAGTTTCCAAAGGGCTTTAGCCCAAACTTAAATAAATTTTGGCTAAAGCCTTGTGCTCTGTAAATGAATTATCCACGACTTAAAAGTCGTGGCAATTGATTTTAGCTAAAAATAAGCTAATCATTTGTCGTCTTATTCCCCACAACTTTTCGGATTGAACCCAAAAAATCCCGCAACGAACATAAAGTCCATTGCGGGATAATTTTATTTAAATTTAATTTCTAATCCGCTATTACACCAAACTCAGCACCACTCGCAAAATCTTGTCCGTTTACTTCGCTTAGTGCAGTAAAGCGGATATAACGAGCTTTTACAGGTTTATCCAGCATCACTTTTTTCTGACTGTCAGAGCGGTCAAATGTACCTTTTACAACAGTTTTTGACCAGTTTTCACCGTCCAAACTCACTTGAAGCGTATAGTCTTTCACATTACCGTTCATACCATTCTGACGTGGCAAATAGGTAAAACCTTTCAGCATTTTCTCTTCACCCATATCAAAGTCCACCCAGTGCGGATGTTTTGCCACGGTTACCGAGTACATGGTGTGCCAAATGGTAGTTGGGTCGCCATCTACCAAGTGAGCAGCATTACCTGAACCCGGTTCCATACTACTTGCAGAAACCACTTCAATTGGAACGATAGAAATTTTGTCAAACGCCACCGTTGTTTTTGTATTCGGATTGTTTTTGAACCAAGCTGTTACTGTTCCACCATCACGAAGTTGAATCGGCATAAAGTATTGGTTTTCTTTTTTGTCATTATTCAATGTGTAAACAATATCTTGTTGATTGCGACTTGCCAAAATATCCACTTTTCCTTTCATATCACGCACAATGGTAATTGGTACTTCTCCGGCAGTAGAAACGTTAGCTGTTGCTGCCAAATCTTTAGCTGCAGGACGAATTATAAATCCAAAGTCGTGATAATCAGCTAAAATTCGGTCTTTTTCGAGCGGTCCACCTTGTCCGCAACTGTATCCGCCAAGTCCGGTAACACCCGCATCCAAAATCAGATAGGTATCTTTTGCTTTTGGTAATTCGTAAATATGTGGTGTAAGCGTCAGGTCAAGCGGTTTGTATTGCAAGGCTGATGCCGACATCACATCTTGCGCCACGAATACAGCACCATTACCGGCATTATCCGTCAAGGCGGCCCAACGAACTTCCTCGTGATTACCCATATCTTGTGGTTTCGGGAAATTCACATACTCAACTTTTGGTGTGCTACGGAACTGTTCAATAAACTGTCCTGTTTTGCGGTCGTTATAGTTATCTATCGGACCACGACCGTAGTAAGTAAAGTTGCCGTATTTCTCCGGAATTTGGAACATATATCCCAAACGCGGTAGTATCAAGCGCGGTTTGTTGGATGTAATACCTGCATTTAACTCAATCGAACCATCGGTATAAATCGTGAAAATTTGATTGGTTGTAAATTTGAAATCATCCTCTCCAAACGGCTTATCAGTCAGCTCTTCAATCGAGTTTTTACCGGACGACCATCCACCCTTGATATTCGCTGCATTCGGTGCTTGAGAAACCACTTCAAACGCCAAAGTAATTGTTCCGTCCTCGGATTGATCTATACGCATATTTGTCACTTTATGCTGTAAGTTGTGCAATCCGTTTTGATACCAGCTTTGGTACAGCCAGTTATCATTGTTTACAAACGCACGCAGCGCATTTAGTTTCGGTCCGTTTCCGTCGGCAATGATAGTTTCATTTCCGTAAGTCAGGTTGTAAATCGTTCCTATTTTCGTATCAAAGTTTACGGTAAATCCTTCGCCTTTTATTTCAAGCAACGAAGTTTCGATATTTCCTGCCCATGTTGGCTTAGTACCGGTTTTAGACACTTCTGCAATAGATGGACGAACAGCAGATTTCAGAGCAATTTGCTCCTCAGCTTGCACGTAACCTTTTTTAGCCCAAGGTTCGTTGTTTTTCAGCAAGAATTGGAATTTCACGAAATGTTCGGCATCTTTTCGTAGCGATGCAAAGTTATATGGCACTTTTACCGCCTTTTTCCGACGAGCCAAAATCTGCCCGGCATCAACACGCCCGCTTTGAATTTCTTTTCCATCCTCGTAAATCGCCCATTTTACATCGTAATCGCTTAGGTCTTTGAAATAATATTTATTGAAAATTTCAAATTCTCCACGCTCTACATCTACCGCTTTCACATCGATGTATTGATACACTTTTTTCACTTCGTAATATTGCGGTTTCGGCTCCATATCGGCAAAAATAATTCCGTTCATCACAAACTGACCGTCATTGGGTGTATCACCGAAGTCACCACCGTAAGCCAAATATTTTGTTCCGGTTTTCGGGTCGTAGTTGTACATAGCTTGGTCAATCCAGTCCCAAATGGCACCACCCATAAAGAAGTTCGTGCTTTCCATTTCTTCCCAATAATCCACCAAGTTTCCGCAGGCGTTACCCATCGAGTGTGCGTATTCTGAAACGTGGAACGGATATTTTATGTTGTAGTCGCCTTTCACGGCACCTCTCATCCAAGCAATAGACGGATATTGATTGGATCCCATATCCACGATGTCGTTGTTACGCTCGTATTGCACCGGACGAGACGTATCCACCTCTTTCAATGCATTGTAAGCTTCCACAAAGTTCTTTCCCGGTCCGGCTTCGTTACCAAGCGACCAAATCACCACCGACGGATTGTTGATAGTGCTGTGCGTCATCTCCATCACACGAGCCACGTGAGCATCTCTCCACTCAACAGGGTGCGAAAGCGATGCGTCGCCGTAGTAATATTGGTGACTTTCAATGTTGGCTTCGTCTTCCAAGTAAATTCCGTATTTATCGCACAGATAGTACCAATACGGATCATCCGGGTAGTGAGCGTTTCGCACATGGTTGATATTGGCACGTTTCATCAGCATAACTTCTGCTTCCATCTGCTCACGATTAATAGCGTGTCCCACCGCCGGATTGGTTTCGTGACGGTTTACCCCTTTCAGTTTTACTGTTTTATCGTTGATATAATAATAACGTCCTGCCAATCCGAACTCGTCGTCTTTAGCTTCCGTATCACGAATTTCTACCATGCGGAAACCGGTATAAATCGAAGTTGTCTCCACTACTCTACCCTTGTTGTCCAATAATTCCACTACCAGCGTATAACGATTCGGCTCTTCGGCAGACCAAGGTTTCACGTTATCAAACTTCAAATTTGAATGCGTGATATTCTGCTCCTCTCCCTGTTTCATTTGCAGTTTTCCTTTTGTTTGCAAAGTCGGCAGTTTAAGACTTGTAACTAATTTGTTATTATCCGAATAAAGCTCATTTTCATAAAGCGAATATCTTACTTTGTATTTGCTGATATTGGCTCTCTTTTTATCGCTGTTTTTCACAAAAAGTTTCACATCCAGCGTTCCGTTTCCGTCTTTGTAATTCGGGAAAACTTGCATATCGCGAATATGCACTTTCGGAACGGAATAAATCGCTACCGTGCGGAAAATTCCCGGCAAACGGAACATGTCTTGTGCTTCCAAAAAAGATGCATCACTGCTACGGTAGACCTCTACCGCTACCGTATTATGTCCCTTTTGCAAATATTTGGTGATGTCAAAACGAGCAGCGTTACGTGAGTTTTTCGAGAAACCAACGTACTGACCGTTAATCCACAAGTAAAAAAAGCTGTCCACACCGTCGAAACTCAGGAAAACCTGACGACCATCCCAGTCATTCGGCACGGTAAAATCGCGACGGAAGGAACCAACTTCGTTTCGGTATTTGTAAGTTGTCCAGTGTGTAGGCGGTGTACGCATCACACCTCCGCGCCAGTCGTCCACAGCCACTTTGTGTTGGAAAATCACCGGCTGATTTACATAAATAGGCACACCGTATTTCAGCGAACCGTCTTTCTGAACACCGTAAATATTCCAGCTTGAAGGCACAGGAATATCGTCCCAGTGACTAACGTTGTACTCCGGTTTGTAAAAATCTGCGGGACGCTCATCGGGATGTTTTACCCAGTTGAATTTCCACGTTCCATCCAAAGATTTCCAGTAAGCGGAATTTTCGGGAAGTACTTTACGCGCACTTTCTTTGTCTTGAAATGAAAAGAAGTAAGCACGTGGCTGCTCTTTGTTGAGTGCCAAATCTTCCGGACTTTCCCACTCTTTTCCTGTGGGTGCTTTCTCGTCTGCATAGCGGAAACCGCTAAGAATTTTTGTAGCATTTGCACCAAACGCCACAAAAATCATCAATGCACTTAATGTTAAAGTTCTGATTTTCATTGTAAGTTATGTTAGTAGATTAATATTTCAAAAAGATGAAGTTGTTTGATATTCAAACATACTTATTTGCAAGATTATTAATTTCCACGCCATTTTATGGCGTGGATAATCAAAAATCATCAAATGGGCTTTAGCCAAAATTTAAATAAATTTTGGCTAAAGCCATATACATATTTAAATCACTGTTCCACGGCTTAAAAGCCGTGGCAATTGATTTTTACAACAGCCAACAAAACACAATAAACCTATTGTTGTTTTATCAATTTAAAACTTTCTTCCGAACCGTCTTTGCCTATTACAGACAATATATATACACCTTGATTAAGCTTACCAACATTCATCTCATTAGCATTATTTACCGTTTTCAAAACAACACCCTGCAAATCAACCAATTGCATTTTTTGAACATCAGCTCCAACCAAACGAATAGTTTCACCGCTTAATGAAAGGCTTAAATTGCTTTGTCGTGTATTTTTCACTGAAGTTTCTGTTTCTGCCGAAACAATCTCAAACACATAGCTTTCTGCTTCGGGTGCATCGCCATACTCCACACGAGTATTGGCTTTCCAAAACTTAGTTCCTGCATCTCCGGCATTTCTAATTGCAAATTTACCGCCTAATTCGCCAAGTAAATAGGTGTTCCAAGTCGGATAATATTGATTTGTTCCAAACTCACCTTTTTCATTCACATATCTTTCATCGGCGGCACTTACCAGTTTTATTCTATCGGTTTGACTGTCCACTGTGAACACCCATTTTTGAGTTAGGTCACCTTCCTTAGTAACCAAGGGTTTAAATGTTGGTATTCCGCCACTACCTTTCGGATTATTATTGGTCAAGTACTTTCCGGCTACTTTGATAAAATAGTTTTTACCAAATTCAATTACCGGATATTTTATAGTTTCGTTCGAAACCGGAACAATTTCAAAAATAAAGTCATCATAAGACAATTCATTTGCACTACCTTTAACTACCTTATTATTGCTAACCGACCAGAAATTTTTTCCGGCAGAACCACCATTTTGAATAGCGTATTTTCCATTAAATCTGCTAATAATGTACGTATGCCAAACTGCTTCATAAGGATTTGTAGTAACATTTGCTGTAAAGTCGCCTTTTTCATTTAAATAACGGTCGTCCTCTGCGTTAAAGATGCTATAACGCTCTGTTTCAGGGTCAATGCCTATTTTCCACTCTTGTCTTAATGGGTTCATGTCATCACGCACTGCTTCAAAAGTAGGATAACTGCTGCCACGTTTATTTGTCAAATACTTTCCATCTAATTTAATAAAGTAACTATCTGTTTCTAATAAAATAGCCGGAAAAATATCCGTACGATAAGTGAATTTATTTCTGTAATCGGCGATTAAATAACCTTTGAATTTCTTCAAGAAAGGTGCTACAAACTCATTTCCGGGTTTCGGATAAGGACTTTTAATTGAGCCGGGAAAATCGCGAGAACGTATTTTGTTTTGCACCTCTTCCAAACTATCGGTTTCTAAGCAAAGATTAATAAATGTAACACTGTCCTCGCTTTGAAGTGCTGTTTTCATTTCAAGTAGTTTCAAGCCACGTTGTCCCATCAAACCCAACACATCTACCCAAGGCTTAATTTCTCGAAGAAGCGCAGGACTTGAAGTGCTTTCATTCAGCTCATTCATCGAACTGACTATTTTTTCAAATTGTGCCAAAAGCGAAGCATCATCTGTCTCTTCGTATTTTCCTTCTACTAGTTTTGCCATAAAAGGATCTGAAATAGCCTTAAACTCAGCTGATTCATCCGGCATACGCAAACCGTGTACAGTTACTCCAAGGTCGATATTATGTTCACAGAAAACTTTGAAAGCCTCATAATTTTCAGGCATCAAATAGTTCATGGCACGTAGCCAAGAGGCATCGGAATCATATTTCGGCATATTCCAAGTGTAATCTGCAATGCTGTAAAGAGAAACTTTGGATGCTTCTGCATATTCCATCGGGTTAGAAGTGAAACCGGAAACTTGAGAAGCTATAAATTTGCTATTACCGTGAGTTGGTCCCATCAACAACCTGTGAATAAGATAGTCTGTTACCGGATAATTAAGCCAAATATATGCTTTACGTTTAATTTTTGCATTAATCCAGTTCATGGTTTCCATGTCAATCATACGAACCACACTTTTTCCTGTCCACATAATGCGAACACTCTGATCCATCTCATTACCAAGAACATCTAAATAATCACCACCTGCATAAGTTTGGTTATACTGTGTAGGACAAAGAATAAGTGGTGCTACATCGTCTTTTTTGTTGACAAATTCCTCAGTCAGGTAATTCATCATTTTGGCTTGATTTCTCGGGTCGGTACCAATTCCGCCAATATCGTCAAAGAAAACCGCAAATGAACGCACACCCAAGTCATACATCTTTTGGAATTTATTTTTTGCAGCCACAAAGTCATCTATCACCCCGTCACCATTATTGTCAGTCCAGTTGATATTGTTTCCCGGATGCACCGCCCATACAAAATTCACCTTATTTTCATGTGCCACATCAATCAATTCTTTCATACGAGCAGCATCTTCAGGTGGATATGGGTCACGCCATTTATTGCCAAAACCGTGATAAGGATCGTCTTTCGGTCCGTAGATATAGACATTCATCTTATTCTCGCCAAAAAAGCGGAAAAGACTCTGACGGTCTTCATGCGAATAAGGATTGCCATAAAACCCTTCAATAATTCCTCGCTCTGCTACGCTCGGAAAGTCTTTTATCGTAACAGACATCACTTCCGCGGATTTCAGAATTTGCAAAAGTGACTGAACACCGTAGTAAGTTCCGGAACCGTCATATCCCGCAATAACAACTTTTCCCTCTTCTACTTTCAGGAAGTATGCTTCGCTTCTTTGAGGAATTTCAGCAGCATAAGCAGCTACAACTACATCATCTTTTTCGCCCAAAACAATTTCCACTCCGGTCGTGCCGATTGTAAGTTTGGCATTAAGAAGTGCAACAGCATCTTGATCGGCTGCGTCAGCTCCTGTTAGGTAAAAAGATGTGGTGTTGTCAAATGCTTTTTCTCCCCAAGTTATGGATTGGGGAATAGGGGAAATAATTACTTGCTGTGCATAGGAAACACCTACAATTAAACACAAAGCAAATAAAAAAGAAAATCTGATTTGTTTCATAATGATTCTTGTAATAATATTACTGCTGATGCACTAATTTGTTAATGATTTTAACTAAAATAATAATTGTTCTTTGAAATTTTGATTTTGCTTGAATTGAATCTCTTCGTCAGGATTTAGCAGTTCTTTTAATGGTGTTTTGTCAA
>DUQG01000039.1 GCA_012837935.1 Bacteroidales bacterium
ACATTGAAACCTTCGTCTCAAAAGCGGGTGCAAAATTAATGCTTATTTTTTTATCCACCAAACTTTTTGACAAAAAAATTCGATTTTTATGCGAAATTTATGCTAAATAACTAAATATCAGCAACAAGAAAAACAAAACTACCACCCCAAAAAAGAAACCACTGTCACTAAAGCGGAGGCAAAAGTAAAACTTTTATAACAATGCTGCAAAAGTATTGAAAGGTATTTTACAAAAAAAAATCAAATAAAATGCGTAATTAGCTAAGTGACAAGAACTGCCAAGAAAAGAATTTTTTTATATAAAATATAGAATTCCGATATTTCTAATATTTAGACTAAAATAAGCATCGAAAGGTTTAAGAATAGAGTTGAAAAACACAGAAAAAAACTATACATTGATTATAAAAAAGAGAGAAAGATGATAAAATAACAAAAAAAACCACACTCAAAAGAGCATGGTTTTTCTTCAATATTATTTCAGCAACGCTATTTCTTCGCTACTTTCTCATTCTTTACAAACATCCACAGTACACCCGAAATAGCCAAAGTAATCATACAAATTCCAAAAACAATTGATTTGTCAGCTGCATTGTTTACTACTTCGCCCATTTTGAAGCTGGCTACCAACTGCGGAAGCACTACTGAAAGATTGAAAATACCCATATAAAGTCCCATTTTGGTTTGATCTACTTTCTCGCTCATAATAGCAAATGGAAGTGAAACCACAGACCCCCAACCGATACCGGCTATTGCAATAAACATATAATATAGTATAGCTGTATTTGCAATAAAGAAAATTCCACCGTAACCTATAGCCATGATAAAGATAGCAATGTAGTGTGTTTTTACCATGCCTATTCTTTCTGCAATCGGGTTTAAAACAAAAGCAGGCAACAGAGCACTAACAAGGCTTAGAATAAAGAATGCCATTGAATTTGTTTTTCCTGATTTACCTCTTACTTCCTTGATAGCAGGCAGATTATCTTTGATTTCTTCTATATTTTGTTGTGTGAAAACTTTTGAATTACTTTTTGGATCCGGAAACTGAATATCTTTTAAGACTTTTGGATCATCATTTTCTATTCCTGTTAAAACATTATCTGAAATCGAAACAACTCTATCCAATGTATCAGGAGTTAGTTCAACTTTCTGATTAATAAAAGTAAAAGATAAAAAGAAAAATGCGTAAATAAACATCGTTTGCACACCCACCCACGTCAAAGAATGTGCGAGCAACACTTTCTGATATTCATTGGCTTTTTTGGGAATGCGTAAAGCGTTGGTAAGTACCATCAGAGTTGTTACTACAAAAATAGCCAACGAGGTAAACTCAATAATGCTCAAATCCATTCCCAGTAAATGTACTCTTCCGGGGATAGTGATACCAAACAGTTTGGTTACCAATACATAAATACCATAAATCAACAAACCAAACAATGGAAAAAGCGAAACTAGAATGTCTTTTCCGGTTGAAGCACCATCTTCTTTTTTAGTCTCTTCCGTATTTGCCAAATGTCTTGGTTCTTCAATCAAAAAGGCAGGAATAATTGCCGCCAAAAGCGTAATAATGGCACCGATATAAATCAATGCAAGATTTCCCATTGTTCCGCCAATAAAGTAAGCCAACATACCGAAAGAACCGGAAATAGTCTGCATCCAAGTATAACCTTTGCTGCGCTCTTCCAGCGTGGTACAGTCTGCTACCAAAGAACGAGTCGGATTTAGACTTACATTAATAGATAAATCCAAGAGCAATGCAACAATCACAGCGATAGTAAGCAATCCGGCTTTCGGGTCACTGCCACTTACAAATATTTTTTGGACAATTTCTAAATTAGGTAAAGCCAACAGCATCAGTGCCGCCAATAAACTACCAACAACTATCCAAGGACGACGACGACCGCCCATAAACCAAAGTTTATCCGAAACAAGTCCTACGATAGGCTGTGCAACAATTCCGGCAATAGGTCCGGCAGCCCAAACAATACCAATCTCGTGAATGTCAAGTCCGTACTTAGTAGAAAGAATCCAGCTTAATGCTGAAATCTGTACTGATAATGCAAACCCCATAGCTGTGGAAGGCAAGCTTAACAGCACAAAAAATGAGTTTGATTTCTTCTTTTGAATATCTAACATTGTATTTTTGATTTGATAGTGAATAAAAAATGCACTCAATTTGAATGCTCGTGCAATGTTAGTTATTTTTCCACAAATGGATAAGTTACAAGGATTAAATAAAAATAAAACCACATTGCAAACGTTTGCAAAACAGTCTAAACTATGATTTTTTTAAGATTTAAATTTTTCGATAAATTCTCTAACCAAACAGCTCTTGATTTAGACTGTCAATATATCCCAATAATTCTTCCCTACCTTGCTTTGTTTCGCTTGAAGTTAAGAAAATCGGCGGCAGTTCTTCCCAAGTTTCTAGCAGTTTCTCTTTGTAAGCTTCAACATTGGCATTGCCTCTTGTAGCCGACTGTTTATCCATTTTTGTAAAAACAATAGAGAACGGAATACCGCTTACACCCAACCATTCCATAAAATCAAGATCAATCTGCTGCGGTTCATGACGACTATCCACCAAGACAAAAAGATTGGTCAATTGCTCACGCATCAGAATATAAGATTCGATAATACGTTTTAAATCTTCTCGTTGTTTCTTACTGATTTTGGCGTATCCGTAACCCGGCAAATCGACCAGATACCAAGCATTATTTATCCAAAAATGATTTATAAGTACCGTTTTCCCTGGTTTCCCGGAAGTCATTGCCAAGTCTCTTTTGCCTGTAAGCATATTAATAAGGGATGATTTTCCCACATTAGAACGCCCAATAAAAGCGTATTCGGGAAAATTTCCTGTCGGACATTTCCGGTAATCGGTATTGCTGATTGAAAATTCGGCTGAAGTAATCATCGTTAATTGAGAATTGATAAGTGATAGTTGAAAATTAAGAATTGATAAATGATAAATAACAATTGACAATCGACAGATTGTTACTTTGTTGTGTTTTTGAGTGTTTTGACAATGCTGATTAATAATTTCAGCAATTCCGTTATGTCTTCTTTTATCGACAAATAAGCTGATTGCTCTATATATTTTGCATCATAAAGCAAATCCAACCAATAATCCGTTTCATTTGCTTCTTTTAGAGCAATATTCGTTTTACTTAGAAAGTCTTTTCTGCTTTGTGCGTGCTGAGCTTCTCGAATATTCGCACCAATCGATGTTCCGCTTCTCAATATTTGCTTGGAAAGAACATATTCTTTCTTTTCCACATTAAGATATTGATAGAGTTTAACTATTCTCAATGCGAACTGATACGATTTTTCTTTCACAATATTATCTTCCATAGCTCATTATTTATTATCCATAAAAAATTACCCATTATCACCTTTCAATTATCCATTAAAAGAATTTTCCACTATCATTTTTCACTTATCAATTAAAAGAAATTTTCCATTAACGAAAAGTAAAGCAAAAGTAATCAAACCGTTTAACATAAGCAATTCATAACCAAAAGCATATCCCCAGTAGTTTTTGCTAATAAGATTGAGAGTATAACAGAAAATCGGTGAAAAGACGGCGATATAGGGTACCATTTTGTCATTGGCTTGTCGCTTTGTGAAGAGTCCGAAAGCATATAACCCAAGCAACGGACCGTAAGTGTAGGAAACAATAGTATAAATCGCATCAATCACACTTTTATCATTTATTGCTTTGAATATCAAGATAATAACAATAAAGGATAGCGATATTAATATGTGAATTTTCCGACGAAGTTTTACGGCTTTTTCTTCGTTATTGAGTTTCTCTACACCCAGAATATCTACTGAAAAAGAGGTAGTAAGTGCTGCCAAAGCAGAATCGGCACTGGAAAATGCTGCAGCTATAATTCCGATAATAAACAGCACATAAACCGTATTTCCTAAATATTGAGTAGCAAAAAGCGGCAGAATTTCATCCGAAGTTTGTGGCAAAACAATGCCATTTTGTGTAGCAAGCATCAGCAGCATGGCGCCGAGCGTAAGAAACAGAAAATTAATCAGCACAAACATTATTCCGTACCAATACATGTTTTTCTGTGCATCTTTAAGTGTGCGGATGGTCAGGTTTTTCTGCATCATATCTTGGTCGAGCCCGGTCATCACAATAGGAATAAACACTCCGCTTAGAAATTGCTTCCAGAAAAACTGTCGGCTTTGCCAGTCGTCAAAAACAAAAATATCTGTTGTCGAACTGTTTCTTAGTGCTGCAAAAATTTCTTTTGTAGGAAGATTTATCTGCTTCATTACCTGAAAGATAATCAGCACCAATGCCGAAATCATAATGAGAGTCTGGATGGTATCTGTCCAAATAACCGTTTTAATACCGCTACGATGCGTGTAGAGCCAAATCAGCAACACGGTACAACAAACCGTAACCCAAAACGGAACATTCCAAGCATTGAAAACCGTTTGTTGCAAAATAATTGCCACAATGTAGAGCCGTGCAGATGCACCGATGGTTTTTCCCAAAAGAAAAAAGGAAGCACCGGTTTTGTAAGTTCTTTTGCCAAATCGCTGTTCCAGATAGGTGTAGATAGTAGTTAGATTAAGTTTGTAATAGAGTGGCAACAACACTTTGGCTATTACAACGTAGCCGAAGAAAAATCCCAGCACCATCTGCATATAGCCAAAACTAACTTCACGCACCATTCCCGGAACCGATACAAAAGTAACGCCTGAAATAGATGTACCAATCATACCGATAGCTACCACCCACCAAGGCGATTGCCGATTGGCACGAAAAAAAGCATCATTTCCCGAACTTTTTCTGCTTACCAAATGGGATATAAGCAGCAACACAGCAAAATAAACGGCAATTATAATTAATACGGAATAGCTTTGCATTACTAGAAAAATTGAAGGACAAAGGTAGTTTTAAAAATTTAAAGTTAGAAATTAGTTTCTTAAAAAATCGAGCTTGCATTTTTCAAATGCCAAAAATCTACATTTTTTGTCTATCTTTGCATTTTAAAGTAAATAGAAACACGAATGTCGCAATTATACTCTTCTACCCTACTTGAAAATGCAGTAAACGAATTTGCCAAGCTGCCCGGCATTGGTCGGAAAACAGCATTAAGGCTAGTTTTACATTTATTAAAGCAGTCGGAAGAGGATGTAGAGCTTTTTGGAAATACTTTTATCCGACTGCGAAAAGAGATTATTTATTGCAAAGTTTGCCATAATATTTCCGATACGGAAGTGTGTCATATTTGCTCTAATCCCGGACGTGATGCTCAGACTATCTGCGTAGTAGAGAACATCAAAGACGTGATGGCAATAGAAAACACGCAACAATATAAAGGGCTTTATCACGTGCTTGGTGGTATTATTTCGCCGATGGACGGCGTTGGACCGAATGATTTGGAAATAGAAAGCCTAGTAAAACGAGTGCAGGATGAAGAAATCAAAGAAGTGATTCTTGCGCTTAGCACTACAATGGAAGGCGACACAACGAACTTTTATATTTTTAGAAAATTATCGCCTACGGGCATTAAAATAACAACTATTGCTCGCGGAATTGCAATTGGCGACGAACTGGAATATGCTGATGAAGTAACGCTGGGACGCTCGATTGTAAACCGAGTAGATTTTACAAATTCATTTAAATAAATTTATTTAGACTTTTAAAACATAGAGAACAATAGTTTTTAAACTTATTTTCATTATATATTGGACTCCGAGACCATAGTTTAAAAATATCTTCGATATTTTTCTCTATGTTTCCGAAATTACGAGAATAGAAACAATTTTTTCTATGTTTGCTACTGTTTAAAAAAATTAAGATAACTTCAAAAACTAACAACATGATGGACTTTGAACGTAAAGTGAGAATGCTTTCCCGCTCAATAAATGTAGTATATTATATTATCTATCTACTTACAATTATTGCGGTTGTAACAATATTTTTCTTGTCATACGGGAATGTAAAGCTTGTGGAAATAGACCCGCTAAGCACGGTAGGTACAACAATCAGCACCATTTATATGATTTATCTGCTGATTTCGATTCCGGCAGCACTTTTTCTTTTTCATAAACAAACACTTAAACTAAGAAATGAAAAAGATGAATACATCAAATTTCAGAAATACAAAAAAGCTTCGTATATTCGTCTTTGGATTATCGGCATTGCATTGATTATCGGTATAATTTTGGTGTATGTGCTATACTCGCAATCGATGATATTTACTGCTGCAATAGCTGCTATTGCGCTTTATTTTTGCAAACCTTCCCCGGCAAAAATTATCAAAGAGTTGGGACTGGATGACGATGAACCAAAAATTACAGGTAAAAAGTATGTTTAATTTAAAATAATAATCTTAAAGACATGGTAATCGCAGTAGATTTTGATGGAACAATTGTAACGCATGAGTATCCAAAAATTGGTCGTGAAATTCCTTTTGCAATCGACACGCTGAAACGCTTGCAAACAGAAGGACATCACCAACTTATTCTTTGGACTGTGCGTGAGGGTCAATTGTTGGATGAGGCTATTGCTTTTTGCAAAGAACGAGGTTTAGAGTTTTATGCAGTAAATAGCAGTTATCCAGAGGAGAGTAATACTGACAATCAGCCTCGCAAAGTGAATGCTGAATTGTATATTGATGACAGAAATCTAGGTGGTTTACCTGATTGGGGTGTGATTTATCGGATGGTTATGTCCGGAATTCCACACGATATAAAATCATCCGAATTTATTACGGATACACCACCACAACCCAAAAAAAGAAGATGGTTTGGAAGAAAATATTAATAGCAAGCCCCCCTTCCTCCCTAAAGGAGTGTACAGAAAAACTAAGTAATTACAAAAAATGGTTTCGATACAATAATAATCCAGCGACTGGCTTCGAGCCAGTCGCTGGATGTTGTTACTATCCAGAAGCTGGCTTTAAGCCAGCTTCTGGATTAATTATGAAATTTCGCTTTTAGCTTTTTCTAACTCTCGGTAGTATTTTACCAATTCTTGCTGGGAGCGGAAAGGCGGTTCATCTGTAGTTTGGATAATATTTTGACCTGTAGCGTCGCAAATTCGTCCCTGCACATTATCCCGCAAACCGTATTCAATAACTGTTTTGATGTCTTTTTGAATGTCTTTATCGTAAATCGGTACAGCTACTTCTATTCGGTTATCTAGGTTTCGAGTCATCCAGTCTGCCGAAGACATATAGTATTTTTCCACGCCATTGTTGCAAAAAATAAAAATTCGAGAGTGTTCAAGGAATTTATCTACAATTCCTACAATTCTGAAGTTTCCTTTTAGCTTTTCCTGCGTAGTTACCACGGAACACATTCCACGCACTACACAATCGATTTTTACTCCGGCTTCGGCAGCGGCATAAAGTTTCTCAATTAGTTTGTAATCGGTAATGTGATTGATTTTACAAAGGATATATGCCGGAAGTCCTTTTTTGGCATTGACTATCTCGCTGTTTATCATCTGGTTAATTTTCTTTCTCATCTCTTGAGGTGAAACTAAGAGATGTGAAAAGTGCATAGCTTGGAATGGACGGTCAATAAAATTAAATACCGTTGCCACTTCCGAAGTTATCTGCTGATTAGCTGTAAAAAGCGTGTAATCGGTGTAAACAGCAGCATTTCCTTCATGGAAGTTTCCGGTGCTAATGGCAGCAATTTTTTTACCGTTTTTCTTCTGAATCAAGGTAAGTTTGCTGTGAATTTTCAAACCTTCTACACCAAACACCACATTTACTCCGGCTTCTTCCATTTGCTGTGCCCACTGAATATTATGCTCTTCATCAAAGCGCGCCCGCAACTCTACCACAGCTGTTACCTGCTTACCGTTTTTCGCTGCAAAAATCAATGCACGAGCCACTTTGGAACGTTTTGCCATACGGTAAAGCGTAATATGGATGCTCTTCACTTGGCTGTCAATGGCTGCTTCACGTAGCAGTTGAACGTATTGTGAAAAACTATAATATGGGTAATGCAGAAACAGGTCTTTCTTTTCAATCGCCTTAATTACAGACTGCGATTGCTTTATAGTTTCATTTTCCAGACCGATATTTTTTTCATAAACTAAATGTTTTTTCCCAAAGTAGGGAAATCCATAAAGTCCTTGAAATTGTGATACCTGTTACAAGCGATAATAGTTCCCGATTTTTTGAATTTCATCTTTTTCAGAATGTACTCTTTCATCTCGTCGGGCATTTTTTTGTCATAAAGAAAACGAAGTGGCGAGCCATGACGACGACTTTTAATGCCTTTATTCATTTTGTCCATGATTCCTTCGCCAAGTTCAGCTTGAATTTCCATCTCTTGGTCTCGCGTAATTTTGAAAGAATATGTCTCAAAAATATCGTAATCCAAGCTGCTGAAAAGCTGTGGAATACAGAGCCGAATCACATCATCCAAAAACATTACGCATTTTTTTTCACCAACGTCAGGCAGCACCAAAAAGCGGGAAAAGTCATAGCGTGGCACTTCAATTAAAGCATACTTAAAATCTTCCGGATTTTTACTTTTCAGAAGTTTCACAAAAAGATAAATATGTGCATCCCTGAGTTCAGGAAATATCTTCAACGAACGGTAAAGCATAATCGGCGTAATGGCATCTTCTAAGTGCTTGTCGTAATAGCTCAACACGAATTTTGTCTGCTCTTCATTTAGTTCGGTTTCATCAAGAATAAAGATGTTCTCCTTTTTAAGTTCCTTTTTAATTATCTCAAAATTTCTCTCTTGAATGGAACGAGTATCGGCTGTCATTTTGGATATTTTTTTCAACACATAAGCCGGATCATCTTTCGATCCCTGAAAACCTATTTGCATCTCAGTCATTCGCATCAGCGTGGCTACCCGCACGCGGAAAAACTCATCCAGGTTATTTGAGTAAATCCCCAGAAACTTCAAACGCTCAATTAACGGAACATTCGGATTGGCACTCTCTTGAAGCACACGGTCATTGAAATACAACCAACTAATTTCTCGATTTAAAAATTGCGACTTCTCTTTGGTTTTCATGCTATTTATATTTTTGGGAAAATAGGAAACTTTTGTTGTTTTTGCACCTAAACACTTTCAAAAACGATATTCGCGATATGCCTTCATAATGTTTTTAAAGTAAGCACAAATATATGAAATTTTTCACAAATTACTGTTAATATGAATTTAGAGTATTTTTTTCAAACAAAACAACTTCTTAGCACATATACATATATTACAAAATTATTTCATTTTGAAATTTGAAGTGTTTTTATTGATAAGCTTTTAATTCATCTCACTATTCACCATTAACACATTTCTCTTGCTTTTACACAAAATAGTTTTTACCTTTATACCATCAATTTCTTACCCCTTAAAACGCTTACGCATATGAAAAAGAAAACGACTTTATTTACTGTAATTACCCTATTTCTGCTGATGGGTGGAATGGGGTGTGAAGAAGAGAAAAAAGAAATAATAAATCCGCCTTATATTGAAAACTCAGGTACTCTGCTTGGTACATGGTATTGGGAAAAATCTTATGTCCCCGGTCCACCTAGTTCTTCTAATCCACAAACACCACAAAATAGCGGTATTATTAAATTACTTACATTAAAAAATGACAGTAGTTGGATGTTAAAAGAAGATAATAAGGAAACACGAGGTGAGAAGTTCACAATAGGCAAAGGTCTAACTTATGATCCTTACATGACTGAAATAAAATATGATAGCATAGCTTTTTATCAGGATAAAAAAATTGTTAGGATAGAGTATTTCAGGTTATACGGTAATACATTAGACTTTTGTTGGGATTTTCGTGGAACAACTGGCTCTGGACTTACAAGATGGAAATATATTATTAAAAATTAAAGTTGTTCTATTCCGAAACCAAATATTTTTTGTTTTATTCTATAATCGAAACACCATAAAAAAATAAAATTGGCAAATCATTTCTGATTTGCCAATTCTCATTTCAAATTTAAATCTTTTTGTTTACGGCATCTTATACACAATGCTGTTGATGCTCATTCCGGCACCTACCGATGCCATAATAAGCAAATCGTCTTTTTTTGCCGTATTACCATCCAAGTCATTTCTGAAAAGTAAATCTACCAAAGTAGGCACAGTTGCCACGGATGAATTTCCAAGCCAAGCAATAGTCATAGGCATCACATCTTCGGGCACTTCCTTAATTCCGTAAAGCCTAAACAACCTGCTGATAATAGCATCGTCCATTTTTCCATTCGCCTGATGCAGAAGTACTTTATGCACATCGGTTATATGCAGATTCAGCTTATCAAGCCCGGACTTAATAGCCTTTGGTACATTTTCCAAGGCGTACATATAGAGTCTGCGACCGTTCATTTTTAGATACAGATTCTTTTTGTCTGCTTCTTCTTTTTTATAGGAAAGACCCATGCGCAACATTTCCGAATACTCGTAGCTATCCGAACGTGTTACATGTCCTAAAATTCCTACCGGCACATCACTTTCTATGGCTTGAAGTACCACAGCAGCAGCACCATCGGCATAAATCATACTGTCTCTATCGTGTGGGTCAGATACTCTGGAAAGAATATCAGCACCTACCACCAAAATCTTTTTAGCATCGCCGGATTTGATGTAATAATCTGCTTGTATCACAGCTTGCACCCACCCCGGACACCCAAACAACAAATCATAAGCCACAGCCGCCGGATTTTTTATCCCCAACTTTTGCTTTACTTTGGCAGCTAAAATCGGTAAAATATTCGTTTGTTTATTATCCGGTGCTGTTTCCGCAAAATTGTGTGCCACGATAATATAATCGAGCATTTCTTTATCGATTCCTGCAGATTCTATCGCTTTTTCGGCTGCGTAAAACGCTAAATCCGAAGTTTTTTGCTCATCTGTTGCGTATCTGCGTGATTCAATGGTGGTTATCTCTTTAAATTTTTCAATGATTTGTTCGTTAGGCGTAGGAATTAGCTCACCATTATCATCATAAAACTCATTATTCAAAAAATCTTCATTTCTTACAATTTTCTCCGGCAGGTAACTTCCGATTCCTGTTATTACACTGTAAATTGCCATGTTTTAACTTATATAATTTTAATCTATCAATTTAACGCAAAGTTACTTATTTTTGTTCGATTAAATCTGTGCTATTTTTTATTTTCGGGAAAATTAACCATTAATAAACATTATTTCCGATAAAATGGTTAAATTTGTAAGATAAATGTAAAATACACAAAACAATCATTATGAATATTACAGAAAGATTTTTAAAGTATGTAAGTTTTCACACTACTTCGGATGAAAACACAAAGATGACGCCCAGTACACCTGGACAAATGGTTTTTGCAAAATATTTGGCGGAAGAGTTAAAATCCATCGGGATGAAAGAAGTTACACTTGACGAAAATGGCTACGTAATGGCTACCCTACCTGCCAATACGGATAAGGAAGATGTTCCGACTATCGGTTTTATTGCTCATATGGACACAAGTCCGGATGCAAGTGGAAAAAATATTAAACCACGAATTATTGAAAACTATGACGGCGGCGATATTTTGCTGAACGATGAAAAAGCCATCGTGCTGGAAACGGAACTTTATCCAGAAATTCTTCAATATAAAGGCAACGACATCATCGTTACAGACGGAACTACGCTGCTTGGTGCAGATGATAAAGCCGGAATTGCCGAGATAGTTACAGCGATGGAATATTTAATTGCTCATCCGGAAATTAAGCACGGTAAAATCAGGGTTGGATTTACACCGGATGAAGAAATCGGTCAAGGTGCCGACCACTTTGATGTGGAAGCTTTCGGTGCTGAATGGGCTTACACGATGGACGGAAGCACACTGGGCGAGCTTGAATATGAAAACTTTAACGCTGCCGTAGCTATCGTTACTATCAACGGACTAAATGTGCATCCGGGCTACGCAAAGCATAAAATGAAAAATTCCATGCGCATTGCCACGCAGTTTGTAAGTATGCTGCCACGCCACGAAACTCCTGAACATACAGAAGGTTACGAAGGATTTTATCACTTGGTGGGAATGGAAGGAACGGTAGAAAAAACCACACTTACCTATATTATCCGCGACCACGACCGCGATAAATTTGAAAATCGCAAGAAGGAAATTAAGCACTTGGGAAACAAAATAAATGCTGAGTTTGGCGAGAATACAGCTGTAGTAGAAATGCGCGACCAGTACTATAATATGCGTGAAAAAGTTGAACCGGTAATGCACATCGTTGATTTGGCTTTTGAAGCAATGAAAGAGAACGACATCGAGCCTATCGTGAAACCTATTCGTGGCGGCACCGATGGTTCCAGACTTTCTTATGAAGGACTTCCATGTCCGAATATTTTTGCCGGAGGTCATAACTTCCACGGGCGTTTTGAGTATCTGCCTATTCAAAATATGGAAAAAGCAATGATGGTAATTGTAAAGATTGCTGAATTGCTTGAGAAGAAGTCGTAAATTAAACGACCACTTTTAGAAGTGGTCGTTTAATTTTTTTTAGAAAAGCCTTTCAATACTTGAATATATTTGCTGTTCTCTTTTTTCAAATGAAAAGTTCTGAATAACTCTTTCGCGTGCTTGAGTAGCTGTGTCCATTTGCATTGCCTTATGAATCCCTCGCTCTAAATCTTCAGGCGAACGTTTAGTGATAACTACACCTGTATTGCCGATTGCATCGGGTATTCCATTCACATTGCTCCCAACAGGAATGCATTCAAGCAACATCGCTTCACTTAATGAGTTTGGCATTCCCTCTGTAATGGATGCTTGCACAAATACTTTTGCACGATTGTAGTATTTGTTCAACACTTCTGTAGAGCAAAATGACTGATAAACTTTCAGATTCGAAATTTTAAAAAAATGATAATTTTCTTCAACCCAAGAAACATAACTGCTGTTTAAACTGATAAGCACAAACTGCCATTGTGGATTCCGTTTAGCTACGTGTATAAACAAGTCAAAACCTTTATTGTAAAAGTCACCAATTTGATTCATTGTGCCAACTGTCAGTATAAGATTTTCTTCTTTCTTTATTGAATAATCCCGAACAAATTTATCCGGGTTTATTCCGTTGTAAATAATTTCAATCGGTGTGTGAATTCTATTTACATAATGCTTAATACCATCGACATGAGGGTTTTCAGCATTGTAATAATGGTTTTCATGATATATCAACGATTTGTGATTAGCAATTATCAAACTAGTATTTTTCAAGGCATATCCAACCAAAAAACCTCTTATTTTTTTTCTATAAACTCCTTTTTTTAATTCCGGATAACAAACCGCCTCTTGTCCTCCAACAAATATAACTGACTTTGTTCTAGTAATTTTTGCTGCTAAAACCATTACAGCCGCGTGATAATCACCAAACCAGCATATAAATACCACATTTTTCTTAAGACCGATCCAAAGTAATCGAAAAAACAATTTGATGTTATTCCATCCATATTGTAAATTACCTTTCTTTTGGCTCAAAAGAATAGGTGTAACATTGTAATAATTTTCCAATATTTTCTGATCTACCCCTATAAAGGATGATTCATTGGGCTTGATATAAACTACTTTTTTTCCCTTTTCAAACATGAATTTAGATATATTTAAGAGTACAAAGATACAATTAATTACTTATAATTAAGATTTTTCTTTACCTTTGTTTTTCTAACAAACAGAATTGAATATAGAATAACCAGATGACTAAAAAAGCCATCAGAGACATGGAAGAAAATAGAATTCCTTATTAAAAGTTATGGCTAAAGATCTCAAAAGTAAAATGCTGAATGCTTTTACATGGACAACCATAGACCGTTTTGGACAGCAGATAATCCAATTTGTGATTGGAGTTATTTTAGCTCGCTTATTATCAACTGAAGACTATGCACTTATAGGAATGATAATTATTTTCATTGCTTTATCTACGGTATTAGTTGATGGCGGTTTCGGACAAGCTCTTATAAAAAAGCAAGATGCAAATCAAAAAGATTTTAACACCATTTTTTACTTCAATATCTTTGTTTCTGCACTGCTTTATTCTATACTTTTTTTAACAGCTCCTCTTGTTGCATCATTTTATAATGAACCAAAACTCACATCTATCTTACGAGTTTTATCTCTTGTTACGCTTCTTCACAGCGTATCTTTTATTCAATATGTTAATCTCATAAAACAGTTAAAATTCAGAGATTTAGCCATAATCAATATTATTTCTGTTATTGTCAGTGGCACTATAGGTATTTTAATGGCTTTTAACGGATTTGGGGTTTGGGCATTGGTTGCTCAGCAACTTTCAGCACAAATAATTAAAACTATTCTGTATCCGACATTTGTTAGATGGATGCCTAAGCTTCAATTTTCTTTCAATGTGATTAAAGAATTTTGGGGTTTTTCCATTCCTTTACTAAGTACATCTATCCTCAATGTTTTGTTCAACAATATCTATTTCGTTCTACTTGGTAAGTATTATCCCAAAACGGTTGGGTATTTCTATATGGCAAACAAATACAGTGAAACCGTTAATTTCACTTCCCAACAAATTTTACAACAGAGTACCTACCCACTGTTGGTGCAAGTACAAGATGATAACGAACGACTTATCCGCATTCACAGCCGACTGACAAAAACTATTTCCTTGTTGTTTTTTCCTTTGGTCTTTATACTGGTTGTTGTAGCCAAACCATTAATTATAACATTAATTACTGAAAAATGGCTTGCTTCAGTCATATTGTTTCAACTCTTGTTAACTGCCAATCTATTCACTCCTCTATATGTACTTAATATTAATGTGCTAAACTCAAGAGGGTTGACAAAAAATACTTTCAATATAGAAATAATAAAAAAAGCACTAATCGTGCTATCTATTGTACTTTGCTTCCCTTATGGAATTGAAATAATGCTGATTGGTTTCGTTGTTGCCAATTATTCTACGTACTTTCTTTCGATGTTTCACATTCGCAAACACTTAAACTATAAAGTTAAACTACAAATCAGTCATTTAGTTTCCGGAATATTGTATGGATTTTTGGTAGGTGGAACGATTTTCTTTTTCAGATTTCTGAGTATCAGCAATTTGGCACTACTGATTATTCAACTGTCCGTAGCCGCTATTGTTTACTTTTTAATTATCAAATTGTTTTATCCGGAAGTTCTTAATGCCATAATGCGTTATTTAATCAGCAAAAAGAATTACTTGAAAATAAGGAAAGAATCAAGTTGATTTATTTCGACACTTAAGATGATAAGTCGATTTAGCAATTCCGACTAACGCTCTAAACTTCCATTGAAGTTTTTTTAGCCCGTATGATTTTAGAGTCAACCAATAATCATTCCGCGCATTTTCAAAATCAAATTTAGCAAACCGATAGTTACCCGACTTGCAAGAATTAACAATCATTCTTTTTTGAAAATGTTGATGAATTTGTTTTTCTGAGATTTTTAGTTTTTCAAGCAAAGTTCTATTTTCTATAAACACCTGTAATGATAGCTGATAAATACCATTTACCATCTCTACACTATGAACTTTAGATGCTTGATTTGGTGAAACTCGCCACTTTCCAAGAAACTCATTTACAAACGCAAATTTTCCCAATAAACTCAATTGCATCCACGTCGGCTTATCAATTGTGGGCAAATTCTCTATTTGAAGAAACCCACCTATTTGTTCTAAGGCACTTTTGCGTACCACGACACTTAATGCAGGAATAAAATTTTCAAACAATAACTTTGTCAGTGTAAACCCGACCGGATTATTATTGAAAATTTTTTGATTAACTCTGATTTCCGGAATAGTCAAAATATCTTTTGATAAATCAGCAGAAACAGCAGTAACTTTTCCCCATGAAAGCACAACTTCCTCATCTGCTTCCATTGCTTCTATTTGCCATTCGAGTTTCTTAGGTAACCATATATCATCACACTCTAAAATAGCTATATACTTGCCTTTAGCTTTACTCAAAGCAAAGTTATAAGATTCTTTCAGTCGAAATATACCTATGTTTTGTTGAGTAAATGCCTGAATTCTTTTATCCTCTTTAGCATATTCCTGTGCAATAGAAAACGTGTTATCCGTACTTCCATCATCAACAATAATCATTTCCCAATTATTGTATGTTTGACACAAAACCGAATCAATACAATCTCTGATGTATTTTTCATGATTGTACGCAGTAGATATAATAGAAACTAATGGTTGCTTATCATTCATTTTTGCAATATCGCAATTTTATTATTAAAAAAGTTATCACTTCTTTTCTTTTACTATTCCTGTTTCGTTTTTTCTTTTAACAAACAAGAATGTCTGTCACTCTCTATCTACTTTATCAATTCTAATAATTCTATCTCAACTATCTTTTCAAAATCAACCAAACTTACAATTTCTTTTCTATTTTCAATATCCAAATGTTTTTCTGAACGATTATGCACCACTACCTTTTTTCCATCCGAAGAGAAATTATATTCTAAAAAATCAATCCGCACCGCATTCTTTACCAGTTTGTTTTGCTCTTCGCTGTTTGAAGGATTTAGCCAATTATCTATTGTAATCTTCGGAAAATTCACTTTAATTTCATTCCATTCCGTGTCGTAAAACTTGATGTATGAACTGCATATCGGCGCACAAACCGTATTGATAATTCCGATTATTCGCGAGCTATCCGGTCGGTTTATCAGCTGAATTTCCACTTTTGATGCTGATGTGGATTGAATTTTCAGGTTATTCGCAATCGTGTCCAAACTTAACAAACGAGTCTTTCCACCTAACAAATTATTTATACTATCTCGTTCCGGATTTTTTTGATAATTTTCAACCAACTCTTGTTTCAGAATTTTATCAAAAGACGGCAACAAATAGATCGGCATATCAATAAAATAGTTAATGATATTTTGAGCGCCTGCCGTAAAGTTAAGCGTAAAAACTATTGCTATAAAAAGAAATATTCGTCTGATTTTCATTGTGTTATTTTACTAAAATTGTATCGGGTTCAATTACTTCATTCTTTGTGTTTGGTACAGTATCCATAACTGAATTTGTGGTTACAGTTGTGTCCGGTTTTTCCTTTTTAGAGAAGACATTCATATAACGCCTCCAAAGTTCACCCCAAGAATTAAAATCTTCTTTGTACATAATACCCACGCCTTGAATAAAGGGTGTAGCACGCAATGAATATCTATCCACAGTGTGATTAAATGCTTTTAACCGCCATTTGTTGTTATCACTAAGAATGTACTCCAGATCAAGATCGCCGATAATTTTATTTCTGGCAAAAATATCATCCCGATAACCAAAATTTCCATTCACTATTAGTCTGTTATTGGGTTGGTAATTAAAAGCAGCTTCATGCTCTTGCGAAGCATCGCCACCGTAAATAACACTACGCATATTTACACCGAATGAAAAATTAGTGAAAAGCTGAGATAAATAGCTATTAAACTGTCCGAAAGCAGCACTTGAAGCCAGCATAGAAACATTCCCAAGCGTATTTCCGGCAAAATCTACTGCATTTCGATTGTATTCCGGTGTGTAAAATTTTCCAAACAACAGTAAATATACCATTTGACGGTTAAGCATTTCCTCGGTATTTATAATGTTTCGCACCTGCATTTTCAGCGTTTCATCAGCCGAAGGCAAGTCGATATCAAACTCGATGGTCGGACTTGTCAGTTCCTCTGTCAGATGCAAAACAGCATTTACCGGTAAACTTGTTCTGTCTATCGTACGCAAAATATCCTCCGACATCAAATCCGCTAAGGATGCTGTAACCGTATGAATAGCACGAATATCAAGCTGTGCTCCAAGCGGGTCACCGGACCAAACAATGGTACCGCCTTGGTCTATTTTGAACTGCTTACGAATCACATTTTCGAGTGTGAAAATATAATTTCCTTTGTCGATAGCATATCTACCATACATTCTAAAATCATCACCGTGCATCAAAAGACGTAAACTTCCTGTTCCTCTGCCGGAAATCATATCACCGGCTTGTGGGTCAAGAATAAGCTGTATTTCAGCATCCGGCGTTACATCCAGGTTCATGCTGATGTCCATTTTATTCGATTTCAAAACTTTTGGCACAGTTTGTTGAGCTTCCTCGATTGTATCATTGCTATTTACAAAAGTGATAAAATCATTATCATTCGCCACGGCAGCACCACCCACAGAGACATAAAACTTCGTTCCGGGTTCCGATTTGGCATTAACATCAATGTAACTCTGATTACCGACACCATAAATATGAACATCGCCTGTGGCATAGGCTTTTCCGTAGAAGAAATCGTTGTCGGTCGATTTTGTGTTCAGTCCCAAAATGTTTTTCGCTTTAATTGTTACATCGTATTTAAAATCTTTAAACGTGCCATCGTGTGTAATCAATCCGTTGAGCAAGCCACTATTTCCTTCCTCGTCATAGACATTTATCTTTCTCAGTTCTATCGACTTACGTGTCATCCGAATGGTATCGGTAAATTTGTAAGTTGTATTTAGGAAATCAATGGAAACACTGGTGTTTTCAGCCAACACATCACCTTCAAAACCGATATTTTTCGCTGAACCAAACATCCGCACCGAACCTGTTCCACGTCCGTTTACATTCTGTACAATTCCACCAATCCATTTTTCCAAAAATCCGATATTTAAACGATTGGCATCAAAAAGGAAATTGAGCGAATCATTACTCAAAGAATAGGCGCCATTGGCTAATGCCACGGTATCTTTTCCTTCGATAAATGTTCCCGAGAAAAGCAGTTCGTTATCAATTTGACTCCAACCGGAATAGATATACGCATCGCCAAGTAATGCACTGTTCATATGCGTATCTTTCATAAAAAGATTAGACTCTAAAATCGGCTGTTTTAAAAGTCCTCGCACACTTGCCGTTCCGGTAGCCTTTCCATTTACGATAATGGCATCAAAAGAGAGAAGCCCCAAAACAAATCCTACATCTACCTGATTCATCTCTACCAGCAAAACATCCGAATTACTCTTTGAAGCTACGCCGTCAATAAGCACATATTGCTCTTTATTTTGAAGCTGGAATCGGTGAACATCAATGGTGGAATCCGGCTTAAACTCAACCAAAGAAGGTCTTACATTCCAAATGGAATCAAAAACTACAAGTTGCGTAGGCAGGAAATTAATACGCGCCGAAGTTAGATTATTTTCTTTGAAAATTTTGGTATAAGCTTGAATTTCCCCTGCATTAACCACTGTATCGTTATTTTGCCAAGCAAACTGAGTAAACACCGAGTCGTTGGCTGCAGTTGCATTTAAATTAAGATTTAACTCGTCATTTTTCAACTTTAAACTACCATTTGCCAAGACATTGAAATGCTTGTTTTGATTATCAAGACCAAGCTTTAAGTTTCTAAACTGGTTTCTTCCAAGAAATAAAAGTGGTGTTTCGGAATCTATTTGCAGTTTGTCATTGACGTCATCAATATAACCTTTTATGGTCGTAGTACCGTTCAGAACAAAAGGCAGTTCCAACACTTTTGAAAGTTGCTTAGTTTCATTGATTGCCAAATCAACTTCAACAAAATTATCAAAACCATTTGTTTTTTGTTTTCTAATCACATTGGTTCCGGATAATGAAGGAAGGTAATTCTGTACAATGGACGCAATACTCTGCGAAATAGTACTATACTTAAATTTCCCGTCAAAATGTCCGTTAATTAAATCCGAAGTGATGGAAAATTTGGTTTTATCGTTTACTTCCGATTCAAAAAGCAATAAATCCACAAACAGTTCTTCGCCTTTATTCATAAAATAGATACTATCGAGCATCAGATAGCCGTTCATATTATCCAGTGAATTTCCTATCATATTAGTATTTCCACGGAACGAAAGATGCGAACCTTCATACTTTTCCGTCAATTTCAACGCATTTATATCGGCATGGTCAACCAGTAAATCGAAATTCATTATCGGAAGTTCCTCTGTCCAATCCATCACTCCGTTGAAGTCCGCCACCAAATTCGGATCATTGATTTCCATCACTCCGTCAAAGCCGGTACCATCGTAATTACCATCCATACTGATGTTTTGGTAGGTATAATTGTTTACAAAAATTTCAGGAATGCTGCCCGTAATCGTTCCTTGCAAACTACGGTTGTGAAGTTTGGATCCTTTGGTGTTTATTTTGAAAGCTGTTTTTCCGAGCACATCCGTAGCCAATAATCTGCCAAGATTAAAATTTGCGGTTTGCACCGTTCCGTTGTAGCGCAGGTCTTGCATTTTATTTTCTAATTGTAGTAAAATGTCCGTTCGCAAGCTACCTACATTCGTTGCGATATTTCCATAAGCCACCAAATTGCTGAAAAAACCAGAAATATTTCCAGTGTATTTTATAGTTCCGAGTCGTATTAGCTCTTTGGGTAAAACAAAAGGCTGCATGGTCAGTTTGGCAATAAAATCTTGAGCTTCGGCTCTATTTACTCTAAAATCTTTGACATCGGCATAAATAAAAGTTTCATCGATATTCGGTAGTCCGTTCATATCGACATTTGCTTTTAGTAATAAAGTGTTATGATACTGCAATTCAAATTCCTGCAAACGGAAACTGGCAATCCGTCCTGATAAATTTCCTGTCAATTTTACGGGGTCTTTTAATTGGGCAAAACCCGAAACAAATGCTGCTAAGTCCTTGAGTACTACTTCGGAAGGTTTTATTTTTGCATTCCAACGAACAGCAGTCAAAACATTCTTTAGGTTAGCAATGCTATCATACTCCATCCGTACAGAATCGAGTTCTATCTTAGAGTTGGGAAGTTCAAGTGAGAAACTCGGGAAACGAAATCCGGTTTTGAATCCTTGAATTTCGGTTGTCAGTTTTTGGATGGTCAACCCCGATTTATCTTTGGCACTCAGTTCATAAATTTTTGCTCTAAGCGAATCACCTTTGAAGTAATCTACGGCAATTCTTGCATTAATATCCTGTAAATCAATCCTTCTTCCATCAAAATGAGTACTATCCGGGTGTGCCGGATGTTTATAATTATAAAGCCTAAAACCCGAATTTGCCAAACGAATTTCTTTCAAGTTAAACTCAACAGATGATGGTTTTTTCTCTTTTTTTGACTTTTTCAATGCCTGTAAAACAGCATTCAAATTGTTAACACCCGTAGAGTCGGTTATCAAACTTCCTTGAAACCCATCCAACAAGACTTCGTTAAAAATAAATTTTCCTTTGAAGAATTTCCAGAAATGAAAGTTCGCATAAGCCTTATCGACATAGAGCAAAGTATCTTTATTCAAATCCTCCACGTATAAATCTTCGAACTTAAAGGTGTTGAAAAGTTGGTAGTTTACATTTCCTACCGAAACCTTTGTTCCTAAGTTCTCCGAAACCGTAACAGTCAACTCTTGAGCAATATAATTTTGTACCTTATTATTTCCCAATAAGATTAACAAAACAATACTCCCAACTACAAGAGCTAAGAGTGCAACAACAATTATATTTTTAAGTTTTCTGATAATTTCAAGTTTTAAACTACAAAAGTAACTAATTTTTCGCTAATTAAGTATTGTAAACAGCCATTTAGTTTGTACTTTTGCAGATATTTCAAGAATGAGTGCAAAAATTAAACCAAATTTCAGGTTCTTTGTTTCAGGTTTCATGTTCCGAGTTTCGAGTTTTGGGATAATATTAAAACTAAATACTGCGAACTGAAAACTGTAAACTCAAAACTAAAACTACATACTACTTCGAGCTTTAAAACAATGACAATGCAAAAAAATATCACTATACTAGGTATCGAATCATCTTGTGACGACACTTCGGCTGCCGTTATTCGAGATGGTGTGATACTTTCTAACGTAACAGCCAATCAGAAAATTCACGAAAAATATGGTGGTGTTGTTCCGGAATTGGCTTCGCGAGCGCATCAGCAAAACATCATTCCCGTAGTGGACACTGCACTGAAAGAAGCCGGAATTGAGAAAGAAGAATTGACAAGCATCGCCTTTACACGTGGTCCGGGTTTGCTCGGTTCGCTGCTCGTAGGGACTTCTTTTGCTAAAGGATTTTCACAAGCGCTTAATATTCCGCTGGTGGATGTTAATCATTTGCAAGCTCACGTGTTAGCTCATTTTATCAGTCAAGGAAAAGAGAATGAAAAGTTTCCTTCGTTCCCGTTTCTTTGCTTGTTAGTATCAGGTGGGAATTCCCAAATCGTATTGGTACGTGATTATCTGGATATGGAAGTAATCGGACAAACGATTGACGATGCCGCTGGGGAAGCTTTTGATAAATGCGCAAAAGTGATGGGACTACCCTATCCCGGCGGTCCGCATATTGACAAACTGGCAAAAGAAGGAAATCCGGATGCTTTCAAACTAAGCAAACCGCAAATAGAAGGCTATGATTATAGTTTTAGCGGATTGAAAACATCTTTTCTCTATCTGCTACGCGATAATATAAAAGAAAATGCTAACTTTGTGGAAGAGAATATCAATGATTTATCTGCAAGTCTGCAAAAAACGGTAGTTGATATTTTGATGAATAAACTACACAGAGCTGCAAAAGAGCTTAACATCAATCAAGTAGCCGTGGCAGGTGGCGTATCGGCTAATTCAGCTTTGCGACAAGCGTTTTATCAGCATAGCGAAAAATACGGTTGGGATATATTTATTCCGCCCTTTGCATTTACCACAGATAATGCCGCCATGATTGCTATTACAGGATATTATAAATACCTAAAAGGGGAATTTTGCGAATTAGATGAAGCACCTTATGCGAGAATGAGTATTTAGAGGCAAGAAGTAAGGGGTAAGTGGCAAATAAACGATTGCTTTTCTGTTTTACGAATATTCTTGAAAATGAATAAAGAGACCAATACTACAAAAAAGAAGAAAAATCCATTTAGCAAACTGAGTAACGATACAAAAGGAGTTATTTATTTTGTCGTTATTCTGTTGGCTTCGCATTTTTTCTGGAAATTTCTGGTTATTGGGGATGAAAGTAGTGATGTGGTGCATTTTCTGGGAATGAATATTTCCTATCCATTTGCAGTAATGAGTCAACATATTGCCGAACTGACACATAAAGTGCTAAATTTTATCGGTTATGATACTTCGCTATTGAGTGGAAATGTGATATGCCACAACGAAAGTCAACTCTCTATCCGCGTTATTTGGGCTTGTTCCGGAATTAAGCAAGCTTATATTTTCTTCTGTATTATTGCGTTCTACAAAGGTCCATGGAAACATAAACTTTGGTATATCCCGCTGGGCTTAATTGTGGTCTATCTGTTTAATAATTTTAGAATTATTTTTATCACGGCAATTTTCAATAAACATCCCGAACAGTTTGAACTCTGGCACGAACACATTTTGAAATATACCTTCTATGTATTGATTTTCTTAATGTGGGTACTGTGGAATGAGAAGTTTGCATCAAAGAAGCGAGAAGCAACAAGTAGTATGTAGTTCGTAGTTTGTAGTCAACGTAAGTAGTAAGTTACCTGTTTACTCGTCCACCTGTTTACTTGTCTACTCATAAAAATCGTCATCATCGAAATCGCTATCCAAAAAATAAGGTTCAAAGAACTCTTCCATCTCTCGTCTTTCTTTTTTAGTCGGACGTCCGGTTCCACGTGCTCGACCGCTCTGAGCTGCTATCTTACCTAATTCCAATAGCTCCAGTTGGTCCGGCGTAGTTACATTTTCCATAAACTCAGGCACCAACTTGGCGTTCATTCTACTTTTTGGAATTGCCAGTATTTTGAATGAAAACAGCACCGGATTTTTCCTTACCTGAACAACATCACCCACTTTTACCATACGAGAAGGCTTTACTTGAACATCTTGAACAAGCACTCTGCCTTTCTTGCAAACTTCAGTTGCAATGCTGCGGCTCTTAAATATTCGAACCGCCCAAAGCCATTTGTCAATCCGTATTTCCATAGATGAAAATGAATGAAATAGTCACCCGCAATGCTTCCTATAATAAATTGAATAAATCTAAAAAAATGGCTTCAGCCAAAATTTACATAAGTTTGGGCTAAAGCCCCGTATTTTACTTTCAAGCTACCCACGACTTAAAAGTCGTGGCAACTGAAAAAATATTAGGAATAATTGCAGATAATCATATTATTTATTATTATACGCATTCATAGTGTGCTCTACTCCGGCAAGGCAAAAACTTTTAATAATTTCACCTGCTTGCTCAGCTCTTTCCGGAATTTTAGCTGCCTCTTCCTCACTCCATTCGCTTAGTACATAATGCACTTGCGCACCTTTGGGGAAATCATTGCCAATTCCAAATCGAAGACGATTATAGTTGCTATGTCCGAGAATTTCCTGAATATGTTTCAGACCATTATGTCCTGCGTCAGAACCTTTTGGTTTTAACCTTAAAGTGCCAAACGGCAATGCAATATCATCTACAATTATCAATACCCTCTCAATAGGAATTTTCTCTTTTTGCATCCAGTACCGAAGTGCATTTCCGCTTAAATTCATAAAGGTAGAAGGCTTCAGTAAAAGCAAAGTTCTCCCTTTCAGCTTAACCTCGGCTGTAAAACCGTAACGTTTATCTGCAAAAAAAACATTGGACGCATTAGCGAATGCGTCCAATATTGTAAAACCGATATTATGTCGGGTATTATGATACTCAGGACCGATATTCCCCAATCCTACTATCAAGTACTTCATTTACTCTTATTCTTCTTTTTCTTCTTCAGAAGCAGCAGTAGCGGCAGCACCACGTGCAGCACATGTCAATTTCACTTGAGCTACTACAGCGTTTTTAGCATTCATTAATTCTATATTTTCTAAAGAAATTGAACCCACTTGGATGGATTTACCTAAGCTAAGCTTGGTTACATCTAATGTAATGTTTTCCGGAAGGTCTTTATAAAGTCCTTTTACTCTCAGCTTACGCATTTCAAGGCTCAATTTACCACCGGCTTTTACACCAGCCGCAAGTCCTGTCAGTTTTACCGGCAATTCTACTACAACCGGTTTATCTTCATTTACTTCTAAGAAGTCAATATGCAAAACCTTATCACTTACCGGGTGGAACTGAAGGTCTTTCATAATCGCTTTAGTTGATTTTCCGCCTACAGTTAGGTTAATCATATACACATGTGGTGTATAAATAAGTCTGTGAATAGCACTTTCAGTTACTGTAAAGTGAACGTTTTCGCCACCACCATAAAGTACGCAGGGAACTGTTCCTGATTTACGAACTTCTTTCGTTGCTTTTTTTCCTACTTCTTGGCGAACTTTGCCTGCTAAGTCAAATGTTTTCATTTTTTAATAATAATTTGTGTTACTCAAAATTTAAGCGTTTAGTTTTTAAGTGATTAGTCGCTTAATTTCCCATCACACTTTCTCTTGCAAAAAAGCATGCAAAGGTAAGAATTTCAAACGAGATTACAAAGCATTTGTCCTTTAAAAATCAAAATATTGCATTGTAACACAGTGTAGTGAGCCGTGTTGTTTTATCAAAGCACGACAATCAATACCCACAATTTCCCTGTCCGGAAATGCTTTCTGAATTTTAGCCATTGCAATTTCATCTTTTGGGGAATTGTATGTCGGCACCAAAACGGCATCGTTGATAATTAAAAAGTTGGCATAAGTAGCTGGAAGTCGATGACTGTTCTCATCATAAACTGCATCAGCCATCGGAAGAGCTATTAGGTTATATTTGTTTGCAGAACCTGATAAAGTGAAAAACTTCAACTCACGTTCCATTAGCCTCAACGCATCATAATGCTCATCATTTTCATCCGTACACTTCACGTAAGCAATTGTGTCATAGCTACAAAAACGTGCCAACGTATCTATATGACTATCCGTATCATCTCCGGCAAGGTAGCCATTATTGAGCCAAAGCACTCGTTCGGCACCAAGGTATTTCTTGAGTTTTGCCTCTATCTTTTCGCGGGAAATATTGTTCCTATTATCAGAAAGCAAACATTCCGATGTGGTAAGAATAGTTCCGCGTCCATCACTCTCTATACTTCCTCCTTCGAGAATAAAATTTTTTCTGTTTTTGTAGCCTACCTCTTTGGGGAAAACTTTTTTATCGAAAAGTTGAATATTAATCTGGTTATCCAAATTGGCAGGAAACTTCAACCCCCAGCCATTGAATGTAAAATCAAGCACATAGGGAATCTGATTTTTCAACACGGTAATTGCTCCGTGGTCTCTTGCCCAAGTGTCATTACTCGGAATTTGCACATATTTAATTCGAGACTGCGGTAAGTGTTTTAGGTAATTTTTTACCTTTAGCTTATCTGCACAAACCACCAACAAATTTTGGCGTTTGGTAATTTCTTCGGCAATATTAACAAAACAAGCTACCGCCTCATCCAACATATATGCCCAGTCGGTATTTTCATGCGGGAAGGTAAGTTGCACAAACGACTGCCTTTCCCACTCGGCTGGCATGCGAATAGTTGTTTTGGGTGTTGTGTTATTCGGTTTTGTAGTTTTCATTTTTTGTTGTTTATGTCGGCTAGAAGCCGACGTTCCCCACAGCTTCTGTCTTCCATCTACCGACTCCTGTCTTCTACTTTTGGTCAATTCTTTTCCACTTTACTCCATCATCCACAATTACTTGTTCAGGTGGTGTTAGCAGTTGTTCCGGATTTTGTAAAATTCGGTTCAGCATTCTGAGCGATGATGCATAATAAAAACCGTCACAGATTCGCTCATCTACCACAAATCGCAGCATAATACTTTTATATTGCTTCATTTCACCGGAACGTAAAACCGTATGTCGTTGGGATTTTTTGCCCATTGCCATAAAGATACTACAGTTACCAAACTCATACAAGTGGTGATAAACAGACTCCGCTCCGATAGATCCGATATTGGTTAAGAAAACACTGCTGTGCCAAGGACTGATTTGTTCGATAGTGCGTGGTAATAAGCCTATTTTGTCCAACCACGTCAAAGTAAATACAGCAGATCTCATTAAAAAGTCCGGAAAGAATCCGAAAAGTTTGGAGACTCTATCTAATAAATTTTGGGAACCTTCAGGGAGGCTCTCATCATATTCCTCTTGTATTTTACGCACCACATCATACAAAGTATCTGTAGGCATAAAATTGGGTTTAATAAGTGTTTCCTCTCCGTCGTCGGTTAGAGAACGCTTTATAACAATAGAGAAACTCAAATAATTTCGGGCAAATATTTTGTTCCACATAATAAATCGATTAAGATTGGGGCGTTGTGAAACAACTCGAATCATAGAGGCTATTATCACATGCATAATGGACAATCCGGGAATGTCCTCTTTATGTTCCTTGATAAAAGCCTCGATATTGTCAATGGAAATTCGTTCCTCAAAAAAAACCTGAGAATCCAGACGAGACCGCAAAAAATAGGGAATCACCGCAAACACCGGATCTACCTTTCTTACTCGCCAACCATCGTAGCGGTCGCCAATATGTCTGCGAAAATATCGGAACTTATTTGCTTTGTACTTTTTCATTTTTTTAAGTTTTTATTAGTTAAGATTATTGAACAGGTTGATTGAAGTTGGGGTCAAAGATACAATTTTATTCTTTATTTTTAAATCCGACTTATCATGCGAGAGTTATTTTTTTAGTTCGAGCTTCATATATTTATTTTGGACAACGATATTATTATCCAGCAGGAAACGCACCGTTTCAATGATTTTCTGCTCTTTAAATTTAAGTCTTTCTATTATTTCCGGGATGCTCAATGCCTCGTTTTTCAGCAAATCTTCAATTTGCATTCGGATTGTTGTAAACTCATCGTTTGTTAATTTGGCATTTTTCTTTTTCAAACAAACATCGCACTGACCGCAGTTTTCGCCATTTTTTTCGCCAAAGTAGTTTAGCAGCATAACGCTACGGCAAACATTTTCATCCGATGCGTAATCCACCATACTTTTTATTCTTGCCACATATCTTGTTTTTCGGTCATCGTAGGCTTCTTTACCCAAAATAACACGGTGTAGCTCTTCGCGCTCGTGTGTAAATGTGAGAAACGGTGTTTTTTTTCTGGGAATATACTTAATGATATGCTCTCGTGCCAATCCTACCAATTGCTCATAGACTTTTTCCTGCTTCCAGTCAAGCCTTTTGGCAATGGTTTCCTCATTGATAGCTGCCATATCGGTAAACAATCCGGTATATGAGCGCAGTAAAACATGAATTAATCGCTCCTGATCCGGCGTGTGTTTTTGGTTATAAAGCTCGTCTTTATTGCAAGTAAACAACACCATTGAAGAACTGTCCTGCTCATCGGTTAAATCCAGATATCCGGCTTGCTGTAAGATTTTAATAGAATTATGTGCAACCAAAAGCGGTTGGTGAAATTTATGACAAAAATCCCCTAAATCAAAAACAAACGTGTTGTCTAAGCCGGAGCCTAAGCCTACTTCGTAATAATTGCAAATGGCATTATATACTTCCAGCACTTTTTCTTTTGGTGGAAAGGTATCTGCCACTCGTTTTCGCATTTTCACCGCGTCCGTATTGTTGAAAAGTAACACAGCAAAAGCTTTTTTCTCATCACGACCCGCTCTTCCGGCTTCCTGAAAGTAAGCTTCAATGGAATCCGGTAAATCCAAGTGTATTACGGTGCGTACTTCCGGCTTGTCAATTCCCATCCCAAAAGCATTGGTAGAGACAATTACCCGAGTTTCATCGTTTTTCCAGCGAAGTTGGCGAGCATCTTTTGTTTCGTTATTTAGTCCGGCATGATAGTGCTCGGCTATAACACCTCGCTCGTTAAGCCAATCGGCAATTTCTTTTGTTTTCTTTCTGTTTCGCACATAAACTACCGATGAGCCGGGAACACCATTTAGGATTTTCAATAATTGTTCGTTTTTATCTTCCGTATTTCTAACTACATAAGCCAAATTAGAGCGATGAAAACTCATACGAAAGACATTTTTTTCCTTGAAATGCAGCTTTTCTTGAATATCGTCCACCACATCCAATGTAGCCGTAGCTGTAAGTGCCAATACCGGAGCTTTCGACAGATAATCACGCACTTCAGCAATTTTCAGGTAAGAAGGTCGGAAGTCATAGCCCCACTGCGAAATACAGTGCGATTCATCGACAGCAATCAACGAAACGTTCATCTGCTGTACTTTGGTAATAAAAATGGATGTTGCCAATCGCTCGGGTGAGACATAGAGGAATTTATATGCATCAAACACGGCATTTTCAAGAGTTTGCAGTATTTCCTTGGAAGTCATGCCGGAATAGATAGCTGCCGCTTGGATATTTCGTTTTTTCAGGTTTTCCACCTGGTCTTTCATCAAAGCTATCAACGGCGTAACCACAATGCAGAGCCCATCCATTGCCAAAGCAGGAACTTGAAAAGTCAGCGACTTACCACCACCTGTAGGCATCAGACCAAGTGTATCCTTCCCGGAAAGCACACTATTAATAATATCTTCCTGCAAAGGACGAAAACTGTCATAACCCCAGTGGTGTTTAAGTATTTCGTGAATTTTCTTCTGCATGGGTGATAAGATTAGAACACAGATAACACTGATTATACGGATTAATACTGATTTTATTTTATGTTGGGTACGTCAGCTTCCCCACGAACGGCGGATTTGAAATCCGCCGCTCCCGATTAGAACACAGATAGCACTAATATACGGATTGACACTGATTTTATTTTATGTTGGGTGCGTCGGCTTCCAGCCGACGATTCAAATCAACGGCTTCTAGCCGTCCCCCAAAAAAACAACCAAATAATATCCGGCGAAGACGGATAATTATCCATTTATAGTTTGAAAAAGACTAAAATATTTCCCTTTCAACGCCATCAATTCGTCGTGTGTGCCTTCTTCCGCTATTTCGCCTTCGTTGAATAGATAAATGTGGTCAGCCCATTGCACCGTTGATAGTCGGTGGCTTACGATAAGTGTAGTTTTATTTTCTGCAAGTTTTTTCAACGTACTTACAATTTGCCGTTCCGAATTAGGATCCAAAGCACTGGACGGTTCATCCATTATCAGAAGCGGTGCATCTCGGTAAAATGCACGAGCGATAGCCATTTTTTGCCATTGCCCAATACTTAGCTCTTCACTGTCTTTGAATAAATATCCCAAACGGCTGGCGTATCCTTTTGGCATTTTGCTAAGCGCTTCATCTATTCCGGCAATTTGTGCTGCTTGTTTCATTCTTTCTAAATCACGCGATTTTCCATAGTCGCCCAGCATGATATTATCGCCTGCAGCCACTTGATAAAGTGCAAAATCTTGAAATACAGCAGTAAGATTTTTTAGTATATTTTCCATTCCAATGGATGCAATATCCACTTGATCCAACATGATTTTCCCTGCGGTTGGCTTGTAAAAACCGCAAAGCAATTTAATAAGCGTAGTTTTTCCGGCGCCATTTTCGCCCACAAGTGCCACAGTTTTCCCTTTGGGAATATGTATATTTATATTTTTCAAAGCCATTCGCTCACTACTTTCATAAGCGAAACTGACATTTTCAAATCGAATTCCTTCGTTTAGTTGGAATGGTTGAGGAAAGTCTATTTTATCCGTTTTTGTATCCGGCAATTGAAGAAAACTGAAGTAATCTTCCAAAAAAGTATTGTCTTCTATTAATCCGGCAGTAGAGCGAAAAAACTCATTTATAACACGATAACCTAACCGAAAAGCAAAGAAGAAGAGCACCACGGTTCCAATACTCATAGCACCGACCATACTCAAGTAAGCCACTATTCCAATGGCAGTAAAAACAATCAGCACACCAATAACTTGTGTCAAGATGGAATTACGAGTTTCAAACTTAGTAAGTGCCAATTTTTCTGCAAAAAGTTCGTCTTGTTTCTGGTTAAATCGACGAATAAAATAGTTAGAAAAATTAAACAGACGCATCTCCTTAGCAAAAGTGAAAGCTGTCAGCACTCTATTGTAGTAATATTTTTCTCGCTCAAGGGGTATTTGTGCTTCTTTCATCCTATATAGTCGGCGGACATAGAGCATTCTAAAAATAGCTTCAGGCAATACAGCCACCAGCAAAATCAACAATAAATACCAGCGAATACTCACAAAAAGCACTAACAAAATAAGTCCCGAGCTAATTGCCCTAATCAGTCCAAGTGCTGAATTCAGCATTCGCATTGGACGATAGGAAGCTTCTTGCACAGCTCGATGCATTTTGTCCTGTGTGTCGGAATTTTCAAAATCGGTTAAATGCAGTCGAATATGCTTTTGGTGCAATTCTGCATAAACATTTCGACTGATATTTTGCGAGATCTTTTCAGAAAAATAATTGCCGATTTGAGTAAGTACGCCGCCCGCCATAAAGAATATCGCAGTTACGCTCAAAAGTCCGAAAAAAAGATATTTTTGTTCGGTTGTTTCCAAAGAACTTCGACTGATAAAGTCTATCAAAAACTTGATGCTTACAATCATTGCCAGCGGAACCCAGCCCGTTAAAACAGCAATAAGTGCATTCTTTCGAAACAGTTTTTCCTGACCGTGAAGGAGAGTGCGAAGATTGTTGCGGATAGAGTGAAAATGTTGATAAATAAAAGGGAAAAGACGTCTTAATCTTAATCTAAAATGCGAATAAAAAACCGAAATGGAATGGCATTTCATGGATAAAAATCTACGATATTTCATTTTTAGAGAATCCATCGTTTGCTCAACGCCATTTCTCGAAAATGAACTGAGTTTTCCAACAAGTTCTTTTTCTGAAAACTTAACGTCTTTCTTAAAGTTATTGTCCCCGATGGTGCAAAAAACCCAATTACCACTTTCATCAATACCTTTTTTAATTAAACGATGAGCAAGCAGTAAATTATTACGTTTCCATACAACAATATCGCCCAACTTTAACTCTTCAGGTCTGCATTTTACAACGGAACCAATGTCTCCTTCTCGTAACGTAGGAAACATACTTATACCTTTCATTTCGATAGAAACAGATTGCTCGTTTTCAATAAGTATTTCTGCAAATTCGATAGCTGAAATCTCTGTGTCGATATGATTGGTCTTTTGCATATTTAGATGTTGTCTGAGCGGGGATTTTTTTGATTTATATGATTGAGATGATTATTTCGGAACACAAATTTATTATATCTCTGTCTCTACTGCTATAGACTATTTTCTTTAATAAACTCAATCACGTTTTTATCAGGTACAAAACCCAAACGATAAATCGGGACAACCTCACACATTTTAGTAAAAAAGTCAATGTGATGCTGTACAAAGCGACGGTCATAATTATTCTGAATACTGAATGCCATAATTCCCGTAACTGCTGCCGCACCGGAAATTTTCTCCATATCATTTTCGGGGAAATGACGAATTAAATAAACCGCATCCAAAGGTGCTTTTTTATTTTCATCTTCGTAAAACATCGGTGTATTATAAATATAATAACGCCCATTTTCTCGGCGTATAATCAATCGATCGTCATTGATTAAGAGGCTACCATTATCTCGCCAAATTCCGGAAATAGTGCTTTTCCCCACACCCGAAAATCCGCTAAACATCCGACCTTTTTCGCCGTCAAAAACTCCGGAAGCATGCATCATTACAGCATCAGCAGTAAGTACAGCATAATGCAATAAAATCGGTGCCATAGGATAGAGCATAGGCTCCAATTCGCCGTTTCGCTCTTCCGACCAGATAGTCCAATGCTTTAAGTCCGGTTCTAAAAGCGCTACCTGCTGTATGGGTACCTGATTTGATTGACTGTCAACTTGAAGAGCTTGATTAAAAAGAGCAAACAACAAAGCATCCCCTTTTTTATATATTTCATAAAACATCAGTTCGTCGTTAGCTGAGGTAAATACTTTCTCTGCTCCTTTGAAAAGTCCAATAGCCTCTCTTTTTCGACATTCTACGTAAATATCGGGCTCTTGCTCTTTCGTACTGATAAAATGCTTAAAACCTACGTCAAAAGCTAAGTCCCATTCCGACTCTAACTGAATAGTAAAACCTGCTATATTGAGTTGTAGCCGCCCTAAATCCCCCACACTTCGATTTAACTCGGTGACCAACGAGGACGTTGGGTTACTGCTAATCTTGTCTTTCATCTTTGTTCTTTGTTCTTTGTTCTTTGTTCTTTGTTCTTATGTCTAAAAGTCCATTAATCTTTCAATCCATTAATCTTCTCCAAAAATGTTTGTACATCTTTTTCTGCTGTAACTGCATCTACATCAAAATTTTCTAACAGTAATTCTTGCAGCTTTTCAGCAGTAATACCTTCGTTAAGATTTTCCCATAAAAATCCGGCAGTTTCGTTGAGCGTAAAAACTTTGTTCATCTGAGCCACATTATCAACCAATGGCACAATTACCACTTCTTTTCCTACTTTTCTAGAAACAAAACGCGATTTAATAGTATGTAAGTTTTCCATATTTATATTTTTATTATTTACCACAAAGATACAGTTTTTTTTGAAACTATACACGATTTTTCAACCAAAGACTGGCTTGGAGCCAGTCTTTGGTTGATGCTACAGCAGATTAGCCCCGATTGCTATCGAGACACAGTTCCGCTTCTATCTTACTACCACTTTTGTTGTGTGGTTATTTACTTTTACTACGTAAACACCTACAGGAAATGCTGTGGACAGGGTGGTGAGTTTTCCACTAACAGCTTGTGCAGTTACTTGCTGACCTACACCGTTAAACACATAAATCATATCTCCTTGTGCATCGCTGCTTACGATAATGCAGTTGTCTTTTGCAAAGGCAAAGAAACCAGCTGATTCTGCATCTTCCAATCCGCTGATAACACCTGAACGTGGGAATATCAATGCGAAACGGTCTGTTCCTTCGTAAGCTTCTGCGAAGGTTACAGTATAATCACCTGTGCTTAATTCTGTAGATACTCCTGCTACTTTATCAAGTAAGAATACTTTTTCTGTTCCGAAGTTCTCGAATTTACTTGCTGAGAAGGTATATACACCGCTTTCGGCTTTTACACCTACCGCTGTTTCTACATCGTATTCAATAGCTGTACGGCTATTCAGTGCCAAGCTTTCTGCAGCTTTTACGGTGTAGATATTTAGACCCGAGTTCATCAGTTTAGATGAGTTCCAGTCACTATTTGCATTTTCGCTAAATAAGATAGTAGCTTCATCTGTTATAGTGCCGTTGCTGATTGCCAGACGTAGTACTTGTTTTTCCGAAGCTTGCGGTGCATGGAATACAGTATTACTGGTTCCCTTATGTTTACGCATAGCATTAGTGAAAGCAAATGTGTGATTACCTTGTGCTGCCGCACTTTTTAGTCTTACCCAAAAACCTTGCATTGGTGCAATATAGGCATCATCTAAACTACCTTCACCTCCAGGTACACCCACATTACGATATTTAAATTGATATGTAGTACCCTCTTTAAAGAACAACCATATTGTTTTTTCTAAATTATCACCAGCTACTAAGTCTGCACCATCTAAGTAGGATGGATATGGGTTACCTAAGAAGTTAAATCTTCTTTTTCCTGTAGTTGAGGTTATATCAATATTTACATTGCCGTTAAGTGTTCCTGTAAAGCTAAGAGTAGCAGTTCCAGATTCTTCACCTGCACCTACTTGCACGCCGTATCCTTTCCCTGGTGTCGGATTAGCAAATGCAGTTGCAGTTGACCAAGTATTACTGCTTTCTGTAAATGTAATAGCATTACCGATATTTGCAGAGTTTGTCATATTGCTTATCGGCGAACCGATGTAATAAGTTTGTGGTTTTTGAACTTCTTGCTCTACGATAGCAGTACCATTCACGGTAAGCTGTTTATCCGGTGCGAGTATAAAAGTAGCGCCTGATTTGATTGTCAGGTTATTTACCGTTACATTTTGGTCAAGCGTGGCAGCACCGGTGATGGTTACATTACTGGCAGCACCTTCCGGAATCGCATTGCCTTCCCAGTTAAGCGGATCGCTCCAGTTTCCTGCACCCGAAAATATCGGAGTATTGCTTACAGAAGCAAATACCAATGCAAAGCGATCTGTACCGCTGTAAGCTTCCGCAAAATTTACTGTATAATCACTACTGCTTAAGTCGGTAAATACTCCTGTAAGCTTATCAATCAAGAACGCTTTATCTGTACCGAAGTTCACGTATTTAATTGTCGAGAAAGTGCATTCTCCACTTGCGCCTTTAATACCTACGGGTGTTTCTGTACCGTATTCGATAGCTGTACGACTATTTAGAGCTAACTCTTTTCCATCTTTTAGGGTGTAAATATTTAATCCCGGATTCATAGCTTTAGATGAATTCCAATCTTCAGTTGCATCTTCGCAAAATAGGAGTAGTGTCTCATCTGTTTCAGTTCCGTTAGTTATTTGCAGACGCAACTCTTTTCTTTCTGCTGCTTGAGGAGCACGGAATATCGCTTTACTAGCTTCCGGCTTATGGAGACGCATTTCATCGGTAAAAATAAAATCAGTCGCAACTGCTGCCTTTACCCAAAAACCTTGCATTGGTGGAATGTAGCCATCTATACCCTCTATTTCAGGAATAGTAAAGCCTGAGGCAACGTTGTAAGTTATAAACTTATAACCATTGTCTTTCAAGTAGAACCAAAGTGAACCTTCTACATTACCTGCGTTACCTGCAATCACTTTTTGGGCATTTAAGAATGACGGATATGGATTACCAACAAAGTTGAACTTCCTCTTATCCATTGTCATAGCAATGGTTTGAGTGTTATTATTAAGCGTTCCCGAAACGCTGATAATAGTAGCACCTGAGCTTCCTATACCTACTTGAATACCGTAACCTTTTCCTGCTATCGGATTTATATCCGAGAAAGCGACAGGTGTCGACCAATTATTAGTAGCCTCATCAAAAGTAATGCTCTGACCGATACCTTCAGTAATAATTTCACCACTTACCGGAGAACCGATATAGTAAGTACGATGATTTTCAGCTGCTTGCTCTACAGTAGCTTTACCTGTAACGTTGCCTAGCAAAGTAGCTGTACCGTTGGTAGCATCTGAAAGTAATTTAATAGTACCGTTATTGGTAGCTATGTCATTTAAAGTCAAGTTTTTTCCGCTATTAACGCTTAAGGTTTTTCCTTCGTTAATGCTTAGTCCTGCTGTTACATTCATATCTAAAGCAACATCAGCATTTACAATGACACCGACTCCATCCGTCGGCACAGCGTTAGGTGTCCACTTAGAGGCATCAGACCAATTGCCGGAAGTATTTATAGCAGGCGAAACGAAATACCAAGCAATTAGTGAATTAACACCGATATTATCACGCCACTTATTAGTTGTATTATTAGTCCAAGCTAACAGATGGCTATACCCTGAATTGTTTATTCTAAATTGCTTAGTTCCCTCGAAAATATTATAAACAAATGTTTGAGTTCCATTAGCAGAAGAGTTATCGCTTTCATTCATATAAGCTCCTGTGCCTTTGTTTTTAAGCTTAATTACTCCATCTACATTGACAATTGCCCAGAGTGCATTCTCTTTTTTCTCGGCAGGAATATTTGAGAAATAATCGTATTTGCTTGCAGAGCCGACTGCATCTATATAAAGCAATTTTCCATACGCATCAATTACCGATGGGTTAGTTCCGGCAGTTTTTGAATTTGTATCTACAGCCGACATTATATAATAATATACAGGTTTCTCTAAGCTCGAAACTTGCGGTATTACGGCATCAATTATCGTATAATTTTGAACCAATTCAAAACTCGTTTTGCCTTCTTTTAACCAAACAGCTCTTAGTTCTGTATCTTCCGTAAGCGTGATATTTAGTGGCGATACGCCGGATATTGAAGTGGGTGAAACATTTGGTTTCGTACCGTCCGTGGTATAAACGATGGTTTTTTCTTCTTCGGGTGCAACGATTGTTATTTCCGCACCTCTCACCACCAATGCTTTCTCATGTACAAATGCTGTAGTTGGAGCATCAGGTGTGAGTATATTGGTAACACGTAGAATCACATCAACTACTGCTCCGCCATTCGTATTCAGACTAGCCTTAGGTAAATTCGGTGAACTTTGACCGTTCGCATCTAACCAGTCCACCATAATTCGCATAGTGTAATCGCCTTCCGGTTGATTTACAGGAATAGTATAGTTTATTGGTTTAGCCACTTCACCACCTTCATTCAAACCGTTATAATCGATTCGTTCTACCGAACCATCCGTTGCAAAGATTTTATCGGCGTTCCAATCTACGTATATAATATTGTGCATCCATTTTCCGGTCCAGTCAAAATTTACAGTCAACTTACTACCGGGTTTTATTTCAATAATTTGTTTTGTTTTATCAAAATAAACCGGAGATACATTCTGAACCGTTTCTTGATTTATAGCCAAATTCACAATAGACACATCATCACGACTAAACTCAAGTGCATTTAGTTTACGTGCATTATCACTTCTACCATACGTGCCAAAATCTGTAAAAGGGGATGCTTCGCCAAGATCCACTTTTGTACCGTCATATTGTACGGCATATATATTACAAGTAGAAGCATCGTATTCTTCGGGGATAACAAAACTGCCAGCATCTCCACGTGCTACATACACCAATTCATCGCCTTGATAAACTTCGTAAGCTACCACATTTTCCCAACCCGAAGGTTTAATCGTATTTTCATAACATGAATAATTACCTTCTACAAGTGCTAGTTCTTCTTGATAAATATGTTTATTTACATCAGTTATGTACTGCACTTTGTAAGCAGGTTTCGGATAGTTTTTACTCTGGATATAAGCTTTCAACTCATCTACTTGTGCTTGTGTGATAGTCATAGTACCTACACCATAATCATCTATGGTCATATCAACGGGAGTGAGAAATCCCCAAGCTTCCAAAAACTCTGTTATATCCACTTGTGCAGCATCGACCAAAATTTTTACAAAATTTATCTGGTGTTCGCCCGGATTACTTCCGGTTGCACGTGTACGTGCCTCTTCATATATCTGAGCATAAAAATCTTCTTGCCCCAGTACATCGCTAAAAAAGAGTTGAATTTGCCACAGTGGAACTAATTTTTGCCAAATATCAGCTTCGGCATTTGGAATTTTTGGAACCAATAGATTTTCGTACGCTTCCTTGTAGCGATCCTCGGCAATGAGTCTTGAGGTATTACCCCATTCCGTCTGTATTAAAAGGGACTGCACGTTATTGGTTACCTCTGTTGTTCCAAGCCATTTAAAAAGCGGACTATGCTGATTAACGTGTCCTACTTCGTGAGCAGGTCCCCAAGGCGACTTTCTTAATCCTTCCACATCCACCAGTCCGTCAATTGTACTAATATTATAGCCGGTAATATAAGAAGTGGCATACATAAAGGAGTGATACATCACTACGAAATGTAGTCTATTGTATGGGTCTCGGTTTGGATATTTGTAATATCCCATAAACTCGCGTCCCATATAGACCATTTCGTCGTAAAGTTTACTTAACTCGTAGCCGGTAGTAGCAGCTTTATTTCTAAAGTTAGCTGTAGGAAACGACAAATGCGCATAATCTCCCAATACGTCCATATATTCATACTCGTTGGCGGCAAGCAATCTTGTCCAGTCGGCAGCCGTATGTATCTGATTATTAAAGTATCCCGCTACTTTCGAGAAAGCAAAGTGCAGTTTTATCTTGGAAGCAGTGAGATGAACCGGTGTAAAATACTCTACATAGAAAAGTCCATCTCTTTCGGCGGTTATTAAATTTAAGCCGTTAGATAATTTATAATAAGTGTTTTGCCAATAGCCATTTGCTTCTGTAGGATTTCCTTCTGCATCTTTCGGCAAATAGTCTTTCAAGCAGAGTGTAACAGGTATTTCACCAATATTTTCTGCAAAAACGGCAATTTTTTCCCCCTTACGCATATAAATTCCGGTAGGATTGTCGCATTTGCTGTATTTACCCACTCGATTGGCGCTTGAAAAAGCATCCGGATGAGGCCAAGCTTTGAATTCATCCATACGGAACTCCAAAGAATAGCTTTGGTCAAAAAGCATTTGTGCCAACGTACGATAATACTCGTTGGAAATAGCGGAAATATCTGCTTGCGAAACACCGTTCCTCAATGCCGAACACGTCCTGTCCGTAAAAACTTCAAAATCTTGATTGGACTTATAAAACTCCATTTCGGCACAACTTGCGAACATCTTATTCTGATTGGTTGCACCGGAAATAACTTTAATTTGTACTGAAACTACATTTTCTTCCAATGTAGGAAATTCGATTTTACTTCTTCCCTGTGCGCCCTGTAAATCCGTTGCCACTATCTGACGATAAGCGGTTTCTCCTTGAGTTTTTACTGATACGGTAATCTCCTTGAAGCGTCCATTGGGACTTCCATCCAATCGAGAAGTGTAAACAATATAGTCCATATCGGATGGTGCAAAGTTATAGGTCAAGATAATCGGGAAACCTGAACCATCCCAGGGTGAGTGATAGATAGTAGAAGTATCATCGTCATAGCTGAACTCAATGCCTTCGCCAGGCTGACTTGCTGAAGCCGTTGCACTGATAACAGTGTACTTGGTATCTTGCGGAAGTAAATCTACACTTGGGAATGACGTAGATTGTCCCATAAGCGAAGCTGACAACAAGAAAGATGAAAGTAAAAGTAAAATTTGCTTTGCGTAATGTTTCGTTTTCATTGGTTGGTTGGTTAGTTAGTTTATTATTTGCTGCAAAGATACGGATTTTTTTGCCAGCATATGCGATTTATTTGTTTGAGATTCGAGTTCGAATAACTTGTTTTCTTATCCAAGAGCTAATTTGAAGCCAATCCTTAGATAGAACACATTGTTCTGAAATTTTTATTGTTTGATGTTTTTTATGTTTTCATTAAAAAACGGTTCAATCCGAAAAGTTAGGGGGAATAAAACGACAAATGATTAGCTTATTTTTTAGCTAAAATCAATTGCCACGACTTTTAAGTCGTGGATAATTCATTTACAGAGCACAAGGCTTTAGCCAAAATTTATTTAAGTTTAGGCTAAAGCCCTTTGGAAACTGTTTAATTACCCACGCCTCCCGAATTCTATCGGGATGGCGTGGCCGCTCGAACTTGTTCGCTTGTTTACAAGAATTAATATAGGCGTTAGAATATCAGACATTCATAAAATAATGTCAGTATAGGATATTTTTATGCTACGCCTCTATTTCCCCACAACTTTTTTGCTTGAACCTAAAAAACGCATATTGCAAAAAGTGAGCCAGAATAAGCTGTAGAGACGTCATAGTATGGCATTTCTACAGCTCTCGGTTAGGAAACCGAGAGTCCCAAAATCGAGAGGCTGGCTCCAAGCCAGTCTCTCGGTGATATTAGAATCATCGGCAAGATGCCGATGCACCCCACCAAACAAAAAAAACCTAACGTAGAGATGGAGTTTTATCTCTACTATTAGGTTTTTTATTGCTTAGTGATTAAGCAAAATGCCGTTCTAAACGGCAATTTGCTTGCTTCTGCTACTACCAGTTTTCGTAGGTGTAGCCTTCCTCTTCACCCGTGCTTAAGTTGAAATTTGGATCTGTAGGTGCAGTTGGCGTAGAGGCTAATTGTAATGAGATTTCGTTATCTAAACGAATTTCTTCCACTTGGGGATTGATATATTTTCTTTTTGTCATAATATTTTAGTAGTTGGTAGATGTTAGTCGGGTTTCACGTTACACGTTTCGGGTTTCACGTTACACGTTTCTCCGACTACATTCTACTGATTAATAAATTAATGTTATTATTTGGTAATACAAGCGGGTTAGGAAACCCGCTGTCCCGCTATTTTACAACCACTTTTGTTGTTAGGTTATTTACTTTCACCATATAAACTCCTGCCGGAAGTGCTGTGCTTACTGTAGTAAGTGTACCGCTGATAGCTTCTGCAGCTACTTGCTGACCTACGCTGTTGAACACAT
>DUQG01000064.1 GCA_012837935.1 Bacteroidales bacterium
CCGGAACCGACGGTTTTGTGTATAACGACCGCTTTACTTTTACAGCCGAAGAGCTCTCTGCCAAGCTGAGCATCAGCGAGGAGCAAGCCGCCAAGATACTCGACCTTACCCGTCGCGGCTCGGCTTCGCACTCGGCGTGGCTCACCTTTATGGCGTGCCGGCTGCAACTTGCCTGCGATCTGCTGACCGATGACGGCGTGATTTTTATTTCCATTGACGATAACGAACAGGCAAACTTGAAACTGCTTTGTGATAGCATTTTTGGGGAAGAGAATTTTGAAGCAAATATTATTCCGATAGTAAATCCAGGTGGTAGAGATTATAAACAGATTGCTATTACTAATGAATATTTACTATGTTATTCGAAATCAGAAGAAAATATTCTCAATGAAATGCCAAAGGAAACAACTTTTGATTTTGAGGATTCATCGGGTGGATACAATATAAGAGAATTAAGAAATCGTAATCCTAAGTTTCATAGTGGAAATCGTCCTAATCTTTTTTATCCTTTTTATGTAAATCCAAATATAAAAAAGGATGGATTTTGTGCAGTTAGTACAGAAAAAAGTGAGGAATATCATATTGAAGTAAAACCGTACAATAGTGTAGGTGCTGAAAGTGTATGGCGTTGGGGAGTACCACGCTCCCAAAACAACATTGTTTTAGGAGATATTGATAAAAGTCAAGTCATTGCACGTCAAAGAAGAGATGGTAATTGGAATATTTATGAAAAAAACAGAAGAACAACGACAAAGGTAAAATCAGTATGGGATGAGACAGAAATGAGAACTGAGGAAGGCACACGTGAGATTAGAAGTTTATTTGGAGAAACATATTTTAATCATCCTAAACCTGTAGCATTAATAAAAAGATGTATTTTAATTGGATCAAATCAAGATGATATTGTTTTAGATTTTTTCTCTGGGTCAGCGACAACAGCTCAATCTGTTTTTGAAGTGAATGCAGAAAATATAGATGAACAAAGAAGATGGATTATGGTGCAGTTGCCTGAGGCTACTCCCCCAAACAGCGAAGCGCGCAATGCGGGTTACAATACCATAGACCAAATCGGTCAAGAACGTATCCGCCGAGCCGCTGCCAAAATAAAAGCGGAAACGGGTGCCGATATCGATTACGGATTTAAGCATTATACGCTTGCCGAACCCGACAGCAACACGCTCGACCAATTGGAAAATTTTGACCCGAATGCTATGTTTGCCGATGAAACCGTGTTGGAAAAATTCGGCAAATCCACCGTTCTCGAAACTTGGCTGGTGAGAGACGGATACGGCTTTGGCGCATCGGCAAACGAAGTGAAATTAGATGGATACACAGCGTACCACAACGATAAACATCTCTATCTGATTGATATAGAATTTACAGAAAAAGACTTGGCTGCACTCATTGATCGCTACAACTCCGATGCTGCTTTTTGTCCGGAGAATATTGTGATTTTTGGCTACAGCTTCACGTTTACCCAAACAGAAATGTTGCGTAAAAACACGGTAGTACTACGTGATGGCGATAAAAATCTGAAAATAAATATAGATGTGAGGTATTGATATGGAACTGATTTTACAGACTGGCTTAGAGCATCAAGAAAAACCGGTAAATGCTATTGCACAAGTTTTCGAGAATACACCTATTGAACAGCCATCGCAATATTTTGAGAATCCTGTATTCGATTTTTCATATCCTGAAAATTATCAAACGGCTATTCGTAAAATCCAAGCCGAAACGAATCTGCATCACTCATTACGTAAAACTACCCATGCAGAGAACGGATGTTTGAATTTGGATATTAAAATGGAAACCGGTACAGGAAAAACTTATGTTTACACCCATATCATCTATGAGTTACATAAGTGTTACGGGGTAAACAAATTTGTAGTAGCTGTTCCTACGTTGCCCATCAAGGCAGGTGCTAAACAATTTATGGGCGATCCTTATGTGCAACGTCACTTTAAAGAGACACGCGGCTACAATGCCAACATAGAACTTTGCGAACTTAAGGCAATGACCATTAAGAAAGGTAAACGATACTTTCCAAGCGTGGTGCGTAATTTTGTGGAAGGTTCTAACCAAAACACCAACAAAATATATGTACTTTTGGTAAATATGAGCCTTCTCACAAGCGGTAAATTGCTTTCCAGAGATGATTATGATTTCGGCGTTCAGGGATTTTATCGTCCGTTTAATGCTATCCGTGCAACTAAATCTTTTGTTATCATTGATGAGCCACATCGCTTTCAGAGAGACCAACAGGCGTATAAGAAGATTGTAGAAGAATTGGCTCCGCAATGTATCATTCGATTAGGTGCTACTTTTCCACAAATAACTACAGGGAGAGGGAAAAACAGAATCACACAAAACGATTATCTTAATTTACTTTATGATTTGAATGCTTGTCAAGCTTTCAGCCAAAACTTAATCAAAGGAGTTGCCAAAGAGCACTTTGAGCCCCTTTCGTCTGCCAACGAAAAAGTGAAAATTATAGCGATAGAGGGTAAAAATTCAGTATCAGTAAAGCACATATCGGCTACGGCAGCATCTCGCTCATTCAGATTGGAAAAAGGCGACTCGTTTTCAGTGGTAAGTGAAGAATTAAGCGGACTAACCATCTTGGGAATTGGCACAGGTTTTATCCAACTGTCTAATGGACAAGAGAAAAAGACAGGAGAGGAGTTTACAGTAGATATTTATTCTGCATCGTATCAAGAGCAAATGTTACGTTTGGCTTTGCAAAGGCATTTTGAAAC
>DUQG01000067.1 GCA_012837935.1 Bacteroidales bacterium
AGGAAGAACTCTCTCAAATAAAAGATGAAGAGTTCTTACAAACAAAACATTATCTCGTTGGAAAAGCTCGAGAGACAATTAAATTTACGATAAGACTAATTTTTACTTTCAACTGTCACCTTATTATTGGTAAACAAGCCAAGACCAAATTTAGGTGGTTAAAGCATTGGGGTTCCACCTCTTCCCATTCCGAACAGAGAAGTTAAGCCCAATCACGTCGATGGTACTGCAAGACAACGTGGGAGAGTAGATAGCCGCCGTCTTTTTAATAAAGCGTCATTACTATTTTAGTAGTGACGCTTTTTTTGTATGTAAATTTTCTCACGAACAATAAACTGTGTGTATTTGAGTGCTTAAACTTTTGCACTTCTTAAACTTTTCTGTAATTTTGTAAGTTAAACATTTAATTAATAAAATGGATAAAAAAGTAAGAGTGCGTTTTGCGCCAAGTCCTACCGGACCGCTTCATATTGGTGGTGTTCGTACAGCTTTGTATAACTATTTGTTTGCTCGTCAGCATGGTGGCGATATGTTGCTTCGAATTGAAGATACCGATTCGGCACGATTTGTTCCCGGTGCAGAAGAGTATATTGTAGAGGCACTTAATTGGCTTGGAATTGAGATTGATGAAGGAATAGGCGTGGATGCAGAAGGACCGCATGCTCCTTATCGTCAGAGTGAACGCAAAGAGATTTATAAGAAATACGTTAATCAGCTATTGGATGCCGGATTGGCTTACTATGCTTTTGATACACCGCAAGAGTTGGATATCATGCGTGGAAAAGTAGCCAACTTCCAATACGATGCTTCTACTCGTATGGAAATGCAAAATTCGCTTTCATTATCAAAAAGCGAAGTAGAAGAGCGACTTACAAGCGGTGAAAAATACGTAGTAAGAATTAAAATTGAACCGAATGAAGATATTGTGGTAAATGACTTAATTCGTGGTGAAGTGATTATTAACTCTTCTATTTTGGATGATAAAGTGCTTTACAAATCGGTGGATGAATTGCCTACTTACCACTTAGCCAACGTGGTTGACGACTATTTGATGGAAATAACGCACGTGATTCGTGGTGAAGAGTGGTTACCATCTTCGCCTTTGCACGTTATTTTATATAAATATTTAGGTTGGGAAAAAGAGATGCCTCAATTTGCCCACTTGCCACTTTTGTTGAAACCTGATGGAAATGGTAAGTTGAGTAAACGTGACGGCGACCGTCTTGGTTTCCCTGTTTTCCCGCTTGATTGGGAAGATGCTACCACCGGAACTATCTCAAAAGGCTATCGTGAAGCAGGTTATTTTCCGGAAGCGGTGATTAATTTTTTGGCTTTGCTGGGTTGGAATAACGGTACCGATCAAGAGATGTTTACCATGCAGGAATTAATCGAGCAGTTTTCGCTTGAAAGAGTCAGTAAAAGCGGTGCTAAGTTCGACTATGAAAAAGGAAAATGGTTTAATCATCACTACCTACAACTGAAATCCAACGAAGAAATTGCCGATATTTTCCAACATATTTTGGTGCAAAAAGATATTTTTGAAGACTTTAATAAGTTGACCAAAATAGTGGGTTTGGTAAAAGAGCGAGCCAATTTTATTACCGATCTTTGGGAGCAAAGCTCTTATTTCTTTGTTGCACCGGAAAGTTACGATGAGAAAACGGTGAAAAAACGTTGGAAAGAAGATACACCACAAGAAATGACAGAATTGGCAACTTTGTTGAAAGGATTGGATGATTTCTCGGCGGTGAATACGGAACCAATTGTAAAACAGTGGATTACTGATAATTCTTATAACATGGGTGGAGTGTTAAACGTTTTCCGTTTAGCACTGGTAGGTGCACCAAAAGGTGTCCATCTATTTGATATTGCAGAAATTATCGGAAAAGAAGAGACGCTTAGGAGATTGAATCTAGCCATTGAACGTCTGAGTGAAGAGTAGAATTATTCTATGAAACGCGTACTAATAATTACATATTATTGGATACCCAGCGGTGGCGCAGGAGTGCAACGCTGGGTTAAGTTTGTGAAGTACTTGCGTGAATTTGGTTGGGAACCGATTGTCTATACGCCGGAGAATCCCGAATATCCGTCTGAAGACCACTCTTTTGTGAAAGATATTCCGCAGGGTGTGGAAGTTTTGAAAACACCTATTTGGGAACCTTACGATATTTATAGAAAACTAACAGGAAGAAAAGGCGAGAAAATTAATGCCGGTTTTATTTTAGAAAATAAAAAATCGGGGTGGAAAGATAAGTTATCTATCTGGATTCGTGGCAATTTCCTAATTCCTGATCCACGCAGATTTTGGGTAAAGCCATCGGTAAAATATCTTACAGATTATCTTAAAGAAAATCCAGTAGATGCAATAGTCAGCACGGGACCGCCACATTCTATGCATTTGATTGGCTTGGGACTGAAAAAGCAGTTTCCAAATCTTCCTTGGATTGCAGATTTTAGAGACCCGTGGACAAATATTGATTTTTATGCCGATTTAAATCTCACATCTTTAGCAGATAAAATCCATCATAAATTAGAGAGAAAAGTAATCCAATCGGCTGACTGTGTATTGGTAGTATCAAGTGATATGAAACGGGAGTATCATGCACTCAATCCGAAACGAATTGAGCTTATTACAAATGGATATGACACAGACGATGTGGAAATTACTACGATTGAACCTGATAAGAAGTTTTCACTTTCCCATATCGGAACATTGAATGCGGCTCGAAATTCTAAAACTCTTTGGAAAATACTGGGTGAGTTGAGTGGTGAGAATGTTGAATTTGCTCAAGATTTACAGATAAACCTAATCGGGAAAACGGACTTTTCCGTGATTGAAGAGGCAGAAAATAATGGACTGACAGCCAATTTGAATAAGATTGACTATGTCTCTCATAGTGAAGCTGTTGTTTTACAAAAATCATCACAAATCTTGCTGCTTCTAATCAACAATTCAGCCAATGCCAAAGGAATTTTGACCGGAAAGTTTTTCGAGTATTTAGCGGCAAAAAGACCAATTTTAGCTATTGGACCTACGGATGGCGATGTGGCTAAAGTTTTAGAAGAGACAAGTGCCGGAGTAATTGTGGATTTTGAAGACGAGGTAAAAACCAAAGAGCTTATCAAGAAATTTTACAATAAATTCAAAACCGAAAACTTAGAAGTTTCATCCAAATCCATTGAAAAATATTCAAGAAAAGCGTTGACGAAGCAGTTAGCAGAGGTTTTGGATGGGTTGAAAAAATAAAGTATTGCAATTTTAGATAATAGTTTTTAATAGCCACGCCTTTTAAGGCGTGATTGATAAGAAAGCGGGATTAAGGGCTTTAGCCCAAACTTATATAAATTTAGGCTAAAACCAATTACTTAAATCTACAAAGTCCACGCCTTAAAAGGCGTGGCAATTGATTTTAAGCAACTTGCAGAAACAATATAAAGTTAGCCAATGAAAAAAATTATTACTATAGTGGGTGCACGTCCACAGTTTGTAAAGGCAGCTACACTTAGCAGGCAGTTTGCATTGCAGGGTGTGGAAGAAAAGATTGTGCATACCGGACAGCACTACGATGCCAATATGTCTGATGTCTTTTTTGATGAGATGGAAATTCCGCGTCCTGTGTATAATTTGGAAGTGCATGGCTTGGGCCACGGTGCGATGACGGGTAGGATGTTGGAAGGAATTGAAGAGATTTTGCTGAAAGAAAAGCCTGATGCTGTTTTGGTTTACGGCGATACGAACTCTACATTGGCAGGTGCCTTGGCGGCGGCAAAACTACATATTCCGCTGGTACACGTAGAAGCAGGACTTCGCTCGTACAATATGCAGATGCCGGAAGAGATAAATCGAATTCTTACTGACCGAATTTCCAATTTACTGCTTTGTCCAACAGATACGGCTATTGAAAACTTAAAGAAAGAGGGATTTGACCATATAGACGCTAAAATAGTAAAAAATGGTGATGTAATGCAAGATGCAGCACTTTTCTATGCTGAAAAAGCAGAGCAAAAATCGGATATTTTGAAGAAATTACAACTGCCGAAATTTGTGTTGGCTACTATTCATCGTCAGGAAAATACGGATAATCCCGAAAAGCTGCGTGGAATAATTGCCGGACTGAACGAGATAAATAAAGAAGTTCCTGTAGTTGTACCGCTTCATCCGCGAACTCGTGGCATTTTGGCAAAAGAGAATATCGTACCTGAATTTTCCATTATCGAACCTGTCGGCTATTTTGATATGATTATGTTGCTGAAAACTTGCGAAATGGTAATTACCGATAGCGGTGGTGTTCAGAAAGAGGCATTTTTCTTTGAAAAACAGTGCATTACCATGCGTGAGGAAACGGAATGGGTGGAACTGGTACAGCACGGTTTTAATATCTTGACAGGAAGTGATGCTGAGAAAATTGTAAATGCCTACCACGAAAGTAAATCTAAAAAATCAGATTTTCGTATTAATCTTTATGGTCAAGGATTGGCTGCTGAGCGAGCGGTTAAGGAGATTTTAGTAGGAAATTGGCAGTTCCGTTCCAATAGAGCTATCTGACAAAAGAGTAAATGATAGTGCTGGTTGGCGGGATTTGTAATCCGGATTAAAAATCCTGATAGTAAAGAAACCGGGATTACAAATCCCAGCAACGATGCGAGCGGTGAAGAAAATTATTGAGTTGGTAGCCGATAGTCTGTAAAAATAGAAATACTTTAAAATAAAAATCCTATCAGTCATTGACTGATAGGATTTATTTCTTTTAGCGTATTTGATTACGCCGGATGTATTGCTTCTGAAGGACAAACATCAGCACAAGTACCGCAGTCTGTGCAGATATCCGGATCAATAGAATAGATATCACCTTCTGAAATAGCTTCTACCGGACATTCGCTAATGCAACTGCCGCAAGCAATACAATCTTCATTAATTACGTAAGCCATTTTTCTAAAATTTTTTTGTTAGTACTAATTAGTATTGCAAAAATAAAACAATTTCTATTTCTAAAAAAGTTTTTTACTATTATTTCCTCAAAAAGTTCTATTTTAATTAAAATCTTAAGCTTTTCTTTTTTTAGAAGTAGATTGCACGATATTTTTAAAATAAATTTTTGATAAAAGATAAATCTATAACTCTTTGAAACATAGTGCACAAGCAGCTGTGTTAGAGATTTATTATAAAAATATTTCTTATTTTGATTATTTTTTATACTTTTGCAGGTGATTTTTGAAGAAACGTTAAAAACGCAGTTTTCGGTTTATATACTGAAAATTGCGTGTTTTTGTAAATTTTATTTTTATTAATTTAATTAAGAAATAGATGGATAATACATTTTTTAGTAAGTTCACACCCAAAGAACCGAAGTTTTTTCCACTTTTAAAGGGAATCGTAAATGTGATTAAAACTGCTTCTGAGATTATGCTCGAATTTGTAGAAAAAGGAAATGCACAAAATGCTGAAGAGTACTACAAAAAAGTTAAAGAGCAGGAACATAAAGGGGACGAAATTACCAACACCATTTTTGATGAGTTGAATTCTACTTTCATTACACCATTTGACAGAGAAGACATTCACAACTTGGCTACTAAATTAGATGATGTAATGGACTACATCAACAGTGCAGCTAAGAGAATTTATCTTTACAAACCGAAAGAAATTCCGGTAGCAGCAAAGGATATGGTATTGTTACTTCAAGAAGCAGCTGCTCAAATGGAAAAAGCAGTTGATGAGTTGGCTGTGTTGAAGAAAAGCAGAAAAAGAGTGGCAGAATACTGTAGGGAATTGCACATTATTGAAAATAAGGCAGATGACGTATATGAGCATTTCTTACTAGAACTCTTTGAAAATCAAAAAGACGGTGTTGAACTTATCAAAGAAAAAGAGATAATGTATGAACTTGAAAAAGCAACTGACGTAACTGAAGGTGTGGGTAAAATTATCAGAACCATCATCGTTAAGTATGCTTAATTTTCTGAACTACATTAATTAATTTTTCTTTACATAATATAAAAACTATGACTTTACTTATAGTTATCATAGTGTTAGCACTTATTTTTGACTTTATCAATGGGTTTCACGATGCGGCAAACTCAATCGCTACCATCGTGTCAACCAAAGTGCTGACACCCTTTCAAGCTGTGCTTTGGGCAGCAATGTTTAACTTTGTTGCCTATTTTATTGCCAAGTACCTGATTGGTGGTTTTGGTATTGCCGATACGGTTTCTAAGACTGTAATTGCAGAATATATCACATTACCGATTATTTTTTCGGGATTGATTGCTGCCATCACATGGAATTTATTGACCTGGTGGTTTGGTATTCCGTCATCATCATCTCATACATTGATTGGTGGATTTGCCGGAGCTGCTATAGCTGCTCATCACGGGAGTTTTGCAGTGATTCAAGGTGCTGTTATTCTGAAAATTGCTGCATTTATCTTTTTAGCACCGCTTATTGGTATGTTTGTAGCCATGGTTATTACAGTAATCTTACAATGGTCTGTTCGGCGTGCCAATCCGCATAAAGCCAATACCTATTTTAAGAATTTTCAGTTGCTCTCATCTGCCTTGTTTAGTATCGGGCATGGTCTGAACGACTCTCAAAAAGTAATGGGTATTATTGCTGCAGCCATGATTGCAACGCATATTCATCATCCGGAAGTGGGTGCGGGTATCGAATCAATTAATGATTTGCCAAGTTGGGTAGCCTTCTCTTGTTTCGCTGCCATATCAATCGGAACTATGTCCGGCGGATGGAAAATTGTAAAAACAATGGGAACACGTATCACCAAAGTTACACCGTTTGAAGGTGTAGTAGCAGAAACGGCAGGTGCATTAACACTTTATCTGACTGAATTTTTGAAAATTCCGGTAAGTACCACACATACCATTACAGGTGCAATTATCGGTGTGGGTTCTGTGAAACGTCTTTCGGCGGTTCGTTGGGGTGTAACGCAGAAGCTTTTGGTAGCATGGATTCTGACTATTCCGGTAAGTGCATTGATTGCAGCAGTAGTTTATTGGGCGTTAGGGCATCATTTAGTATCCTAAGCATAAAACGAAAAGAGGACACAGCCTATCTGATGTCCTCTTTTTTGTGTTTTAAAGATCCATAATTTCAAGAAGTTTCTGAAACTCCAACTCAAAATTTGGAGTGAAAACATCCCTTCCGATATTTTCGGTTATCTCCTTTATTGACCAGAATCTGCCTTCCGAAATTTCAATCGGATTCGGATCAATACTGTCTGAGTAATAGGTTATGAAACTATTAATCAATTCCTTCTCTATATTGCTTTGAAATACATATCGGAATGCAAATAGAGGCTTAAACGAACTGATATTCAATTCCTCAAAAACTTCTCTTTGCAATGCTTCCAACACAGTTTAATTCAGGTTAATATGACCTCCGACAGAAGTATCCCACTTTCCGGGTTGCACATCTTTATTAATGGATCTTTTTTGCAGATAAAGTTCATTTCTTTCATTGAAAATATGCAGGTGAACAACCGGGTGAAGTAAAAAACTACCGGAATGACATTCACTACGAGTTGCAGAGCCAATGGTTTCGCCATTTTCATTAACGATGGGGAAAATTTCTTCGTTCATTTTTGTCTTTGTCGCTATTTGGTCGTTATTTGTTCGTTTTCGCCAGACGTTATTACGATTCGCTGTTGTCGTATTCCTTTTCCCGTAGATAAACAATTTTTTTAGGCACAATGGGGTTTTTGTAACCGCAAAGTGCTGTTACCAACAATTATTTATAATAATGTATAAATCCCATTATTTCCATCGTCAAGGCGATAAAAATATGCACCATAATTCCACCCCAGATATGACGGGTTTGGTAAGCCAATGCACCTAAAATATAACCGCCAAAGATAGACGAAATAGCTTCTACCACCGGTTTCCCAAAGTGAATGGCACAGTAAAAAGCTACCATAGGAAGAATAGCTGAACGTCCCATAATCATCATTACACCTACCACAAGTGTGCCCCTGAAAATCAGTTCCGTCATTACGAAATCAAACGAATAGGTTAGTTCGTAGAGAAGAGTATATTCCCATGTTTTAAGTCCAAATACATTGTCGAACGTCCAAGGACGAAACTGCGGATAAGCCTTTAAAAAATCGTCTGTAAATGATGTGATTACCAAGAAAGGAACCATTGCCAAAAAGAGCGTAAGATAGGCGTTCAGATGTTTTGGTCGGCGTGCAATTCCATAGAAACCATTTACTTTTTTATCAATGCTTAACTTCATTAGAATAAGTAGCGGAATAAAAAAGGCGCCACATTTCAGTTGTGAAAAAAGCATACGTAAAAAATAGGCTTCTTCATAGTTAAGCGTCTCAAATGCCCATGTGGTATAGTTAAAATAGCCGGTTGCCATGCCATAAAGAATCACGAAAAAAGCAGGTTTGATGTAGAAAACTGGATTTTTCAAAACAGTTGTTTCGCACCTGAATACTTGAGTAGGAATGGCTATCAGGTAGTAAATGCTAAGGTAAAAAATCGGCATTACCCACCATGAATCACCATCGTAATAGCTATTGCGAATCCAATCGGTGTAGAGTCCGAACTTGTAATTAGTAATCAGCAAACCCGCGATTATTACTGCCGTGTAGATATAGGAACTGAGGTGGAAGTCTTGTTTGGCAAAATCAACTACTTCCCCGATAAGCGTTTTGAGCGATTTATTTAGAGATATGATTGGCATGCTTTTCTTTCAATTAAGTTTCCGTTGATTTTCTTCTTCCGTCTCTGGTGGTAAGTTTATTTCTTCCATAAATGTTCTAAGCATATCCACATTTTTTAGTCCGGGTTTTATCTCGAAACGACTATTTAAATCTACGCCAATCATCTTAGGATGTTTTAGTTTTCGGATGGCTTTTATATCGTCCGGTCCAATTTTGCCACCCAACAAAAAATCTTTATTGCCTTGATAATTATGCAAAATATTCCAATTAAATTTCTGTTCGGAGTCAGCGTAAACGTCTGTTTTTGTATTAAATAGAAATAAATCGGCAATATTTTCGTACTCATTGGTTACTTTTAGGTTGTGTTTGTCCATAATGGAAAAGACTTTGATAACCATTGTGTTTGCTTCCTCTTTGATAAGTTGGCAAAGCTCTTGATTTTCAGTACCGTGAAGTTGCACGGCATCTAAATTGTATTTATGAATATAGGTAAGAATATTTTCTAGGTTTTCATTGACAAAAACACCTACTTTTTTTATCTCTTTGGGTAAGACTTGTAAAATGCTTGTATCTAGTTTTTTTACAAAACGCTTATCTCGGGGATAAAATACAAATCCCATATAATCAGGATGTAATGTAGAAACATCCAAGATGTTTTCAGGAAATTTCATTCCGCAGATTTTGAATTGAAAGCCCCCATAAGGGTGGATTATAGAGTGCCTATCAAAATTATCAGAGTTATTTAGAAGTTTTTCGACCATTTTTTCTTATTTTACTTAACTCTTGCTCCCGCGCGAATCCGTCGGTTGACGGACACGTTCCTTTTGTGTGGAATATTCATTTTATTACAATCACATTATCAACTAATCCCTTTCCTCCTGCATAATCAATAGCGCTGCTATAAAGATAATCTTCGGGACGAAAAATAATCCCTGCTTCTACCGGATTACTTATATATAGGATTAACTAAGACACAAAGATACGTAATTTCTATCTTACAGAAAAGAAGGATAAGACAAAAAGAGATAGCAAAAGAATTTGATATAAACGCTAGTATAATTAGTCGAGAAATCAAGTGTAATAGGGGAAAAGATAGGTTAAAAACATGAGTAAATAAATTAAACAAGTTTACCTTATTCCCTTTCAATAATTATTCGTAACTTTGCCAGCCATTTTAAAAAACGATTTATTACAAGGTTAAATTTGAATTATAAAATTTTTCTAAAATATGAAAAAATACTTGTTATTTCTACTCGTTATTAGCTCTTGTTTTTATCTTTCAGCACAATCTAATCGCATTGAATATCCGATGAAAAGTGATTTTGAAGGATTTGTACAATATAGAAATTCGGAAACACTTGTTACTCTTTCTCTTGCCAAAAAGGATGTAAAAGGGACGAAAGAATTAAAGATTGATTTTTATGACAAAGATTTTAAAGCGGTAGGGTCAACTCTCGAAAAAGTGAAAGACCGTTCCTTTTTGATGGATTCATGCAGATACGATAACAGTTTGTACCTCTTTTATAAAGACCGTAGGGATGCACTGGATATTGTAACGATTGACTTGGAAAAAAGAATAGCAAAAACGATAAACACGATATTTGATATTGATGTTGACTTGTTAAAGACCAAAGTATTTCAAGATAAAATTGTTTTTCAAGTGTTTCAAGATAAAACCTTTAAGTTTATGGTTTTCAATCTTGCGTCAGGTGAATGGAAAACTATTTCATACGAAAAGTTTGATAAAAGACGAACTTTCATACGTGTGAAGGATTTCACGTTGAATGAAAATGGAATTGATGTGTATTATGTTGATTTAGATGAGCCGGAAAAATTTGAAATACTTACACTGAGTTATGATGGTGCGGTAAAGGATAATTTTACGTTGAATTTCAGCGACAACTTTTATATTCAAAATTTAAATGTCAATAAATTTGGCGACCAAACACTTTTATCGGGTAATTATTCGGACGATAAAAATGAAGAGTCTATAGGTGTTTTTATTGGTGAACTATCGGATAAAAAACTTGTTAATCTCACGCAAATTCCTTTCGTAAAATTAAACGCTTTCCTTGAAACTTTTAGTGAAAAAGAAATGAATGTATTGAGCCGCAAGCAGAAAAAGGCGAATGAAAAAGATGCCGAAATTGTTATACCTCAACCAGCATTAGCTCGACCGCTTTATAAAGTTTCTGACGGTTATTGTCTTATGACTGAATTGTTTATCCATTATTACAGACGAAATTCAAATAATAAGCTTATTGCAGTTGGTTGGGAGAGCAACATGGGGATAATGGTTAAATTTGATGAAGATCTTAATTACGTTTGGGATAGTGGTATAGAAGTAGCAGACCATGAAAAAGGTAAATTTTCTATGGAAAGTATGGGTACCTTTTATCTGCGAGAAAAAACTCAAATGGTGCAGGAAAATGTGAATGACTCAACGGTAACACTCGCTGTTACAAGGTTCGAAAATGTACGTTATCGTGTTTACAATCAAAAAGACGGTGAATTATTGACTGAAAATAAAATCAAAAAGCCGGATCAACCAAATCTTAAATTGAAACGAAATCTTATTACTTACAATGGTTTTGATTATTTTTTAAGTCCTTGGAACGAATATTATCTGCTTCAAGGAACACAGACGATTTTAGATAAAAAAGCGGATGTGTATTTTGTTGAGAAGTTGAAATTGAATTAAAATTTAATTATTATCCGATGAAAATTGTCCGTAGGACAAATCCATAAATAATCCGCCAAAGGTCGGACAGGCACCCCAGATTTATCTGGGGGATGTAACATAATAATAAAAACTCTGTAAGAGTTTCCTTAATATAAGTTGGGAAACACTTACAGTGTTTATCTCGCATTTTGATTGTATTCCCCCCCCCAATTAAAATTGGGGGTTATGTACAGGAAACTTCTACGAAGTTCAAAAAGCAACTCTGTAAGTTTTCAAAATACTTCAAACACCTTATTATAAGTAATTTGCCTTATAGCAAAATGTTTTTGTCGTACAGAAATGTTAACATTTATTGAAATATGAAACGCTTAGTTATAATTTCTGCAATTCTATTTTGTTCTTACGGACAAATCCTACATGCGCAAGCATACGATGGGAGAATGGACTTCAAACTTTTTGGAGGATATTTTAATCAGGGTGGAAAATCCGGGTTTGAGTTGATGTTTGATGTCGGACAAAATAAGTTTCTCTCTTATGGTGCTAAAGTACATTTTGCTTATAAAGTTCCAGCTTATTATGACACGGAGACTTATAGCAATGTACTTTTTTTTATGAACGGACATTTCAGTAACATTTTGAAAATGAATCCAAAGATTGATCCTTATGTGGGTTTTTGCGTGGGTGCTAAATCTTTAGGTCCGCAGGTAGGAATAAGATATAATTTTTCTGAATTATTTGGAACATACTTACAATACTATCAGCCTATTTACCGTAGTTTTTTCACAAATACAGAAACTGACTTTTACAAAAAACCGGCATTTTCTTTAGGCTTAACATTCAATTTATTTTAAAAAATGAAGCGAGTTTCGATAATTTTGTTATTCATTTTGGTTGCAAAATTCACTGTTTTTTCGCAAGCATTCGATGGTAAGTTTGAAAATAAAATTTTACTTGGCTATGTAAATTCAAAAGGTAGTTCAGGTTTGGATCTTCAATACGATTCGGGTGTAAGTAGTTTTATTTCAATGGGATTAGGTTTGAGTTTTGTGAACTTCCCACCTAATGAAAACTCAGAGTTTCCTGCCTTTGGTATGGTGGATTTTTACCTTTTCGGTCGTGGACATTTTGGTGACTTATTGAAAATGAATTCAAAAACATGTCCTTATTTTGGCTTGCAATTAGGTACAAATTCGGTTGGAGCACATATTGGTTTTAAATATAGTTTTTCAGAGCTTTTTGGTGTGTATGCACAATATACCCGGAGCTTTATGAAAGGCTTTTTTCCGATGATATTAAATAATAATGACAATTACTTTTACGGAAAGCCATTTCTATCAGCAGGAATTACAATTAGTTTAAATGATTAAGGGAAAGAAATGATTTCAGAAAAAAGCTGCTATCTTTGTACTTTCTAAATAAAACTGTAATTCCTAATGAAAACGACACCTTACGATGCCACATTTTCGCCGTTCAGAGGCTTTACACGTGATGCATGGAAAAAACTGGAAGATCATCCCATGTTTCCGGTTACGGGTATTGATTTGACCAAGTTGCAGGCGCTGAATGAGCCCTTGACGATGGAAGAATTAGAGGAAATTTATATGCCGATGGTGCGTTTTCTCGAAATTCATATCACGCATTATCGCCGTTTGCACAATGAGCGAGACGAGTTTTTTAAGAATGAAAGTTGCAGTGTGCCTTATATAATTGGTATTGCCGGAAGTGTAGCCGTAGGCAAAAGTACCACGGCACGTGTGCTTCAAAAGTTGCTTTCGATGACGCCCGAGAAGCCCAATGTAGCACTGCTGCCTACGGATGGGTTTCTCTATCCCAATGCTGAACTGGAAAGACGAGGTATAATGAACCGCAAGGGGTTTCCGGAAAGTTACGATGCCAAAAAACTGATTGCCTTCCTTTCTGCTGCCAAATCAGGGAAAAAAATCCTTGAAGCCCCGGTTTATTCTCACCTTTATTACGATATTTTGCCGGATGAAATTCAGCGTTTCGAGCAGCCGGATATTATTATCGTGGAAGGAATTAATGTGTTGCAAGTTTCCAGAAACAAACAAAATAAACGGCGCCGCGTGTTCGTGTCCGACTTTTTCGATTTTTCGATTTATGTAGATGCCAGCGAAAAAGACATTCGCCAGTGGTATCTAGACCGTTTTATCACACTTCAAAAAACAGCTTTTGCTAATCCGGAATCTTATTTTCATCAATATTCCACTTGGTCGCAAGAGAAATTATTGAGTTTTGCCAATGAGGTGTGGGATGAGATAAACTTGCCTAATCTGGTAGAAAATATCCTTCCAACCCGCTTTCGTGCCGATTTGATTATTGAAAAAGGACCGGAACATTTTACTCGCGGGATAAGGATTCGAAAGGTTTAAAGTTTCTTTTTTTGGGGAAAAGTTTGTAGGTAACTACCCAGCGACTGGCTTTAAGCCAGTCACTGGGTTTATCTCAAGCGGATTCAAAACTCATAAGCTATTTCCTTTCAATTCTCAATTTTTTTTACGAAATTTGCAGTTTAAAAATCTTTTATTAAAAAATAACTATAAACGGGTTTAGATTTTGCTAAAGTTGGCATTCTAAACTCGAAATTTTGTAAATATATGGATAAGAATACAGTTATTGGATTTCTCTTAATTGCAGCCATTGTAATAGGATTTACCTGGCTCAATAAGCCGTCGGAAGAGGAATTGGCAAGACGGAAACAGTACAACGATTCCATTGCGTTGGTGCAACAAGAGCAATACGCCCAACAGATGGCGGCTGATTCAATTGCACAACTTAATAGTGGCGTTGTAGATAGTGTAGCACTTGATAATGATTCAGTTGCCATTGCTCGCAAAATGGATGCATTTGGTGGTTTTGGCGAGTCGGCTTTTGGTGAAGAGGAATTTATCACACTTGAAAATGAGTTGGTAAAATTGACATTTACAAACAAAGGTGGTCGCGTCTATTCTGCTGAATTGAAAGAGCACAAAGCGCAAGAAGGCAAACCGTTGATTTTGTTTGATGAAGATGAAAGCAACCTTAATTTTGTTTTGGCTACCAATACGGATAGAACGGCTAATACATCGGAATTGTATTTTACGCAAGCAGGCGACATTGTAAAAGATGCCGAAGGAAATCAGACGCTTACACTACGACTAAATACCAACTCACCCGAGTCTTACATCGACTTTATTTATTCGCTTCCGGCGAATGACTACATGCTGAAATACGATGTAAAGGCAACAAATATGAACCAAATCATGCCCATGTCAATCAATTCGCTGGAAATGCAATGGGTATCTAAAATTCGTCAGCAAGAAAAAGGACGTTCGTTTGAAGAGCGTTACTCAAGCTTGAGCTATAAGTTCTTAACAGACGATGTAAATAAGTTGAGTCCAAATAAAAATGACAGAAAGAAATTGGATAATCAAATAAAATGGATTGCTTTCAAAGACCAATATTTTACATCTGTTCTTATTGCTGATAAATCTTTTACATCAACGATGTTGGCCAGTCATATGATGGATAAAAATTCCGGTTATATGAAGTCTTACGAGGCTGATATGGTGGTTCCGTTTGATTTGACAGGAAAAGAACCAACTGGATTTAAGTTCTACTTCGGTCCTGTGCATCACAAAACTTTGGCGGATTATGATAAGGGTGTTGCCAAAGAAGATAAATTGAAACTGAGGGAGTTGGTTCCACTTGGATGGGGAATTTTCGGTTGGGTAAACCGCTATTTCGTGATTCCGATGTTTAACTTTTTCAGCAAATTTATCGACAGTTTCGGTATCATCATTTTGCTAATGACGATTGTAATTAAATTGGTGCTTTTCCCTTTGAGCTACAAATCCTATATGTCAAGCGCGAAAATGCGTGTGCTGAAACCGGAAATTGATGCGATAAATGCGAAAATTCCGCCGGAAAAAGCCATGGAACGCCAAAAAGCGACTATGGAACTTTATAATAAAGTGGGTGTCAGTCCGATGAGTGGTTGTCTTCCGATGTTGCTTTCTATGCCGGTGCTTATCGCTATGTTTAGTTTTTTCCCATCGGCTATCGAGCTTCGTCAGCAAAGTTTCTTGTGGGCTAAAGACCTTTCGGCTTACGATGCGATAATAACATGGAAAGCAAATATTCCGCTGATAAGCAGCATTTTTAATAATCATATTAGCCTTTTCGCAGTGTTGATGATGGTTACGACTATTTTCTCAACTAAAATTAGCATGGCAAATACACAGCCGGCAGGCGACCAACCGGGTGCTAACATGATGAAATACATGATGTATCTGATGCCGGTAATGTTTTTCTTTATGTTTAATAGTTATGCGTCCGGATTGACCTATTACTACTCACTTTCGGCGTTGATTACTATTATTCAAAACGAGATAATCAAAGCTACCGTAAATGAAGAGAAACTGCTTGCAGAACTTCACGCAAAAGGAAAAGCGAATGAAAAGAAACCGAGAAAATCGGGTGGCTTTATGGAGCGACTGGAAAGAATGCAGAAAGAGCAACAAAGATTGGCTCGTGAGAATGCACGAAACAGAAAACGCTAATTAAGCACTTAAAATATAAAAATACTTTATCCGTAAAGTTCCACAGAGATTTTTCTTAACTTTGTGGAGTTTTACGGATTTTTTTGAAAAAGGATGAAAAGAAAATTTAAATATCTTGCTTTGCTGATGGCTTTTTTGGGTCTGTTTGCTTGTGGAAATAAAAACAGATTTCAAATTGACACCGATAAAAATAGGGTAGAGATGACTATCAAGCGATTTGATAAAGATTTAATTCAACTGGATACGCTGAATTTGGCATCATCGGTGGAACTATTGCAGAAGAAATATCCACAATTTCTGTCGCTGTTTATTGAGAATATGACCAATTCTGAAATAAACGACCGAGATACGATTGGAAAGATTTTGACCGATTTTGTGAACTATCCTTTGGTGCAAGATGTAAATCAACATGTGCTTGATAAGTTTTCGGATATTTCAGGTGTAGAAAATGAGCTTTCCGATGCTTTTACCTATATTCATCACTACTTTCCCAATTTAACTTTGCCGGAAATCTATTTTTATGTTTCGGGGCTGAATGTGCCGATGTTGATGAACGCCGATAGGAGCATTTTGGGCGTGGGAACAGATTTTTATCTTGGTGCGGATTTTGAACCTTACAAGGAGCTTGTCTATGATTATATGCTTCAAAATATGGAAAGCGATAGGTTGCCGATTGATATTGTTTCTGCGGTGATTTTCAGTAATTTTCAATTTGATAGTCAGGAAAATCGCTTGCTGGATAATATGATTTTTAAGGGAAAAGTTTTGTATCTTATTTCGGTTTTTATGCCAAATAGAACGGCTAATGAAATAGTTGGTTATACGCTGGAGCAAGCAAAATGGGCAGAAACCCACGAAAAAGAGATTTGGCGAGCTATTATAGCACAGAAAGATTTATTTTCGTCAGACCAACATCTTATTCGGAAATATATGCAAGAAGCACCGTTTACAGCACCTATCTCACAAGATTCCCCCGGATGCTTGGGCGAGTGGATTGGACTTAGAATTGTGGAAAAATATATGAGTAAAAATAAAGATGTTACGCTACTGCAATTGATGAAAACGAATAATTATCAAGAAATACTGCAAAATTCGGAATATTAATGGAAGAGCGCAAAGAGTGTGAGAGCACGGAGAGTGAAGAGTGAAGAGTGAAGAGTGGAGTAGTTCGTGCTAAAATTGTTTAGGTGTTACTATAAAAGTCAAAAAAACTTATATAGTAAGATTACTAGTGATGCATTAATTTTTTAAATTTCTTTATATAGTGCTGATTTTCACTCAGCTACAGGCGTTCTTTGATTTTACGACTTGATTTGAAAATAGATAATTTTGCAGTTATTTAATAAAATAG
>DUQG01000002.1 GCA_012837935.1 Bacteroidales bacterium
TACTTAACAATGGTAGAAAAGCAAAAAGTTTCTTTAAATATGGACTGAATTACATAGAAAACACTTTGTTAAACTCCTGTTTTATAAATAATATCAATATATATAAATTTTTGTCATGTACTTAGAAATCAATGTTAAATTAACTAAGAAAATATTTGAACATGGAATAATTATTCCTTTGGAATTAAAAGCCTTACAGTTCAAAACTCTTAACTCAGAACTCATTACTTAACACTACAATTTTACTTCTTCCGCTTTTTCCACCCATGCTTGAACATCTTCTTTGGTAGGATTTTGAAGTTCGAGTTTGTGTTTTTTGTTGTATCCGCAAATATCTTGATGAAGTTTGTTCGGGTTTTATCCATGCAAACTTTTCACTGTGATAAATCCAACTTTTTGCAATACAGCTACCCATTCTTCCGGCACACCGATAGCGGTATATTTTTCTGCTGTATCAACTGTTGCTTTTTTTTCAGGTCTCATTTGTGGAAAAAATAACACTTCTTGAATTGCCTCTTGACCTGTCAGCAGCATTACCAAGCGATCCATCCCGATTCCCATTCCAGAAGTAGGTGGCATTCCGTATTCAAGCGAACGAACAAAATCTAAATCAATAAACATCGCCTCGTCGTCGCCTTTTTCGCTTAGTTTCATCTGCTCTTGAAAACGTTCAAGTTGGTCAATCGGGTCATTCAGCTCCGAGTAAGCATTTGCCAACTCTTTACCGTTTACCATTAACTCAAACCGCTCGGTCAAGTCCGGATTGGTTCTGTGGCGTTTACACAGCGGACTCATCTCTATCGGATAGTCTGTGATAAACGTCGGTTGTATATAGTTTCCTTCGCATTTTTCGCCAAAAATCTCATCAATCAACTTACCTTTACCCATCGTATCATCAATTTCAATGTCAAGCTTTTTACAAACTTCACGAAGTTCGTCTTCATCCATGCCGGAAATATCAAAGCCCGTATGTTCTTTGATACTGTCTATCATGGTTACTCGCTTAAATGGTGTTTTGAAATCAATCTCATTATTGCCGACTTTTACTTTCGTAGTGCCATTTACATCCAAACAGGCTTTTTCTACCATTTTTTCGGTAAATTCCATCATCCAGTTGTAGTCTTTGTAGGCTACATAAATTTCCATAACGGTAAATTCCGGGTTATGCGTTCGGTCCATGCCTTCGTTACGGAAGTTTTTGGCAAATTCATATACACCTTCAAATCCGCCTACAATCAATCTTTTTAGATAAAGTTCGTTGGCAATTCGCAAATAAAGGGGAATGTTTAATGCGTTGTGGTGCGTGATAAACGGACGAGCCGCTGCACCGCCCGGAATGGGTTGAAGTACAGGGGTTTCCACTTCTATATAACCACGCTCATTAAAGAAATTTCGCATTGATTGATAAACCTGTGTCCGCTTAATAAAAGTCTCTTTTACACCCTCATTTACTACTAAATCTACGTAACGCTGACGGTAGCGTTGTTCAGGATCATCAAACGAGTCATAGGCTACACCGTCTTTATACTTAACGATTGGTAGCGGTCTAAGTGATTTACTAAGTACAGTCAGTTCTTCAGCGTGAACACTGATTTCCCCCATTTTTGTGCGGAAAACGAAACCTTTGATACCGATAAAGTCGCCTATATCAAGCAGTCTTTTGAAAACCGTATTGTACATTTCAGGTTGTTCTTCGGTGTTGATATCATCGCGTGTTACATATATTTGAATGCGTCCTTTGCTGTCTTGCAGCTCAACAAACGATGCCTTTCCCATAATACGACGACTCATTATTCTACCTGCTACGCACACCTGGCGCTTGGTTTCTTGATTGTCGTCAAATTCAGCTATTATATCGGTTGAGAATGCATCTCTCGGATACAATGCTGCCGGATATGGGTCTATTCCTAAACTACGTAATTCGTTTAGACTTTGGCGTCTAACTTGTTCTTGTTCGCTTAATTCTATGCTCATTTCTTTTTATTTAATGATTATTTTAATTTTCCGCAAGCATTCCTATTTGATGTTACTGTGTTGCTTATAAACACTGCAACCAACCGCTACATGCGGTTTGTTGCGTTGATGAACGAAAGCAATTTTAATTGTGAGCTCTCATCAACGGGACGAACGGACTTTAAGCCGTTAGTCCCTGTACTAAATATATGCTTAGCTACACTTAAGAATAAATGCGAATATAAATATTCTGTTTTTTATTTTGTAAAACAATAATTTTATCTGCTTTAAATGCTAATAATTTAAAGTATTTGCAAAGGTACGAAAAAAGAGTGAATTTATAAACGAGATAAACTAAAATCACATGACGGTTTTTGGAAGGATTTCAATTTTTTATGCTTAATTTTGCATGAAAGTTGAATGAAGATAGAAAACGAACGTTCGGACGTTTGGCTGTTCGGTTGTTTGGTGTTCGCCGTAGGCGATAAATATCAATAGAAAGATAATCACAATATAATAATATGGCAACATTAAAAGAATTATTTAAAAAAGCGACCGGAAAAGCGGCAGATACAGAAGAACAATTGGCGGTATCCGGCTCGAACAGAAAATACTATCGATTACAAAACAAAGAAATATCCTTAATTGGGGTTGTAGGGACATCAGTTGAAGAAAATATTGCATTTATAGAAATGTCCAAACACTTCGAAAGCAAAGGACTTCCCATTCCCAAATTTATCATCCAATCAGACGATAATCTGCTTTATTTGCAAGAAGATTTAGGTGATTTGGTGCTATTTGATTATCTAAGAAAAGCTCGTTTAACACGGGTTTACAGCACGGAAGAAAAAGAGATTTTGCGTAAAATAATGAACTTGCTGGCAAAGTTTCAGGTAAAAGGTGCGGAAGATTTTGATTTTTCGGTTTGCTATCCACAGCCGGAGTTTAATAAGCGCTCGGTACTTTGGGATTTGAACTATTTTAAGTACTGCTTCTTAAAAGCTACGGGACTTGATTTTCAGGAAAGCCAATTGGAAGATGATTTTGAAAGCTTTGCAAGTGCGCTACTCGAAGCACCCTGCGACAGCTTTATGTATCGCGACTTTCAGAGCCGAAATGTGATGTTGAAAGATGGCAAACCTTATTTTATTGATTATCAAGGTGGAAAAAAAGGTCCAATTTACTACGACGTGGCTTCATTTCTTTGGCAAGCGAGAGCGCAATACGGTTCGGAACTGCGTGAAGAGTTGCTGCAAGCTTATTTGGAATCATTAAGGCAATACAAAACAGTGGATGAAACTGAGTTTAGAAAATTCTTGAATGAGTTTGTGCTTTTCAGATTAATACAAGTGCTTGGTGCGTATGGTTTTAGAGGCTATTTCGAAAAAAAACCGCATTTCCTTCAAAGCATTCCGTTTGCCTTGGAAAATCTGCGTGAAATTTTAGGTAGTGGCGATTTAGACTCGGCACCATATCCTTATTTGTTGCAAGTTCTCAGAGATATGACGGAACTGAAACAGTTTAAAGAAGTGGATATGGACAAGCCTTTGGTGGTAACGGTTTATAGTTTCTCTTACAAAAAAGGCATTCCAAATGATGATAGCGGTAACGGCGGAGGTTATGTGTTTGACTGTCGCGCGATTAATAATCCCGGAAAATACGAACGTTTCTCATCTCTTACCGGACTTGATGAGCCGGTTATTCGTTTCTTGGAAGAGGATGGAGAAATGCCAAAATTCTTAGACCTTGCTTTCGAACTGGTGGACAGTTCCGTAAAAAGATATATGGACAGAAAATTTACTAATCTGATGGTCTCTTTCGGTTGTACGGGAGGTCAGCACCGTTCGGTATATGCAGCTCAAAAAATGGCTAAACATATCAACGAAAAATTTGGTGTAAAAGTCAATCTTATTCATCGCGAACAAAATATGGGTCAGCAATTGTCTGAACGGCGGAACACAGATAACACGGATTAGGATGATTTTCACAGATTGCAAATTAGAACACAAATTGCACGAATTACACAAATTTTATTTTCAATATCAAACTACTTATATTTAATTTTTTAACAGCACTGTCCCAAAAAAGTCCCCCCTTGGGGATTTAGGGGGCAAAATATTTATTCTATTGAATTTTAGCAAGATTTTTATTATTTTTGCAATTTGAACGAGAAAAATTTGATTATATGTCCAATACAGACCAACAATTTGATCACGTAGCTGCTATTTGCGGAGAAATATTTGAGAAAAAGCTGAAAGATTACGGTGCTTCGTGGCGTATTTTACGACTGACATCCGTAACGGATCAGATTTTTATCAAAGCGAATCGTATTCGCTCCATCGAAACCAAAGGAGTGAGCAAAGTAGGCGATGATATTCGCGGAGAACTGATTGCCATTGTGAATTACGGTATTATTGGTTTGATACAGATAGAGTTAGGCGAATCGATGTGCGATGATTTAAGTGAAGAAAGAGCTCTTGAACTTTACAAAAAATATATTCTGGAAGCAAAAAAGCTGATGCAAATCAAGAATCATGATTACGATGAAGCATGGCGACTGATGCGTCCGCAATCCTACACAGACTTAATTTTACAAAAAATACATCGCACCAAACAAATAGAAGATAATCAAGGAAAAACATTGATTTCCGAAGGTGTCGATGCCAACTATTACGATATGATTAACTATGCTGTGTTTGGACTGATAAAAAGTGAATTCGAAAATTAGCAGACCTTAAATTATAATGAGAAGAAGTAGTTACAGACCTACAAGTATAAGTACACGAGTGGAATCGCCGCTTCAAAAAGTATGGGGCGTGATGTTGGAGATTTTGCGTCTTGTTTTGGGTGCAATCTTTGTGTTTTCAGGTTTTGTAAAAGCGATTGATCCGCTGGGCTCAACTTATAAGTTTGAAGATTATCTGAATGCGTTCGGAGGATTTTTTGCGGAGCTTACCTTTCTTGCTTTTCCGGCAGCCATTGCCTTATCTACGCTTGAATTGACGATTGGGTTGGCTTATTTGCTGAAAGTGAAACTGAAAACCACTTCCATCGTGGCTACAATATTTATGCTTTTCATGCTGCCGCTTACGCTTTATATTGCTGTCAACGACCCGGTAACCGATTGTGGTTGCTTTGGCGATGCACTGGTAATTTCCAATTGGGCGACATTCTACAAAAATGTCTTTATTACAGCTGCCATGTTGTTGGTGCTTATCTTTAACGGCAGGTTTAGAAAACTGTTTTTGTCCGGCGCAGAGTGGGTGATGCTTGTGCTGTTTGTGCTGATTGGCGTGGGGCTTTCCATTTACAGCTATCGCCATTTGCCGATGATAGATTTCAGACCTTATAAAATAGGTGTAAATATCCCCGAAGCAATGAAAATCCCCGAAGGAATGCCGCTGGATAAGTATGATACAAAGTTGATTTACGAAAAAGAAGGTGTTCAAAAGGAATTTACGCTTGAAAACTATCCGAAAAACGATAGCACCTGGGTGTTTGTAGAGCAGAAATCAACCTTGATTGAGAAAGGTTACGAGCCGCCAATTCATAATTTTAACATTGTAGATGTATATAATAACGACATAACGGATCAGGTGCTTCATCATTCGGGCAAAGTACATTTGCTGATTATGTATGATGTGAAAAAATCACCCGAAAAAGCGGTGCGAAATATGGAAAAAGTATATCAGCGTTCTTTGGCAAATAATGAGCCTTTTTATGCTTTGACAGGATCAACACCGCAAGAAATTGAAGCGCTTAGAAAAGAGACAGGTATTACTTATCCGTTCTGCTTTACTGACCCGATAACCTTGAAAACCATTGTTCGGGCAAATCCAGGCTTAATGTCTATTGAAAACAGAACGATTATCGGTAAATGGAACTGGCGGGATTTGAAGTAATATTACGTAGAAAAATAAATTAGTTATCAATTATAAAACCGACTTTTCGGACTAGAAAAGTTTTATTAGAAAAGAAAATGAGAAAAAACATTGTAGCAGGAAACTGGAAAATGAACAAAACCCTGCAAGAAGGATTGGCTTTGGCCACAGAACTTAACGACGTATTAGCATCAGCTACACCAAATTGCGAAGTGGTTGTAGGTACGCCATTTATTCATTTGGCAAGCGTAGCAAGTGCAGTTGACACTTCAAAAATTCATGTAGCAGCTCAAAACTGTGCTGATAAAGTTTCAGGTGCTTATACAGGTGAAGTAAGTGCAGCTATGGTTAAATCAACAGGTGCTGAATATGTTATTTTAGGACACTCCGAGCGTCGCGCTTACTACGGCGAAACCTATGAAATCCTAAAAGAAAAAGTTCAATTAGCTTTGGCAAACAACCTGAAACCAATTTTTTGTATTGGTGAATTGAAAGAAGAGCGTGAAGCTAACAAGCAAAACGAAGTGGTAAAAGCACAATTGGAAGGTTCCGTGTTTAATCTTAGTGCAGAAGAGTTCGGTAAAATTGTATTGGCTTACGAACCTGTTTGGGCTATCGGTACAGGGCTTACTGCAACTCCGGCACAAGCACAAGAAATCCATGCTTATATTCGTAGTTTGGTAGCTGAAAAATACGGTAAAGAAGTAGCTGAAAATACCACTATCCTTTATGGTGGAAGCTGTAACCCGGGCAACGCAAAAGAACTGTTTGCAAATCCGGATGTGGATGGTGGTTTGATTGGTGGCGCCTCATTGAAGGCAGCTGACTTTAAGGCTATTATCGACGCATTCTAAGAATCACAGCCAACAAAGCTGGAAGTAAGACTTTAGATTGAAATTTTATTGATTTCAGTTTTATACATTAAATAAATCCTGCAATCTGTTATAGATTACGGGATTTATTCTTATTTTTGCAGGCTTGTTTAATTTTTATGCAAATAAAATTGCTGTAATTGTTAAATTCGTTTACTGTATAGAATGGTAAAAATTTACGAAGATAATCCGAATCCAACCCAAATCCGCCACGTGGTGGAAGTGTTGCGTAACGGCGGTATAATCATTGTTCCGACAGATACCGTTTATGCTTTTGCATGTGATATTTTCAACTCAAAAGGGATTGAACTTATTTCTAAAATTAAAAATTTGGACACGAGAAAAACTAATTTGTCTTTCGTGTGCCATGAAATGAGTCAGGTTAGTGAATACGCAAGGATGGGCGACACAGCATTTAAGCTGATGAGAAAAAACCTTCCCGGACCTTTTACCTTTATCCTTCAAGGCAGCAATAGCCTACCAAAACTTTTTAAAAACAGGAAAAATGTGGGTATCCGCATTCCGAATAATAATATCGTACTGGAAATTGTTCGTGAATTGGGCAATCCGATTATGGTAAGTTCCATCTTGACGAATGACCCCGTGCAAGAGTATTTTACAGACCCGGAGCTAATTCGTGAGAAGTACGACCATCAAGTGGATTTGGTAATTGACGGCGGATACGGGGGCTAGTACACTCAACTATAATTGATTGTTCAGAGGGTGAACCTGAAATTGTGCGTGAAGGTGCAGGTGAGTTGGTTTATTAGATTCTTGCTTGATAATGTGTCGTTTTAACTACTTCAAGAGGCTGAAATCGCATCTTAAAAAATTCTTTTCCAATAATTTTGCCATTTGAAATAAAAGCAGTACTTTTGCAATCCGTTTATTATCCTGAAAAAAGTCTTTGAAAAAGATACGTAAATATCCTATTATGTGCCGATTAGCCTCAATTCATGATAGCGATGTTATTCTTTGAACAAGGACAGTATTAATAATAATTAATCATTTTAATATAAAAGTGGATACGTTAAGTTATAAAACTATTTCTGCCAATAAAGAAACTGCGCAGAAAGAATGGGTAGTAGTTGATGCTACTGATATGATTTTGGGACGTATGAGTTCAAAAGTTGCGAAACTTTTGCGCGGAAAATACAAACCAAGTTACACCCCACACGTAGATTGTGGTGACAATGTAATCATCGTGAATGCAGAAAAAGTGCGTTTGACAGGTGACAAATGGAACGGACGTGTATATCTTCGTCATACAGGATATCCGGGCGGTCAGAGAGAATATACTCCGGCTGACTTGTTGGAAAAAGGCGCAGATAGTCTTGTAAGAAAAGCAGTAAAAGGTATGTTGCCTAAAAACCGCTTAGGTGCTAAGATTCTTAATAACCTTTATGTGTTTGAAGGTCCTGAGCACAATATGCAAGCACAAAAACCAAAACAAATTGATTTAAACTCACTTAAATAAGCCATATGGAAGTAGTAAATGCATTAGGAAGAAGAAAAGCAGCTGTTGCTCGCGTTTTCGTAAGTGAAGGAAGTGGACAAATTACTATTAACAAACGCGATTTAGAAAATTATTTCCCGTCGCCCATGTTACAGTATATCGTAAAACAACCGCTGAACAAATTAGGCGTTGCTGAAAAATACGATATTAAAGTAAACCTTGACGGTGGTGGATTCAACGGACAAGCAGAAGCTTTACGTTTGGCTATCGCGCGTGCTTTGGTAAAAATTAACCCTGAAGATAAATCTGCATTGAAAGCAGAAGGATTTATGACACGTGACCCACGCGAAGTGGAACGTAAAAAATCGGGTCAACCAAAAGCTCGTAAGAAATTCCAATTCTCAAAACGTTAAGAAAATATGCTTTTGTAGCAATATGTCGATGTGCCAATTTATTGGCACATTTTCAAGTTGCTTGCATAGCAGATTATATAAGTTTAGTATCTAAATTTTTAAGATCTTTTCAAATGGTGCGTTTATACCGATGAACAGCTACTTAAAGATTGGTTCTAAATTTTAGAATTAAAAAGAAAGTAAACAATTTAAGAAAAAAGAAATGTCAAGAACAAATTTCGAACAATTATTAGAAGCCGGTTGTCATTTTGGACACTTAACACGCAAATGGAATCCGGCAATGGCGCCATATATTTTTATGGAGCGCAATGGTATTCACATCATTGACTTGCACAAAACTGTAGCAAAAATTGACGAAGCGGCTGCAGCTGCAAAACAAATTGCAAAATCAGGTCGTAAAATTTTATTTGTTGCTACGAAAAAACAAGCGAAAGACATTGTGTCTGAAAAAGCAACAGCAGTAGGAATGCCTTATATTACAGAGCGTTGGGCTGGTGGTATGCTTACCAACTTCCCTACCATTCGTAAGGCAGTGAAAAAAATGTCAACCATTGACAAAATGACTACTGACGGTACTTTCGATAATATCTCAAAACGCGAAAGACTTCAAATTACTCGTCAGCGTGAAAAACTTGAAAAGAACTTAGGTTCTATCGCAGACCTTACTCGTTTGCCTTCAGCTGTTTTCGTTGTGGACGTGATGAAAGAACATATTGCAGTAAAAGAAGCTCAAAAATTAGGAATTCCTGTATTTGCAATTGTGGATACAAACTCAAATCCTAATGATGCAGACTTTGTTATCCCTGCAAATGATGACGCTTCAAAATCAATTGAAGTAATTGTAAATGCAATCTGTACAGCAATTCAAGAGGGACTTGAAGAACGTAAAATCGAAAAAGTTGATGCAGAAGCTGCAGAAGCACCTGAAACGAAAGAGAGAAAATCACGTGTTTCTAAGCGTCCAAGAACTAAAAAAGAGGATGAGGATGCACTAAAAGCAAACATGGTAAAGAAATTCGTTAAAGACGACGAAGAATAATAAATCATTATAAACTCCCTCTTTGTCTGACTGACTTGGAGGGTGTTTCAAATAGAAACAATATAATTTATAAACATATAACATTCTTAAAATTGGTCGTAACTGATTTTAGAATGAAAAAAGGATTAGAACTATGGCAGTAACAATGGCAGATATTTCAAAATTGCGTACCATGACTGGTGCCGGTATGATGGATTGTAAAAATGCACTTACCGAAGCTAATGGCGATTTTGAAAAAGCAGTAGAAATTATACGTAAAAAAGGACAAGCTATCGCTGCAAAACGTAGCGACCGTGAAGCTTCTGAAGGTTGTGTGTTGGCAGCAGCAGAAAATGGTTTCGCAGCCGTATTGGCACTAAAATGTGAAACTGACTTCGTAGCTAAAAACGCTGACTTCATCGCTTTGACTCAGTCAATTCTGGATGTAGCTATGGCTCAAAAACCGGAATCTCTTGATGCTTTGAAAGCATTGGAAATCGACGGACGTTCAATCGCTGAATTGGTAGTTGACCGCTCAGGTATTACCGGTGAAAAAATGGAATTGGACTACTATGAGTTTGTAAAAGGTGAAACAGTCGTTTCTTACATCCACCCGGGAAATATGTTGGCTACAATCGTTGCATTTGCTGAGGCAGATGTTGATTATCAAGTAGCTCGCGATATAGCTATGCAAGCTGCAGCTATGAACCCGGTAGCACTTGACAGATCTCAAGTTCCACAAAAAACAATTGATACCGAGTTGGAAATTGGTCGTGAGAAAGCTCGACAAGAAGGTAAACCTGAAAATATGCTTGATAGAATTGCAGAAGGTCGTTTGAACAAATTTTTCCAAGAGTCAACTCTTCTTGAGCAAGCATTTATTAAAGATAACAAAAAGTCAGTGGCTAACTACTTGAAAGAAAATAATGCTACTGCAACTGCTTTCAAACGTGTAACTTTGAACGTTGACTAAGAAAACAGTGTAAAACACTATAAATAATTGAAAAGCCTTTCGAAATCTCGAAAGGCTTTTTTCTTTTTAAAATCAAATGTATCAAAAAAAATCATTTTCAGACTGTTTTTTGCATTATATTTGCATAGAATAAGTTATACCTTTCTAAAAACACATAATATGAAACGAGTTTATTTAATGTCCATTTTGTTGGTTGTACTGATTGCATTTACAGCCATTGTTTTAGCTCAAAAACCCCAAAAAACAGATATGGAAACACGCTGGAAAAAAGTAGAGGATTTTGCCAATAGAGACCTTCCTGAATCGGCATTAAAAGAGGTGGAAAGCATTCTTGAACAAGCCAAAAAAGAGAATAATTCGCCTGAGATTATCAAGGCTATGATGCATAAAATGCGTTTTATTACAGAAAAAAATCCCGATGAAACCGAGCAGCTTATGTATGAGTTTGAGGATTTTGCCGACAATTCAAAAAATCCGGCAGAGAAAGCTATTCTGCACTCAATGACGGCGGAACTGTATCAAAAATATTATGAAAACAATCAATATAATATTAACCGACGTACCGAATTAAGTGGTTTTGTTCCGGAAGATATAAAGGAGTGGAGCAGGAACAATTTTATTGACAAAGTTGTGGAACATGCAGATAAGTCGCTTGTGGATATCGCAACTTTGCAAAATATGGCAACGACTACTTATTCGGCTATTCTTTACCAGGGAAAAGATAATGAATTGTTGCAATCTTCGCTTTTTGAGTTTTTGAGCTATCGGAAAATAGAGTTGCTGAAGTTTGTGAAAAACTACGGAAGTGAAACCAAGCAAGAATCTGCAAAAACCGATATACCGGAGCTGTATAACCGATTGGTTGAGTTTAGTCAAAAGAAAAATAATAAGCTAGCCGAAGTTTATGCCGAATTACAAAAGTTGGAGTTTTTACACCCGGACGAGTTTGATGAAGAGCGGATGAAAAGCTTGGAAAAACTGGAGAAACGATTTGAAGGAAATGAGGTAGTAGTAGAAGTGTTGGCAGAAAAAGCAAAGACCCTCTATCAATCTGTGAATCATTTGGATAAAAATGATAGTTCGATTCGAAAAGCTTTAGAGCTTATTGATTACGGAATAAAAAAATATCCCAATTACAAACGGATAGCCATTCTTAAAAATCAGAAAGAGATTATTTTGCAAAAAAGACTTCAGGTGGAAGCCTTATCTCTAGCTAAACCGAACACAAACCTTAAATTGAAGGTAACTGCCGAAAATATAAAAACAGTACAACTGACTATTTTCAGGGTAAATGCCACGGCGCTTGAATACCAAGAATTTCAGATAAATAACAATTCGAAAAAAGGACTTTATCCAAAAAGAACACAGGTAGAAACTCGCAAAATCGAGTTAAAAACCAATCCCAACTATTTCTCGGAGACAACTGAAATTGAAATTAAAACAGGCGATTACGGTATTTATGAATATGTTATTGAAGAGAGTAAATCTTCTGAAATCGATGAAAAAGTGATTGGAAATTTTGTGGTTACTGATTTAGCATTTATTCAACGAAAATCAGGAAGAGAATATGCAGATATTTATGTGCTTGACCGTGAAGAAGGTAATCGGATTCAAGGTGTGGGTGTGAAATATTATAATCAAAAATGGAATGGTCGGAAATATGCACTATCTCAAAAGGGACAATACGTAACAGATAATGAGGGATTCGCGAAAATTCAATTTGGTGAAGATTTTCAGGATGTTCTGCTGTTTTTCGAGAAAGGAAATGACCGATATTTTACTTCGGAGAGTAGAAACTACGGACGATACAAAAATTTTACAAACGATAACCTAAAAGATAAAACTACTACCGCACTGTTTTCTGACCGCTCACTTTATCGACCCGGACAGGTACTCTATTTTAAAGGAATTCTTTATAAAAGTTTTACGCAGGAGGTTCTTGCCAATGAAACTGCCAAAGTAGAGTTGTTCAATGTCCGACACGAAAAAATAGCAGAGAAAACGCTTAAAACGAACGAATTTGGCTCATTTGCCGGAGAGTTTGTTTTGCCGGAAAGTGGATTGAATGGTGCTTACAGCTTAAGAAGTGGTGGCTCAAGTATCACTTTTTATGTGGAGGAGTATAAGCGACCAAGTTTTGAAGTAACGATTAATAAACCGAAAGAGGAAGCTCGTTTCGATGAAAAAGTAAGTGTGAGCGGGGAAGTAAAAGCTTACGCAGGCTATGCTATTGGCGATGCACAGGTAAAATATCATGTGGTTCGTCGTCCGCATCGCTTCTGGTGGTGGTCAATACAGCCGGAGAAGATAGTGGCAAGCGGCACGTGCAAATCAGACAATGAAGGGAAATTCTCTATCTCTTTTGTGCCGCAAAAATCCACGGAACAAATCGCTTGGTATCCTATTCCCTGTGAGCAGTTTTATACCTATTATATATATGCTGAAGTTACAGACCCAAGCGGCGAAACGCAAAAAGGCGAACAAAATGTTTCCGTAGGCGATAGGAGCTTGTTTATTCTTGCCGATTTACCGACAAAAATAGATAAAGCGGAAAACTTTGCTTTGGCGGTGGATGTGCAGACATTATATGGAGAAACTGTTTATTCTAAACTAAATTATTCGCTGATAGAGTTACAAGCATCGGATGAGTATCTTGAAAATCGAAACGACACTACGAAATTTGCAGAGTTGCGAACGGTTGAAAAAGGAAGTTTTGAGAGCAAAGAAAATCTCAAATTGGATTTGTCCAAACTGAATTCGGGAATGTATAAACTGGTTTTAATCACTTTGGATAATCGCGGTAAAGAGGTAAAACTGGAAAAAGAGTTTGTTCTTTATGGCATTAACGATAAAAAGCCGGCAACAAAAGCTTATAAATGGCTTTTGGCACCAAAAACAGAAGTGGAATATGGTGAAAATGTTCAAGTATTGTTTGGAACTTCCTGCCGAAATGCCGATGTGCTCTACGAAATAATGGATGGAGTAAATGTGTTGGAACGCCGTTGGATAAAATTCAGCGATGAGATAAAAACCTTTAATATCCCTTTCAAAGAGACTTACGGTAACGGTATCACGGTTATGTTTACTTTTGTGAAAGATGGTCGGATTTTTAATGAACAAGTCTCAATTAAAAAGAAAAAAACGATAAAAAAACTGACACCGACACTTGGAGTTTTCAGAGATAAACTACAACCGGGAGAAAAAGCGACTTGGACTTTCCATATTCCGCAATCTCAAGATGAGAAAAAACAGGCGGAATTGCTGGTAGGAATGTATGACGCTTCATTGGATGCCATTCGTTCGCATGCTTGGTCATTTGACCCGACTTACTATGAAGCGAGCAAATACACGCCAAATTGGAACTTTAGCGGAGCGAGTGTAGCAAATTTATATGCTTGGTTTGAGGTGAATACAACTGTAGTGCCGACTTACGAACTGAGTGAAATCAACTGGTTCAATTTGGCTCTGACAGGCGGTTATTGGCACGGAGCAGTTGTTTTCAGGTCGTCAAGACAAGCTGCCGCAGGTGCAAAAATGAATATGACTGTGCCTGTTGTGGTGGCTGATATGGCTGTTGCAGAAGAAAATGCGATGGTACTTAACGAAAAAGCCGATTTAGATGAAGTAGTAGTAACCGGATTTGGTGCGGCAAAAACAGGTCAGCAAAGAAGCGCTACTGCTGAAAAACCGGTAACAGTTCGCACTAACTTTAACGAAACTGCCTTTTTCTATCCGCAGCTTCACACCGATAAAGATGGAAATGTAACGGTCAGCTTTACAGTACCGGAAAGCCTTACTCGCTGGAATGTGAAGATGCTAGCTCATACGAAGGATTTATATTTCGGTCAAAATGAGTTCCAAGTCATTACGCAAAAAGAGTTGATGGTGCAGATGAATTTGCCGCGCTTTGTTCGTAAATCGGATAAACTTACTCTGGTTGCCAAAGTGGTTAATCTGACTGCTCAGCAGCAAAATGTCAATGTAAGTTTGGAAATCATCAATCCGGAAACAAATGAAGTGATCCAATCTTTCCTTTCGGAAAATATCGTTAGTCTTGAAGCAAACGGTTCAAAATCAGTTGAGTGGCAATTGGATGAAATGAGGGAGTTTGATTTGGTAATAGTGAAAATTGTGGCTAAAAATGAGAATTTTAGTGACGGCGAGCAAAAATATCTGCCGATTTTACCGGATAAAGTATTGGTAACGGAAACACAAACGATGACTGTTCGAGCCAATCAGACACAGACTTTTGACTTTGACAATTTTATCCAAAATCTTGAAAAAGTAGATACACGTAATTTTGCGGTTGAGTTTGCAAGCAATCCGGCTTGGTACGCTGTGCAAGCTTTGCCTTTAATTTCTACACCGCAGAACGAAAATGTGGTTGATTACTTGTCAGCTTACTACGCCAATTCGCTGGCAGGTTATCTTGCCAATGCCAATCCGAATTTGAAAACGGTGTTTGAGCAGTGGAAAAAGTCGGAAGGAAGTCGGGATGCGTTACTTTCCAACTTGAATAAAAATCAGGAACTGAAAAATATGTTGCTGGATGAAACGCCTTGGCTAACCGATGCGAAAAATGAAAGCGAGCAAAAGCAGCGATTGGCTCTGCTCTTTGACATCAATACAAACACGCAAAAAGCAAATGAATATTTGGATAAATTGCTTGAAATGCAGCTTGTGAGCGGTGGATTTACTTGGTACAAAGGCATGCGAGAAAGTCGTTATTTAACGCAGGAAGTGCTTTTGAACCTTGCTCGATTGAATAAAATGACGAAAGCGAAATCGTCAAGCAAAGAAACCGAAGCTGTTCGTAAGGCGTTAAATTACTTGGATTTGGAAATAGCCAAAGATTTCAAAGAGTTGAAAAAATGGAATAAAAATTATTATAAAACTAATGTAATCAACAATTTGCAGCTATTCTATTTACATATGCGTTCTGAATATAAGGATATTCCGATAGCAGATGCGGCAAAAGATGCAGTAGAGTTTTATACGGCACAATCGGAGAAATATTGGACGGACTGGACGCTCTTTGGTAAGGCGATGATGGCTGTCGTAGCACATCGAAACGGAAAATCGATTGTGGCGGAAAATATCCTGAAATCGCTGAAAGAACATGCGTTACAGTCGGATGAAATGGGAATGTACTGGGCGAAAAACAGAGGCGGATGGTGGTGGCACGAACGACCGATTGCAACACAAACGGCTATTATTGAGGCTGTTTCGGAAATTACCAATAACCAAAAAGATGTGGACGAAATGAAAATCTGGTTGCTAAAACAGAAACAGACACAAATTTGGGATACGCCTATCAGCACGGTAGATGCTATTTATGCCTTGCTGAATTACGGTGCCGACTGGCTTTCTACTTCCGGAAATGCTGTGATAAAACTCGGTGGTGTGGAACTAAAACCACAAAGCAAGGAAGCCGGAACAGGATATTTCAAGAAAAGCATTCCAGCTGCCAACTTGAAATCCGAAATGGGAAATATCACGGTTCAAACTCAAAACAGTGGCAGCATAGGCTGGGGTGCGGCATATTGGCAGTATTATCAAGATTTGGATAAAATTACATCGCAAGGCAAAGAGATGCGAGTAAGCAAAAAACTTTTTGTGGAGCAGATAGTAAATAATGAAAAATCAATATTGCCGATAGAACAAACTACGCTGAAAAAAGGCGATAAAGTCATCACTCGTTTGGTACTTACCACCGATCGAGATATGGAGTTTGTGGCATTAAAAGACTTGCGTGCCGCCTGTTTTGAACCGACCGTACAAACTTCCGGCTATCAATGGCGAGAAGGCGTTGGCTATTACTACACCATCAAAGATGCTTCTACACAATACTTCTTTGATTTCTTACCCAAAGGAACCTATGTGTTTGAATACGAAGCTTGGGTAAATAATACCGGACATTTCACTAGTGGAATTACCAGCGTGCAATGTCTCTATGCACCTGAATTTGTAACTCATTCAAAAGGTGAGAAAGTTGTGGTGAAGTAATGGGAGCGTCGGTTTCCGTTGGTAAACGGACACGTCCAGTTGACGATTCAGATAACAAGAACACAAATGACACAAATTAACAAAAATTTGTTTTTAAGTAGCTGTTAACCCAAGTTAACAGCTACTTATTTATACACTTTTTTCTTATCTTTGTCTTTTCTGTAAAATCAAATCATTAAAAACACATAAACATTAAAAGTCGTTATGAGAAAGTTAGTTTTTTTATCCGCATTGGTGATATTTCTTACGGGTTGCGTTAATCAAAAAGCAATCGTGAAGGTTGATGTGAAACCAAATACAAAAGAAAATATATCGCCTATTGTAGGAAAATTGATTGCAGAACTTGAAGCTCGTCAAGACACAACTCATCTAACCGTGAAATTTCCAAAAGGAACTTATCATTTTTACGAGGAAGGTGCATTTACCAAAGAATATTATATTTCCAATCACGACCAAGATAATCCTAAAAAAGTAGGATTTGCGTTGGAGAATTTAAGTAATCTGACCATTGACGGGCAAGGTTCTGAATTTATTTTCCACGGTCGGATGGTGCCTTTTTCCGTAATAAAAGGAAATAATATCACCCTGAAAAACTTTTCGATAGATTATGAAATTCCTGCTTTTCGCCAATTGACTATTCTTTCTGTTGATACAGCGAGTGGCGTGGTAGAGGCTGAAATCTACCCTGCCGGACATCACCGTGTGGATAATGGGAATAGATTGATTGCTGTGTGTGAAGGTTACGAAAATCCTTTGTTTGTGTCGATGGGATTTCATGAAAATAGAAGACTAACCTATCAGCGAGGCGATGTGAGTTTTGACGCTAAAAAAATAGAAACGGTTAATGAGGATAAATTAAAAATATTTGGCTGGAGTCAAACCAAGCAAGTTGCAGTGGGCGACCGTTATGCGTTACGTTCTTATCATCGTCCTACGCCGGGCATTTTTATAAGCGAGTGCAAGGACATGTTTTTTGAAAATATAAAAGTGCATTATGCCGAAGGAATGGGTTTATTGGCACAAATGAGTGAAAATATCACGTTGGATGGATTTTCCGTTTGCCTAAAAGGCGATAATGACCCGCACTACTTTACCACGCAAGCCGATGCAACACACTTTTCAGCATGTAAGGGAGTGATTATTTCCAAAAATGCACTCTATGAAGGAATGGCAAATGACGCTATCAATGTTCACGGAACTTATCTTCGAATAACCAAAAGAGTAAACGACAATACTTTGCAAGGTCGATATATGCACCCGCAGGCTTACGGTTTCATTTGGGGTGTGCCGGGTGATGAGGTGCAGTTTGTAGAAAGTGAGAAAATGGAGTTAGTGGGCGATGCGTTTGTTACTACAATCAAAGAGATTAAAGCTATTGACAAGCCGACAGAATTTGGAGCAAAAGAGTTTGAAATAACATTCAATGATGCTTTACCGAAGATAATTTCCGAGAAAGGAAAATTTGGTGTGGAAAACTTAACTTGGACACCCGAAGTGGTCTTTTCGGATAATGTAATTCGCAACAATCGGGCTCGTGGTGCCTTGTTTAGCACGCCGAAAAAAGTGGTTTGTGAAAATAATTTCTTTGACCACACGCACGGTACGGCTATTCTACTTTGTGGCGATTGTAACGGTTGGTACGAAACCGGAGCTTGTCGGGAAGTAATTATTCGCAACAACCGCTTCCTGAATGCGTTAACAGCTAATTATCAGTTTACAAACGGCATTATCTCTATTTATCCCGAAATTCCGAACCTAAAAGACCAGCAGAAATATTTCCATTCGGGCGTAGTGATTGAAAATAACGTATTTGAAACTTTTGACAGACCATTAGTCTATGCAAAATCGATTGACGGATTGATTTTTAGGAATAATAAAATCAAACAGAACAACGAATTCAAGCCGTTCCACTGGAATAAACATCCGTTCTTTTTTGAAAAAGTGAAGAATGTCAGTATTGAAAACAATACTTTCGGCGAAGGTTTTGAATTTGATGCAGAGAGTGATGTAAGAGTAGAGCAATCGCCTGAAAATGCGGTAACTGTGAAATAAACTTAGAAACTATTTGATAATAGACTTTTAGACAAATAGACAAAAGATGAAAACACGTATTTTAATTTTAACTTTTTTTGCATCGACAGCGTTTAGCTTTCTATTTGCAAACACAAATCAAAACTTAGAACTTCGTTACTACAAACCAGCTTCTATTTGGGAAGAGACCTTACCACTCGGAAACGGTCGCATTGGTATGATGCCGGATGGTGGTGTTGACAAAGAGCATATCGTGCTAAATGACATTACTATGTGGTCAGGCAGCGAAGAAGATGCGCTTAATCCCGATGCATATAAATACCTGCCGGAAATCAGAAGTCTGCTTTTGGCAGGGAAAAATGTAGAAGCACAAGACATCATGTATAAGCACTTTAAGTGTAAAGGTGTTGGTTCCGGTTTTGGTGCAGGAAACAACGTGCCTTACGGATGTTTCCAAATGTTGGGCGACCTATATATCCATCAGAAATACGCTGGAAATGATGCTGTGCTAAATTACAGCCGTGCATTAAGTTTGAATAATGCTTTGGCGACAACCACTTTTTCCAAAGGTGGTGTAACCTACACGCGTGAGTATTTTACTTCTTTTGGCGATGATGTGTTGGTTATTCGTCTGAAAGCAAATAAGAAAAAATCAATCAGTTTTGATTTGGAACTTAGTCGTCCTGAGCGAGCTACCGCGTTAGCAAAAGGCAATGAAATTATTATGTCCGGACAGCTTAATGACGGCTATAACACGGCAATGGGTGTTCGTTTTTATACGAAGGTCAGAGTAATTAATAAAGGTGGAAAGCTAAGCGACGACGGCAAAAAGCTAAGTCTGAATAATGCCAATGAAGCTATTATTTTGATTTCCACTTCTACTGATATGTTGGATAAGTCCTACATATCAACGGTAGATAATTTGATGGCAAAATCGGCTAAAACTTCGTTCACTAAATTACGTAAAAAACACGTAAAAGAATATCAAAAAAAGTTTAATCGAGTAGAACTGAATCTTGGCAAACAAAATGCTAATAGTGCTACTGATAGACGATTGACAGATTTTCAAAATAATGATGACCCTGTATTTGTGGCACTTTATTTTCAATTTGGCAGGTACTTGATGATTTGTGGAACAAATGAAAACTCTATGCCGCTTAATTTGCAAGGACTTTGGGCAAATACGGTACAAACCCCATGGAACGGTGATTATCACCTGAATATTAATGTGCAGATGAACTACTGGCTCGCCGAAGTTTGCAATCTTTCGGAACTTCATATGCCTTTGATTGAGTTTACAAAATCACTTGTTCCATCTGGAACAGCTACGGCAAAAACCTATTACGGTGCCGAAGGTTGGACAGCTCATATGATGAGTAATCCTTGGAAATTTACCGCACCGGGCGAGCATGCATCTTGGGGTGCCACGGTTACGGGTGGTGCTTGGTTGTGTGAGCATCTTTGGGAGCATTATGCTTTTACGCAAGACAAAGAATATCTGGCTTCGGTGTATTCTACGCTAAAAGGTTCGGCAGACTTCTTTTTATCTACATTGATTAAAGAGTCTAAAAATGGTTGGCTGGTTACAGCACCCTCTTCTTCGCCGGAAAATGGTTTCAGACAGGCAGGCACAGACCAGACCGCTTTTGTTTGCATGGGTCCTACAATGGATACGCAAATTATGACAGAACTGTTTACCAATGTGCTGACTGCTGCTAAAATTTTAGGTATAGAAAATGACCCGACGGTAGAAAAAATCAAAACTGTACTTCCACAGCTTCCACCAATGCAAATCAGCGAAAAAGGCTATTTGATGGAGTGGCTTGAAGATTATGAGGAGGTAGAGCCTACACACCGTCACGTGTCGCACCTGTACGGACTTTATCCGAGCAATCAAATTTCGCCAAACTCTACACCGGAGTTGGCTGCCGCCGCCAAAAAAACGCTTAATCGTCGCGGGGATAGTGGAACGGGCTGGTCGCGTGCATGGAAAGTGAATTTCTGGGCAAGACTACATGATGGAAATCGTGCTTATAAGTTACTGAAAAGCTTATTGCAACCTGCCGTTGATTTAGATGCAAAAAAAGATGCTCGCCACCGTGGTGGAACTTATCCAAACTTATTCTGTGCACACCCGCCTTTCCAAATAGATGGAAACTTTGGTGGAACGAGCGGAATTGCCGAAATGCTGATACAAAGTCAAGATGGTTATATCGATTTACTACCCGCACTTCCTGATGTTTGGAAAACCGGAAACTTCAAAGGTCTGCGAGTGCGTGGCGGAGCGGAAGTGGATGTTGAGTGGGAGAATAAAAAAGTGAAAACTATCACTATCAAAGCAGATGTAACGAATATATTTAAACTAAAAGTTCCGGAAAACGTTTCTACAATTACCTACAAAAGAAAGAACTTAACGGTAGAAAACGGCTTTGTTAGTTTAGATTTGAAAAAAGGACAAAAAGTCAAGCTAAGCTGTGAGTAGAGAGCAACTTAACAGGTTTCATGTTTCGTGTTTCAAGTTTCACGTTCCATGTTCCATGTTCCATGTTCCGAGTTTCAAGTTACGCAACTAACCGCTTAGTCAAAAAACAACGGGCGGTTTGTTGCGTTAAATCATCATTCAACCATAAAAAAACGAAGTAAAATAACAACCAAACGCAATTCGTGTAATTCGCTTTAATTTGCGTAATTCGAACAAACTAAAAAATATGAAAGTAGCATTAATTCAGCAATCCAATACAGCTGATATTCCACAAAATATAAATAAACTGGAGGAAAACATCCGTAAAGTAGCAGCACAAGGTGCTGAATTGGTCGTTTTGCAAGAAATCCACAACGGACTTTACTTTTGTCAAACAGAAGATGTGGCTGTTTTCGACCAAGCAGAAACCATTCCCGGACCTTCAACGGAGCGTTTTGGTATGTTAGCCAAAGAATTGGGCTTGGTAATTGTTTTATCTCTGTTTGAGAAAAGAGCACCCGGTTTATATCACAATACAGCCGTAGTACTTGAAAAAGACGGAAGCATTGCAGGAATGTATCGCAAAATGCATATTCCGGATGACCCTGCTTATTACGAAAAATTTTACTTTACCCCCGGCGATTTAGGTTTTGAGCCTATTCAAACCTCTGTGGGTAAGTTAGGTGTGCTGATTTGCTGGGATCAATGGTATCCGGAAGCAGCACGCTTAATGGCGATGGCAGGTGCCGAAGTGTTGATTTATCCAACAGCTATTGGCTATGAAAGTACTGATACAGATAAAGAAAAAGCCAGACAGCGCGAGGCGTGGGTTGCTATTCAGCGTTCACATGCCGTAGCAAATGGAATTCCTGTGATTTCTTGTAATAGGGTAGGCTATGAACCTGATCCGTCAGGTGCTACCAATGGAATTCAATTCTGGGGAACGAGTTTTATTGCAGGACAGCAAGGTGAAATTTTAGTGCAACTGTCAGATAGTGAAGATGAGAATGTAGTTTTTGATGTTGATACAAATCGTACAGAGCTTGTGCGGAGGTGGTGGCCGTTTTTTAGAGATAGACGAATTGATGCGTACGAAGAACTGATAAAAAGGTGGCTAGACTAACGTGAGAAGCTTAATCAACCAGCTAATTAACCATTTAACTATTTAACAAAATAATGAAAACAATCCAACGAAGTTTATTACTTATTATTCAGCTTTGCATAGTCAGTACTATTTGTGCGGCTGTACCTACGGGCTATTACTATTTTGCTCGTGGAAAAAAGCAGGCGGAATTAAAAACAACGCTACATCAAATTTCCTCGCCGCTTATGGTGTTGGAATATGGAAGTGGTGAAGGTGCCACTTGGCAAGGTTTTTATAGCACCGACCGTAACGCCGACAACACGGTAAAAGATATTTATTCGCCTATTGTCCGGCAGTTCAATAAATATAATTCAATAAGTGATATGGCGATAGAGCACTCTTTTCCCAAAAGTTGGTGGGGTGGGCACGTGAATAATGCTTACAAAGATTTATTTCATCTCTATCCGGCTGACAGTCGTACTAATTCAGCAAAAAGCAATCATCCGCTTGGTAAAGTAAAATATGATATTTGGTTTTACAATCAAGTTTCTACCATAGGGAATAATACGTTTGGTACAGAATATACCGGAGCATGCTTTGAACCGGCAGATGAGTATAAAGGTGATTTTGCACGTTCGTACTTCTATATTTCTACTATTTATGAAGATTTATATCCGCTTTGGAATTCACCTATGTTAACCAACACGCGCTATCCGGCTTGGAAGTCCTGGGCGATTGATTTGTTGTTAAAATGGCACGAAGATGACCCTGTTAGCCCAAAAGAACAAGATAGAAACGACAGTATTTACGCTATTCAGGGCAATCGAAATCCATTTATAGACCATCCCGAACTGGCTGATTATATTTGGGGCGATAAACAAGACGAGCCGTTTACTTATCCGGCAGAAACAGGGGCTTTTATCATTTCGCCTCGTAGAAAATTTAGTGTGGATTTTGGTGCAGTCTTTCAAAATAATACGAAGCAACAGTCTGTACTGTTACAAGGTGTAAATATTAGTTCTTCGCTAAGCCTAAGTTTTACAAATACCAAATCATGTTTTTCTGTTTCGTCAAATTCGGTATCTGCAGAACAAGCTTTGGCTGGCTACAATCTCGTTATACAGGCTTCGCCAAATACTGCAGGTGTAATTTTAGATACGCTGATTATTAGTAACGGCGGACTTCAAGAAGAGACTCGTATTCCGCTAAAAATTGTTGCTACTTCGGAGTTTATCACTACCGAACCCACAGATATAACGCCTGTTGGTGCTACTTTGCATTGGTTGGAAGACCCAGCGGCAAGCGATTATAAAGTAAGTTTATATCAAGGAAATGAAAATGCAGGCGATTTAATTATTTCAGGATATTACGAAGGAGCTTCTAACGATAAAGCGATTGAACTTTACAATGGTACCGGAAAAACGGTTGACTTGTCAAAATATTCCCTAAAAAAACAATCAAACGGTGATGGAAAATTTGTCGCAACCTACTATCTGTCAGGTAACTTGCCAAACAACAAGACTTGCTTAGTTGTTTACCAGCCACCAACATCACAAACGCCGGTAAACGACGCTTTGAAATCTAAAGCTGATTTGTTTACCGACTCAATTTGTGCTTTCAATGGCAACGATGCTTTAGCTTTGTTTAGAAACGGAATTCAGATAGATGTAGTAGGTAAAATTGACGGCGGTGCGGATTATAAATGGGGAGAAAATAAAATTCTGAAGCGCAAATCAAACATTACTCATCCAAGCAATCATTTTGATTTGGCAGATTGGGACGAGTTTCCTTATGAACAATTTGAGAAAATGGGTGCTCACAGCATGAATTTGTCAGGCATATCTAACTATATTTTCAAAGATAAATCTGCCGGAAGTATCAATAAAATGGAAGTTGCGGAGTTGTTGCCGGGCACCCAATATACTTATAGCGTAACATCTGTTCGTAACGATGAGCAAATTCCTTCAGTAAACACACAATCCTTTAAGACAGAAGGACTTGAGGCGCCGATAGCGCAAGATGCTACAGATGTTTTTACAACTTCATTTATGGCTAATTGGGAGGAAACTAGCTATGCTACATCGTATTTGCTGGATGTGTTTCAGCTTCAAGGTTCCGGTTTTACACAAATAAAGGAAACATTTGACAATGTAACTTCTTCCGGAGGTTCGTTGCCGGAAGGTTGGACAGGTAAAGTAAGCGGTAGTTACACCTCAACTGCAAGTTCCGGCGACAATCCACCTTCCGTTGGGTTTAAAAACGACAAGGAATGGCTGAAAACGAAGACTTTTTCAAGCAACATTATTGAGCTAAAATTTATGTACAGATTCCCGTCAAGCGGTGTGGGTTCCTATATGATTGTAGAGGCTGAAAATAGTAAGGGTTGGGATAAAATTGACAGTATTACTTATGTAAATACATCCAAGTATTATCCTATCTATTCATTTGCATCAGACAAGGAATATCGGACGATTCGCTTTACTTACAATAAATCGACAGGGAATTTTGCACTGGATGATGTGGAAATAACCTACGGCAATGTAGATACGGTTTATATGTTGAAAAATCAGGCTGTTGAGTCTGTAAGTTATTTTGTAGATGGATTGACCGAAGATAATATTTATTATTATCGAGTAAGAGCAATAAACGGGGATGTAGTTTCCGGCTACTCTGATATAATAGAAGTGAATACTATCCGTTCAAGCACACAAAATCAGAATAACTCAACTTACCGATATGTACTTACAGATAGAGGTGTGAATATTCTTGATTTACAAGGTAATGAAACGATTCGAGTTTATTCTGTAACCGGAATACTATTATATAATAATATTATAAGCAATTCGGATGCTGTTTCAATTCCATTAGACGGAAAAGGAATTTATATTATTCAGATAAGCAAAAAAGGATTAAGCGAAGTAAGAAAGATTATAAAGTAATGAATTGTTAAATAAATATAAAAAGAATGGTTGTGCTGCAAAGTGCAACCATTTTTCTTACTGAAAATCTCACTTTTATCTCTTTTTCAAAGAAAACCTTACTTTTTTGAGAAAAAATAGCCTATGACTCATTGCTAAATAAAAAATTATTCGTACCTTTGCAACCCATTTGGAGAAAAAGTAAATGGATAATTTATAAGTATTTATTAAACAAACATTGAAAAGAAATGCCTACAATTCAACAATTAGTTAGAAAAGGAAGACAAGTGCTTGTAGAAAAAAGCAAATCTCCGGCTTTGGATTCTTGTCCACAACGTCGTGGAGTTTGTGTTCGTGTTTATACTACAACGCCAAAAAAACCTAACTCAGCTATGCGTAAAGTGGCTCGTGTGCGTTTGACGAATCAAAAAGAGGTGAATGCTTACATTCCGGGTGAAGGACACAACTTACAAGAACACTCCATTGTGATGGTTCGTGGCGGTCGTGTGAAAGACCTTCCGGGTGTACGTTATCACGTGGTTCGTGGTACTTTGGATACTGCAGGTGTGAGTGGTCGCACCCAACGTCGTTCAAAATACGGTGCAAAACGTCCAAAACCGGGACAAGCCGCAGCAACAGCTAAGAAAAAATAATTCATCCGCGATGAATTAAAAGGTTTCGATTAATTCGAAATTTCTAACAAAAAACAGTAACAAAATCAAGTTCAAAACAACTTGTTTGAGTTTTAAGGTAGCAGATGAGGGTTGAGTAAATGCCTAAGAGAAGGCGTTGAAGTAAAACTAAAAGCAACCAAAAAAACAAAAACGGAAATTTTACAAAAAAATGAGAAAGACAAAACCTAAAAAAAGGATTATTTTACCTGATCCGGTTTTTAATGAGTCAATGGTTACAAAATTTGTAAACCACTTGATGTTTGATGGCAAAAAGTCAATAGCTTTCAGTATTTTTTACGATTCTTTGGATCTAGTAAAAACTAAACTTCCAAATGAAGAGAAATCCCCCCTTGAGATCTTTAAGAAAGCTCTTGAAAATGTCACTCCGTTAGTGGAAGTAAAATCTCGTCGTGTTGGCGGTGCTACTTTCCAAGTTCCTACAGAGATTCGTCCAGACAGGAAAGAATCTATTTCAATGAAAAATCTTATTATTTATGCACGTAAGCGTGGTGGTCGTTCGATGGCTGAGAGATTGGCTGCCGAAATCATTGATGCTTATAATAGTCAAGGTGGCGCATTCAAACGTAAAGAAGATATGCACCGTATGGCTGAAGCTAACCGTGCGTTTGCACATTTTAGATTTTAATTAAAACAATCGTTCATCGATTGAACTTGTTTCTTCGGTGAAAGTCTTATAGGTATTATCAATAAAATAGCTTACTCAGTATAATTTTCTTAAGGTATAAAAAATAACTGTCTGAGTAGCGGAAAGAAACAAAAATGACGAAAGACGATTTAACATTGCACAGAAATATCGGTATCATGGCTCACATTGACGCCGGTAAAACTACAACCTCTGAGCGTATCTTGTTTTATACGGGATTAACCCATAAAATTGGAGAAACTCACGATGGTACAGCTACCATGGACTGGATGGCGCAGGAGCAGGAAAGGGGCATTACCATTACATCTGCGGCTACTACTACATGGTGGAATTACAAAGATAAAAAATACAAAATCAACCTAATTGATACTCCGGGACACGTGGACTTTACTGTAGAGGTAGAGCGTTCACTGCGTATTCTTGACGGAGCTGTTGCTGCATTCTGTGCTGTGGGTGGTGTTGAACCTCAGTCGGAAACAGTATGGCGTCAAGCTGAAAAATACAATGTTCCTCGTATCGGTTATGTAAATAAAATGGACCGTTCGGGTGCCAATTTCTTTGAAGTAGTTCGTCAGATTAAAGATGTGTTGCGTTCAAACCCATGTCCAATTCAAATTCCAATCGGCGCTGAAGAAACTTTCAAAGGCGTTGTGGATTTGATTGAAATGAAAGCTGTTGTTTGGCACGACGAGACTATGGGTGCCGAATATCACATTGAAGAAATTCCTGCTGATTTGTTGGATGAAGCGCAAGAGTGGAGAGATAAAATGCTTGAAACTTGTGCCGAGTTTGACGATGTAGTAATGGAAAAATACTTCGATGATCCGGATTCAATCACTCCGGACGAGATTAGAGCAGCTATTCGTAAAGGTACGCTGGAAATGAAGATTTACCCGATTATTTGTGGTTCGTCTTTCAAAAATAAAGGAGTACAAACCATGCTTGACGCTGTTTGTGCGTTCTTGCCAAGTCCGGCTGATACAGCTGAAATCGAAGGTACTGACCCTCGTAATGGTAAAGAGGTGGTTCGTCGTCCAACTGTAGAGGACCCACTTTGTGCTCTGGCATTTAAAATTGCAACAGACCCGTATGTAGGACGTCTTTGTTATTTTAGAGTTTACTCAGGTAAACTAGATGCAGGTTCATACGTTTACAATACTCGTTCAGAAAAGAAAGAACGTATTTCTCGTATTTTCCAAATGCACTCTAACAAGCAAAATCCGGTTGAAACAATTGCTGCCGGAGATATTGGTGCAGGAGTAGGATTTAAAGATATTCGTACCGGTGATACACTTTGTGACGAAATACACCAAATTACACTTGAGTCAATGGACTTTCCGGATCCGGTTATCGGAATTTCTGTAGAGCCAAAAACTCAGAAAGACCTGGATAAACTAGGAATGGGATTGTCAAAACTAGCAGAAGAAGACCCAACATTTACTGTTCACACTGACGAGCAATCCGGTCAAACCGTAATTAGCGGTATGGGTGAGCTTCACCTTGAAATTATTATCGACCGCTTGAAACGCGAGTTCAAAGTAGAATGTAATCAAGGTCGTCCGCAAGTGGCTTACAAAGAGGCAATTACTAAAGCTGTTGAACTTCGTGAAGTTTACAAAAAACAGACCGGAGGTCGCGGTAAATTTGCCGATATTATTGTAAAAATAGAGCCGGCAGATGCAGACTTCGAAGGCAGCTTGCAATTTGTTGACATTGTAAAAGGCGGTAACATTCCAAAAGAATATATCCCGTCCGTACAAAAAGGTTTCCAAATGGCAATGAAAAACGGTGTGTTAGCTGGCTATCCGATGGATACATTGAAAGTAACATTGATTGACGGTTCTTATCACCCGGTTGACTCAGATCAGCTTTCATTTGAAGTCTGTGCCCAAATCGCTTATAAAAACGCTTGTGCAAAAGCAAAACCGGTGCTAATGGAGCCTATCATGAAAATTGAGGTAGTTACCCCGGAAGAGAGCATGGGTGATGTTATCGGTGATTTGAATAAACGTCGTGGACAAGTAGAAGGAATGGAGTCTAGTCGTACAGGTGCAAGAATTGTAAAAGCAAAAGTTCCATTATCCGAAATGTTTGGATATGTAACTGCGCTACGTACAATTTCATCCGGTCGTGCAACTTCATCCATGGAGTTCTCACACTATGCAGAAGTTTCCAGCGCTCTTGCAAAAGAGGTAGTTGCTGAAGCAGGTGGTAAGGTAGAGCTACTATAATATATGTATAAATCAAAAGTTTGTAACAAATGTTGCAAACTTTTGACGATGTATAATAAAATCGGGCTATTGCTTAGCGAATGACTCTTAAGCAATCCCATAAATAATAAACTTTTAAAAACAAAAACAACAATGAGTCAAAAAATTAGAATTAAACTAAAATCGTATGACCACAACTTGGTAGATAAATCTGCCGAGAAAATTGTGAAGACTGTAAAAGCAACAGGTGCGGTAGTAAGCGGTCCAATTCCACTACCAACACACAAAAGAATTTTTACAGTAAACCGTGCAACTTTCGTAAACAAAAAATCGCGCGAACAATTCCAACTTTCATCTTTCAAACGTCTTATTGACATTTACAGCTCAACTAGCAAAACTGTTGACGCTCTGATGAAACTTGAGTTACCAAGCGGTGTAGAAGTTGAGATTAAGGTTTAATTAACGTCTCTACGAGATAAAAACAATAAAATAATTATAAACAAAGCCGATTCCCCGTTTTGGGGTTAAGGGTAAATTTAATTGAAATGCCAGGATTAATAGGAAAAAAAATCGGAATGACTTCCGTTTTCAGTGCCGATGGAAAAAATTTGCCATGCACTGTTATCGAAACAGGTCCTTGTGTTGTAACTCAGATTAAAACCTTAGAAAAAGACGGTTATGAAGCTGTACAGTTTGGTTTTCTTGAAAAATCGGAAAAACACACTAATAAAGCTGAAGCCGGACATTTCAAGGCTGCAGGAGTAGCACCACAACGCCACTTGGTTGAGTTCAAAGGAGCTGAACGTGAGTTTAAGTTAGGTGAGGTAATCACTGTTGACAACATGTTTGAAGAGAATATCTACGTTGACGTAGTAGGAACTTCAAAGGGTAAAGGTTTTCAAGGCGTAGTAAAACGCCATGGATTTGGTGGATCAGAGCGTACACACGGTCAGCAATCTCAATTACGTTCAGCGGGTTCACTTGGTGCATCATCATGGCCTTCCAGAGTAATGAAAGGTAAGAAAATGGCCGGACGTACTGGAGGTGAGCGTGTTACCATTCAAAACTTACTAGTATTAAAAGTTATACCGGAGCAAAATCTTCTAGTAGTAAAAGGTTCTGTACCGGGAGCTAAAGGTTCAACTGTAATCATCTATAAATAATCATGGAACTAAGTATTTTAAACATTCAAGGAAAAGAAACTGGAAAAAAACTGTTGTTGGATAAAGATGTTTTCGGTATTGAGCCAAATGACCATGCTATTTATTTAGATGTGAAACAATATTTGGCTAATCAACGTCAAGGCACTCACAAAGCTAAAGGAAGAAGTGAAGTAGCCGGAAGTAGGCGTAAATTAGGTCGTCAAAAAGGTGGTGGTGGCGCTCGTCCGGGCGATATCAAGTCACCTGTACGTGTAGGTGGAGGACGTATCTTTGGTCCGGTTCCACGCGACTACAGCTTCAAACTAAACAAAAAAGTAAAACAATTAGCACGTAAATCTGCTCTTTCTTACAAAGCGCAAAACAGTGCTATTACTGTGTTAGACGAACTTGTGTTTGATGCTCCAAAAACGAAAGATTTTGTAGCAATGACAAAAAATTTGCAAGTTGCTGATAAAAAGACACTTTTCGTTTTGTCAAATGGAAATAAAAACGTATATTTGTCGGCTCGTAATTTGCAGGGCGTAAAAGTTTTAACTGTTTCTGAATTAAGCACATACGCAATTCTTGATGCGAATAATTTGGTGTTTACTGAAGAATCAGTTGCTGCATTAGAAAATACATTTAAAGCTTAAGGAGGAAAAATATGTCAATAATTGTAAAACCAATTGTAACTGAAAAGATGACTCAACTAGGTGAGGATCTGAATCGTTATGGCTTTAAAGTAAAGAAAACAGCGAATAAAATTGAAATTAAAAAAGCTGTTGAAGAGATGTATAGCGTTACTGTAACCGACGTAAATACAATGATTGTACCACCGAAGAAAAAACTACGCTACACAAAGAGCGGAGTAAGTCGTGGTGCTACAAGTGCTTACAAAAAAGCAATCGTAACGCTTAAAGAAGGAGATGTAATTGATTTTTATAGTAACATCTAAAATTAGAAATCTGAAATTAGAAATTAGAATAAAGAAGAATATTACTGTGAAGTAAAACTTCTGACTTCTAACTTCTAACTTCTAACTTAAATATAAATGGCTGTACGTAAATTAAAGCCCACAACACCAGGGCAGAGACACAAGATTATTGGTTCATTTGACACAATTACTGCAAGTGCACCAGAGAAATCTCTTGTAATCGGCGCAAATAAGAAAAGCGGTGGTCGTAACCATGATGGTAAGATGACTATGCGTTATTTGGGAGGCGGTCACAAGAGAAAATATAGAGTAATTGACTTTAAACGTAACAAAGATGGTGTTCCAGCTACAGTAAAATCAATCGAATACGATCCGAATCGTTCGGCTCGTATCGCGTTGTTGTATTATGCTGATGGCGAAAAACGTTACATTCTTGCACCTAACGGATTGCAAGTGGGTCAAGTAGTTCTTTCGGGACCGGATGTGGCTCCTGAAGTAGGTAATGCGTTGCTATTACAAAACATTCCACTTGGTACTGTAGTTCACAATATTGAACTACGTCCGGGACAAGGAGCATCTATTGCTCGTTCTGCCGGAACATTTGCACAGTTAACTTCAAGAGAAGATAAGTATGCGCTTATTAAAATGCCATCAGGTGAAATTAGAAAGATTCTTTCTACTTGTAAAGCAACTATCGGAAGCGTAGGAAACTCTGACCACGCGCTTGAAAGATCTGGTAAAGCCGGTCGTTCACGTTGGCTCGGACGTCGTCCACGTGTGAGAGGTGTAGCTATGAACCCAGTAGATCACCCAATGGGTGGTGGTGAAGGACGTGCTTCAGGTGGACACCCACGTTCACGCAAAGGTTTATTGGCTAAAGGATACAGAACTCGTCGTCCTAAAAACCAATCAAATCAGTATATTATTGAAAGAAGAAAAAAATAACAGAAAAAATTAAGTAAATAATATGAGCCGTTCGTTAAAAAAAGGACCATACATTTGTGTGAAACTTGAGAAGAAAGTGTTGGATATGAATGAAAGCGGAAAAAAATCCGTAATCAAAACATGGTCTCGCGCATCAATGATTTCACCTGATTTTGTTGGTCATACAATTGCAGTTCACAATGGAAATAAATTCATCCCCGTATATATTACAGAAAATATGGTAGGACATAAATTGGGCGAATTCGCACCAACTCGTATTTTCCGTGGTCACGGTGGTAAGAAGAAATGATCCATTGACAAAGTTTAAAGTAAGATAAAAGTAAAAAATATTTGATACAATGGGTCAAAGAAAGAAAATATCAGCCGAAGCAAGAAAAGAAGCAAATAAATCGCTTTATTTCGCTAAGCTTAATGATGTTCCTACTTCACCACGCAAAATGCGCTTAGTTGCAGATATGATTCGTGGAATGGAAGTAAACAAAGCTTTGAGCGTATTAAAGTTTTCAGGAAAAGAGGCTTCGCAAAAAATGGAGAAATTGCTAAAATCTGCTATCGCTAACTGGGAAGTTAAGACTGAGGAAAAAGCAGAGAATGCAAATTTATATGTAAGTGCAGTATATGTTGATTCTGCTACAATGCTGAAACGTTTGCGTACCGCTCCACAAGGTCGCGGTTATCGTATCCGCAAACGCTCAAATCACGTAACGCTGTACGTGGATACTAAAAATACTAACGATAACCAAAATTAAGCAAGATGGGACAAAAAACAAATCCGATAAGTAATCGTCTGGGTATCATCCGTGGATGGGACTCAAATTGGTATGGTGGAAACAACTACGGTGACACTATCCTTGAAGATAGCAAAATCAGAAAATACCTTAACGCCCGTCTGGCTAAAGCAAGCGTATCACGCATCATTATCGAACGTACATTGAAACTTGTAACAATTACTATTTGTACAGCTCGTCCCGGTATTATTATCGGTAAAGGGGGTCAAGAAGTTGACAAGTTGAAAGAAGAGTTGAAAAAAATCACAGACAAAGAGGTTCAAATCAACATCTTCGAAATCAAACGTCCGGAACTTGATGCAGTATTAGTAGCAAACAATGTTGCACGTCAGATCGAAGGAAACATCGCATATCGTCGTGCAGTGAAAATGGCTATTGCTTCTACTATGAGAATGGGTGCCGAAGGTATTAAAATTCAAGTATCAGGTCGTCTGAATGGAGCTGAGATGGCACGTTCGGAAATGTACAAAGAAGGTAGAACACCGCTTCACACTTTCAGAGCAGATATCGATTATGCACATGCTGAAGCATTGACTAAAGTAGGTCTGATCGGTGTAAAGGTTTGGATTTGTCGCGGTGAAGTGTACGGAAAGAGAGACTTGTCGCCTAACTTTGCAACAGCTAAAGACTTCGGTCGTGGTGGTGAGCGCGGAGAACGTGGCGGTAAAGGTTTCAGAAAGAGAAGAAAATAACAGGTACTAATGCATTTGAATTAAGAAATTATGTTACAACCGAAAAAAACCAAATACAGAAGACAGCAGGACGGGAAGTTCAAAGGCAATGCACAACGAGGAAATCAGTTGGCATTCGGTTCTTTTGGAATCAAAGCTTTGGAAGCCAAATGGATTACCGGACGTCAGTTGGAAGCCGCTCGTGTTGCAGTAACTCGTTTTATGCAGCGTGAAGGACAAGTTTGGATACGTGTTTTCCCCGATAAAGGTATTACTCGCAAACCTGCTGATACTCGTCAGGGTAAAGGTAAAGGTAGTCCGGAAGGATTCGTAGCGCCTGTAACACCTGGACGTATCCTTTTTGAAGTGGAAGGAGTACCGTTTGACGTAGCTAAAGAGGCATTGCGTCTAGCAGCACAGAAGTTGCCTATAACTACCAAGTTTGTGGTAAGACGCGATTATGATAAAACATCTAAATAAAGCATAAGGATATGAAAATAAGTGAAATTAGAGAATTGACTGACAAGGAACTTCTTGAACGTATCGAGGCGGAAAAAGAGCATCTATCTCGTTTGAAAATGAATCATGCTATTACGCCACTAGATAATCCGTTGCAAATTAAAGATGTACGTCGTAATATCGCTCGTTTTGCAACAGAATTACGTCAGAGAGAAATCAACAAATAAAAATTAAATTCTGATGGAAACAAGAAATTTAAGAAAAGTTAGAACGGGTGTAGTGTCAAGCAACAAAATGGATAAAACCATTACTGTAGCTGTAAGATGGAAAGAGAAACACCCTATTTACGGAAAATTCGTAAATAAGACAAAAAAATATCATGCTCATGACGAAAAGAATGAATGTAATATTGGTGATACCGTTACTATCATGGAAACTCGTCCATTGAGTAAAATGAAAAGATGGAGATTAATCGAAATTAACGAAAGAGCTAAGTAAGAATTATGATACAACAAGAATCAAGACTCACAGTAGCAGATAATAGTGGCGCTAGAGAAGTGCTATGTATCCGCGTATTAGGAGGGACAAAAAAACGTTATGCTTCACTGGGTGACATTATCGTTGTCAGCGTGAAAAGTGTAATTCCTTCCAGCGACATCAAGAAAGGAATTGTATCGAAAGCAGTAGTAGTACGTACCAAAAAAGAAGTGCGTCGTGCTGATGGCTCTTACATTCGTTTTGATGACAACGCTTGCGTTCTTTTGAACAACGCAGGAGAAATTCGCGGAAGCCGTATTTTCGGTCCGGTAGCTCGTGAACTTCGTGCTACAAATATGAAAATTATATCACTTGCACCTGAGGTGCTGTAAAATTTAGAAGTAAGTTTGAAGTTTCTAAAACTCAAAACTTCTAATTTATAATTTATAAAAGAAATGAGTAAATTACACATTAAAAAGGGTGATACTGTTTACGTTAATGCAGGAGAAGACAAAGGTAAAACCGGTCGCGTACTCCGTGTTCTTGTGAAAGAAAATCGTGCTATCGTAGAAGGTATCAATATGGTGTCAAAACATACCAAACCCAATGCAAAAAGCCCTCAAGGAGGTATTGTTAAGCAAGAAGCTTCCATTCATGTATCTAACCTTAATCTAGTAGAAAAAGGTATTCCGGTACGTGTAGGTCGTAAGAGAAACGATGATGGTAAGCTGGTACGTGTTTCTAAAAAAACTGGAGAAGAAATTTAATATGGAAACTACAACATTAAAGAAAGACTATAAAGAGCGCATTGTTCCTCTTCTGGTTAAAGAATTTGGATATACATCTGTAATGCAAGCACCAAAATTGGAAAAAATTGTTTTAAACCAAGGTTTGGGAGCTGCAGTTGCCGATAAGAAACTTATTGAAATTGCAATCAACGAGATGACTGCCATTACAGGTCAGAAAGCAGTTCAAACTATTTCAACCAAAGACGTTTCGAACTTCAAATTGCGTAAAAAAATGCCGATTGGTGTACGAGTAACTCTTAGAGGTGATCGTATGTACGAATTCCTTGAAAGATTAGTACGTGTAGCACTTCCTCGTATTCGCGACTTCAGAGGTATTGGAAACAAACTGGATGGACGTGGTAACTATACGTTAGGTATTACTGAGCAAATTATTTTCCCTGAAATCAACATTGATAGCATCAATAAAGTGATGGGAATGAACATTACGTTTGTAACTTCAGCTAAAACTGACGAAGAAGGTTACGCGCTGTTGAGAGAATTTGGATTACCATTTAAGAAAAACAATTAAAGGAGAATATAAATGGCAAAAGAATCAATGAAAGCCCGTGAGGTGAAAAGAGCTAGAATGGTTGCTAAATATGCCGAAAAACGCGCAAAGCTTAAAGCTGAAGGCGATTACGAAGCATTACAAGCAATTCCTAGAAATGCATCTCCGGTACGTTTGCACAACCGTTGCAAAATCACAGGTCGTCCGAAAGGATATATGCGTCAGTTTGGTATTTCACGTATTCAATTCCGTGAAATGGCAGCCAAAGGCTTAATTCCGGGCGTAAAAAAAGCAAGTTGGTAGTTTGGTAAATTAGTAAAATAGTTAATAGTAAAATAGTTTATTTAGATAAAAATGCAAATTGCTTTACTAATCAACTAATTAACTAGTCAACCAATCAACCCTGCCTGCCGCAGGCAGGTAATCAACGAATATTAAATATTGTCCCGACAGTCGGGATCAATTTAAACGAAAAATAAAATGACAGATCCAATTGCAGATTATCTAACCAGATTGCGGAATGCTATTAAGGCAAACCACCGTGTAGTGGAAATACCCGCATCTAACTTGAAAAAAGAAATGACCAGAATATTGCATGAAAAAGGCTATATTCTGAACTACAAATTTGTAGAAGATGGACCTCAGGGAACTATTAAAATTGCCCTGAAGTATGATCCGGTTAACAAAGTTAACTCTATCAAAAAATTACAAAGAGTATCTACTCCGGGACTTCGTCAATACGTAGGTTACAAAGATTTGCCACGTGTATTGAACGGATTGGGAATTGCTATTCTTTCGACTTCACAAGGTGTGATGACAGATAAAGAGGCTGCCAACCTGAAAATTGGCGGTGAAGTATTATGTTACGTTTATTAATGAGGAGGAAAGAAGAATGTCAAGAATAGGAAAATTACCAATTACAATCCCTGCCGGTGTTACCGTATCTGTGAAAGATGACGTGGTAACCGTGAAAGGACCAAAAGGAGAATTAACTCAAACAATCAGCCCACGAGTAAAAGTTGAGCTTGAGGGTGCAGAACTTCAGATTAGTCGTATCAATGAAGAAAAACAAAGTCGTGCAGATCACGGACTTTATCGTTCATTGATTAACAATATGGTGGTAGGTGTATCACAAGGATACGAGAAAATTCTTGAACTTGTAGGTGTAGGATTCCGTGCATCTAATACAGGTCAAGTATTGGAACTATCTTTAGGATTTACCCACCCAATTTATTTAGTATTACCCAAAGAAATTACGGTAGAAACAAAAAGTGAGCGTAACCAAAACCCTTTGATTAAACTTCAAAGCGCCGACAAACAATTGCTAGGTCAAGTTTGTGCAAAAATCCGTTCATTCCGTAAACCTGAACCATATAAAGGTAAAGGTGTTAAATTCCAGGGTGAATACATTCGTCGTAAAGCTGGTAAAGCAGCTGGTAAGTAATTTTTAAACTTGTGAAACAATGAATAAGAAACTAGTAAGAAGAAGCAAGATTAAAGCCCGTATTCGTTCAAAAATATCGGGTACTGCAGAAAAACCACGTTTGACTGTATTTCGTAGCAACGCACAGATTTACGCACAAGTTATTGACGACGTGAAAGGTGTTACATTAGCATCTGCATCATCTTTGGGAAACAAAGAAAAAGTAAATAAAACCGAACAAGCAGCAATCGTTGGAAAACAAATAGCTGAGAAAGCTATTGCTGCCGGAGTTAATGAAGTGGTATTTGACCGTAACGGTTATTTATATCATGGACGTGTTAAACAATTAGCTGACGCTGCGCGCGAAGGTGGACTTAAATTTTAATCACAATGGCAACAAGACAAAATAAAGTTAAAAGTACAAACGATATAGAGTTGAAAGACAGATTAGTAGCCGTAAACCGTGTAACTAAAGTTACCAAAGGTGGACGTACATTCAGTTTCTCAGCCATTGTAGTAGTAGGAAATGAAGATGGTATCGTGGGATACGGATTAGGTAAAGCTGGTGAGGTGGCAGCTGCAATTGCAAAAGCTACTGAGTCTGCAAAAAAGAACCTAATTAGAGTTCCTGTGCTAAATGGAACTATACCTCACGAACAATCAGCAAAATTTGCCGGAGCAGATGTATTCATCAAACCGGCTACAACCGGTACCGGAGTAGTGGCAGGTGGTGCTATGCGTGCGGTTCTTGAAAGCGTAGGTATTACAGACGTACTTGCAAAATCAAAAGGAGCGTCCAACCCACATAACTTGGTAAAAGCTACTTTCATTGCTCTAAGCGAACTGCGTGATGCACGCCAAGTAGCTCAAAATAGAGGAGTTTCTCTAGATACAGTGTTTAACGGATAAAATCAGAATTGAAAATGGCAAAAATTATAGTAAAACAAGTAAGAAGTAGAATTCGTTGCCCGAAAGATCAAAAAAGAACTTTGGATGCATTGGGTTTGAAAAAAATGAACGCCACTGTTGAACATGAAGCAACTCCGCAAATTCTGGGTATGGTAGCTAAAGTTCATCACTTAGTGGAAGTTATTAAAAAGTAAGTAAAATCGTCATTTAGACTTAAAAATATTAATACAAATGAATTTAAGTAATTTAACACCGGCAGCAGGTTCCGTTCGTACTCGTAAAAGAATAGGACGCGGTTCAGGTTCCGGTATGGGAGGTACTGCTACAAGAGGACACAAAGGAGCTAAATCTCGTTCCGGTTACTCACGCCAAGTTGGCTTCGAAGGAGGTCAAATGCCGCTCCAAAGACGTTTACCAAAATTTGGTTTTAAAAATATCAATCGTGTAGAGTACAAAGCTATCAACCTTGAAACTCTTCAAGCTTTGGCTGATAGCAAAAAACTGACTAAAATCGGTTTGCAAGAACTTCGCGATGCAGGATATATCAACAAATCAGCTTTGGTGAAAGTACTGGGTAAAGGTACATTGACAACGAAGCTTGAAGTTGAAGCAAATGCTTTTTCTAAATCAGCAGAAGAGGCAATTGTTGCAGCAGGCGGCAAAGTAGTAAAAATCTAAAAACAAGAAAAGATACAGCCATTTAGTTAGTAAAATGATTAAATGGCATGTTTCATTCTTTTATAAAAAATAAAAAACTTCGTATGAAAAAGTTTATTGAGACTTTAAAAAATATCTGGAAGATTGAAGACCTGAAAAACCGATTAATCACAACCATTTTGTTTGTGTTGATTTATCGTTTCGGATCCTTCGTAGTATTGCCGGGTGTGGATGCTTCTGCACTTGCTGCACTTAAAGACCAAACAAGCGGTGGTATTATGGCACTACTTGATATGTTCTCCGGTGGAGCATTCCAAAACGCATCTATATTTGCACTAGGTATTATGCCTTACATTTCGGCATCTATTGTGATTCAGTTGCTTACAATCGCTATTCCGAAGTTCCAAAAACTTTCACGTGAAGGTGAAAGCGGACGTACTAAAATGAACCAGTACACACGCTATCTGACTGTGTTTATTCTTTTACTTCAAGGACCTTCATACTTAGCAAACTTGAGAGTTCAAGTAGCATATGCAGGTTCTTCACTTCCAAGCAGTTTCTGGTTTATCGCCAGTTCTACCATTATCCTTATGGCAGGTAGTATGTTTGTGATGTGGTTGGGTGAAAGAATTACCGATAAAGGTATTGGTAACGGTATTTCGTTTATCATTATGGTGGGTATTATTTCTCGTCTTCCGGGAGCACTAATCCAAGAGTTCGCATCTCGTCTGGCAGAATCAGGCGGTGGCGGTTTAGTGATGTTCTTGGTAGAGATTGTAATCCTTATCCTAGTGATTATGTTTGCTATACTGTTGGTTCAAGGTACACGTAAGATTCCGGTACAATATGCGAAACGCATTGTAGGAAATAAACAATATGGTGGCGTTAGACAATATATTCCACTAAAAGTGAATGCGGCTGGAGTAATGCCTATCATTTTTGCTCAGGCTATTATGTTTATCCCAATTGCTTTGGCAGGATATTCCAACTCAGAAGCTACACACAGTTTCTGGAGTCACTTCACAAGATTTGAAAGTTTCTGGTATAACATAGTATTCTCAGCTCTTATCATTATATTTACCTATTTCTACACAGCTATTACTGTAAATCCTACACAAATGGCTGAAGATATGAAACGTAACAACGGTTTTATTCCGGGTATCAAACCGGGGAAAAAGACTGCTGAGTACTTGGATACTATCATGTCAAGAATTACATTACCCGGATCGTTCTTCCTAGCATTTATTGCTATCCTTCCGGCATTTGCATCTTTGCTTGGAATTGGACAGCAGTTTGCTCAGTTCTTTGGGGGAACTTCACTACTGATTTTGGTAGGGGTAATTTTGGATACTTTACAGCAAATTGAAAGTCACTTATTGATGCGTCACTACGACGGATTGTTGAAATCCGGTAGAATTAAAGGACGTACAGGGGCTTCAGCATACTAATTTGACTCAGGATATTCAGATTTCTGAATACAGACAAATCAAAGTTTGAAGTTTGAGTGTCTGAAGTTTGAACAGATAGATTAAGACGAATAGTTTACAGTAAGCAGTTTGCAGTAAGCAGTTTGCAGTAAGCAGTCTATAGTTTATAGTTTAAACATCTAAACATTTAAACATCCAAACGTCTAATAGTCTAATTGTCTATGGTCTAATTGTCTATAAGTCTTAAATCTGTATTCCCGATAGCTATCGGGATAAAAGTCTAAAAAAAATGATTTATCTAAAATCAGATGAAGAGATAGAATTGCTGCGCAACAGCAATCTGATAGTCGCCAAAACGTTGGCGGAATTAGCTAAAATTATTGCACCGGGTGTTACAACTTTGCAACTGGACAAACGAGCAGAAGAGTTTATCCGCGACAATGGAGGCGTTCCAAACTTTTTGGGATACGGTGGTTTCCCAGGCTCTATTTGTACGTCAGTTAATGATGAAGTTGTACATGGTATTCCTTCTGATAAGGTAGTACTTAAAGAAGGCGACATCGTTTCCGTAGACTGTGGTGTGCTGAAAGACGGATTTAACGGCGATTCAGCTTATACGTTTTGTGTAGGCGAAGTAGATCCGGACACAATCAGTCTGCTCAGAACCACAAAAGAATCTCTCTACAAAGGCATCGAACAAGCCGTGGAGGGAAAAAGAATTGGCGATATCGGCTTTGCAGTTCAGTCTTATTGTGAGGAAAGAGGTTACTCTGTAGTGCGCGAAATGGTAGGTCATGGCGTAGGCAGAAGCCTTCATGAAGCACCGGAAGTTCCTAATTATGGAAAACGTGGAAATGGAATTACATTGAAATCAGGTATGACTATCGCCATTGAGCCTATGATAAATCTGGGAACACATCGCATAATCTTTGAAAGCGATGGATGGACAACACGCACGGCTGACAGAAAACCTTCAGCACATTTTGAGCATTCTGTAGCTATCAGAGGCGGAAGAGCAGATATTCTATCAAGTTTTGAATTTATTGAACAAGTTTTAGGAGAAAGAGAGTTTTAATTTATGGCAAAACAACAATCAATTGAGCAAGATGGTACGGTTATAGAAGCATTGTCGAATGCAATGTTTCGTGTAGAATTGGAAAATGGGCACGTAATTACAGCGCACATTTCCGGCAAAATGCGTATGCACTACATTAGAATCTTACCGGGCGATAAAGTAAAAGTAGAAATGTCTCCTTATGATTTGTCAAAAGGGAGAATTTCATTTAGATACAAGTAACAGCCCTACCAAGCATTCCTTATAGGATGCTTTTGGGACAGAAACATTTTTATAATAATAAATATCACAACTATTAAAAAGCCTCAAATAGTTGGAAAGTTCTCCGAAAGGGAATTTAGGGGCTAAAAAAGATTATGAAAGTCAGAGCATCAGTAAAAAAGCGTTCAGCGGATTGTAAAATCGTTCGCAGAAAAGGTCGCTTGTATGTTATTAACAAAAAAAATCCTAAGTTTAAACAACGTCAGGGTTAAAATTATTTATTTGTAAAATAAAAAAGCATAGTTTATGGCTATAAGAATTGTCGGAGTAGATTTACCCCAGAATAAGAGAGGGGAAGTTGGATTGACTTATATCTACGGAATAGGTCGCAGTAGTGCTAGAAGCATTTTAGAAAAAGCCGGTGTTGATGTAAACATCAAGGTGAAAGATTGGACTGACGACCAAGCAGCTAAAATCCGTGAAATCATCGGTGCCGAGTATAAGGTAGAGGGTGATTTGCGTTCGGAAACTCAACTGAACATCAAACGCTTGATGGACATTGGTTGTTACCGTGGCATTCGTCATCGTATTGGTTTGCCGTTGAGAGGTCAAGGTACCAAAAACAACGCTAGAACCCGTAAAGGTAGAAGAAAAACAGTTGCAAACAAGAAGAAAGCAACTAAGTAACAGGTAATTAACGATTTGCGAATTTTAGAAGCAAAATAATTTAAGTAAGAATATGGCAAAGAAAACAGTTGCAGCCAAAAAGAGAGTTGTAAAAGTAGATGGGGTAGGTCAATTACATGTACACTCATCATTTAACAACATTATTGTAACCCTTGCTAACTCTGAAGGTCAAGTTATCTCTTGGTCATCAGCAGGTAAAATGGGTTTTCGCGGCTCGAAGAAAAATACTCCTTATGCAGCTCAGATGGCTGCTCAGGATTGTGCGAAGGTAGCTTATGACTTAGGACTACGCAAAGTGAAAGCTTATGTAAAAGGTCCGGGTAATGGTCGTGAATCTGCTATCAGAACCGTACACGGTGCAGGTATCGAAGTAACAGAGATTGTTGACGTTACTCCACTACCACACAACGGTTGTCGCCCACCAAAAAGAAGAAGAGTATAATTTTATTATTAGAAATACGGGTTTCGAAATTTTTAAAATCCGTTATTACTAAAAATATGTACTAACTCTTTTGGAGTATATAAGTTTGGAATGTGTATGGATTGTATTAACTAACCTCTCTGCAATTGCGGCTGATGCTTTTCAAATCTTAAGGAAACAAAAGAACTATCAAACAAGTAAATAAATAAAAATTTTATAAAATAGAAAATGGCAAGATATACTGGACCTAAAAGTAAAATAGCGCGCAAATTTGGTGAGCCTATTTTTGGACCTGACAAAGCATTGTCTAGAAAAAACTATCCTCCCGGACAACACGGGAATTCACGTCGTAGAAAAACGTCTGAGTATGGTATTCAGCTTCGTGAAAAACAAAAAGCAAAATACACTTACGGTTTGCTTGAGAAACAATTCCGTAACACGTATGAAAAAGCAAAACGTACAAAAGGTATTACAGGGGTTATTCTAATTCAATTATTGGAATCTCGTCTTGACAATATTGTTTATCGTCTTGGCTTTGCTCCTACCAGAGCAGCTGCTCGTCAGCTAGTTAGCCACCGTCACATTACTGTAGATGGCAAAGTGGTAAACATTCCTTCGTACAGCGTTAAACCGGGTCAGGTAGTTGGTGTACGTGAAAGAGACAAGTCAATGGAAGTTATTCTTAACGCATTGAGCGGTTTCAATCACAGTAAATACCCTTGGTTAGAATATTCAGAAGCCAATATGTCAGGTACTTACCTACATGTTCCGGAGCGTGAAGATATTCCAGAAAATATTAAAGAACAATTAATCGTTGAGTTATACTCTAAAAACTAAGTGAAGCCATGGCAATATTAGCATTTCAAAAACCTGAAAAGGTAATCATGTTGGAAGCTGACGACTTTCACGGAATATTTGAATTTCGTCCGTTAGAACCAGGTTATGGTATTACAATTGGTAATGCTTTGCGCCGTATTCTGCTGTCTTCGCTAGAAGGCTTCGCAATATCTACTATCCGAATCGAAGGTGTTGATCATGAATTTGCTTCAATACCGGGTGTGTTGGAAGATGTAACCAATATTATTTTGAACTTGAAACAAGTACGTTTCAAGCAAATAGTAGAGGAGTTTGAAACAGAGAAAGTAACTATTAACGTAAAAAGTACAACCGAATTTAAAGCCGGTGACTTAGGTAAATACCTGACCGGATTTGAAGTGTTGAACCCAGAGCTAGTTATTTGTACGCTTGATAAATCGGCAAGTTTCAGCATTGATATTACTATTAATAAAGGTCGTGGATATCTTCCGGCAGATGAAGTGAAAATGGCAAATGAAGCAATAGGTGTAATTCCTATTGATGCTATTTACACGCCGATTAAAAATGTGAAGTATTCCATTGAAAACTTCCGTGTAGAGCAAGTTACAGACTACGAAAAATTGGTTATCGAGATTCAAACTGACGGTTCAATTCATCCAAAAGAAGCTTTGAAAGAAGCAGCTAAAATTCTTATCCATCACTTTATGCTATTCTCCGATGAGAAAATTACATTGGAAGTACCTGAAAGCGATGGCGTAGAAGAATTTGATGAAGAAATATTGCACATGCGTCAGTTGCTCAAAACTAAACTGACTGACATTGAGCTTTCAGTGAGAACACTTAACTGCTTGAAAGCAGCTGATGTGAATACATTGGGCGATTTGGTAGTCCATCACCGTCATGATTTGTTGAAGTTCCGCAACTTTGGTAAAAAATCATTATCAGAGCTTGAGGAAAAATTGGACAGCTTAAATCTGACCTTTGGTATGGATGTAAGTAAATATAAATTAGATAAAGAGTAATAATTAAAGTTAGAAGTCCGAAGTTAACTATAACTAAGATTACTTTCTATCGGCGTACATAACGCGTCTAAAATTATAAATTTCAAAATGAGACACAATAAAAAATTCAATCATTTAGGACGTACTGCATCTCACAGACAAGCGATGTTGTCCAATATGGCTATTTCGTTGATTCGTCATAAAAGAATTGCTACTACAGTTGCAAAAGCGAAAGCATTGCGTGTGTATATAGAGCCACTTCTTACAAAAGCAAAAACGGATACTACACATTCTCGTCGTATCGTGTTTAGTTATTTGCAAAACAAAGAAGCAGTTACTGAGCTTTTCCGTGATATAGCTGTTAAAATTGCTGATCGTCCGGGAGGTTACACACGTATACTTCGTACAGGTTATCGTTTAGGCGACAATGCAGAAATGTGTATTATTGAGCTTGTTGACTACAACGAAAACATGCTTAAAGACACAACTGCTAAGAAAACTACTCGTACTCGTCGTTCTAGAAGATCTTCAGGTGCTTCTGCTGCAGCTCAAGCCGAGCCTAAAGCTACACAAACAGAAGAAGAAGTTAAAACTGAAGAACCGAAAGTTGAAGAAACTAAGGTAGAAGAACCAAAAGTGGAGGAGGTTAAAGCTGAAGAGCCTGTTACAGAAGAAGCTACAGCTGAAGCAAAAGAAGAAGCAGTTGAAACTGAAAGCGAAGAAGCAACAGAAAAAGCAGAATAAACTGTTAAACGATTTCAAATCGAACATAACTCACAGTCAAAGGATAAGTCTGAAAAGATTTATCCTTTGTTGTTTTATAGAAAAGTAGGATGTTGGATGCTGGATGCTGGATGCATGAAGTTTATATTCTTTTTAAGAAAAGTGTGGATGAGTTTTTTTAAAAACCTTGTTAATCTAAAGCAAATTGCTTACTTTTGTTATTAGAATAACTTAAAATGAAATAAAATGAAAAAATTTAACCGTATATTGTTAAAGTTAAGCGGCGAATCTTTAGCAGGCGCTACAAAACAAGGAATAGATACTACAAGATTAGAGGAATACGCTGAGCAAATTTCTGAAGTGGTAGAGATGGGTGTTCAAGTGGCTATCGTAATCGGCGGTGGAAATATCTTCCGTGGCTTGACAGGCTCAAAAAAAGGCTTTGACCGTGTGCAAGGCGACCAAATGGGAATGCTAGCCACTGTAATCAACAGCTTGGCAATCAACTCTGCTTTGCAAGCCAATGGAACAAAATCACGTGTGATGACTTCTATCCGTATGGAGCCGATTGGAGAGTATTATAGCAAAAGATATGCTGTAGAATGTCTTGAAAGAGGCGAAGTAGTAATTATTGCCGGCGGAACAAGCAATCCTTACTTTACAACAGATACCGCATCTTCGTTGCGAGCAATTGAAATTGAAGCTGATGTGATGTTGAAAGGTACGCGTGTGGATGGTGTATATACGGCTGATCCTGAGAAAGATAAAACGGCGGAGAAGTTCGATGAAATCACCTACGATGAGGTTTATAATCGCAATTTGAAAGTAATGGACTTAACGGCTACCACCATGTGCAAAGAGAATAATATGCCTATCTATGTATTTGATATGGATACGGTTGGAAATCTGAAAAAAGTTATTCTCGGCGAAAAAATAGGCACTTTAGTAAAATAGAGCTTACAGTATTTTTAACTTCCACAGCAAGTAGGGACTAACGGCTTAAAGTCCGTTCGTCCCATTGTATGATAGCAAAAACGCACTAAATCGGTGGAAGTAATTTATAGATTATTTTGCTTTTCTGGCAAATAATCTTTTCTTTGTATTTAAATTTTATAAATTATTAATCAAATACTATTTAACGATGAAAAAAATCACATTATTTCTGTTGTTATCTTTATTCATATTTGGAAACAACAGCTTTACTCAACTTAAAGCGCAGGAGAACTACGGTTTGCAAATGAATGCAAGCTCCAGTGTAACATTCGGCAAAGCCGATATGGCACTTGATAGCTGGACGGTGGAGATGTGGGCTAAAAAGACCGGCAGAACAAATCATGCTACCATTCTTGCCGGAGATAATTTTAAACTAAATCTTGAAACCTATAACAGTGGCAATAAGGTCGGATTTACGCTAATCGGACAAACTGGACCCGATAAGTCATTTGCTTACGTACTTCCACTTAATATGTGGATGCACATAGCCTATGTGTATAACAATGGCACAATTTCACTTTTTATCAATGGTGAGTTTAAAGAAACTCAGAATCATCAGCTTAGTTTACCCATGAAATCGCTTGGATTGGGTGGTGAAAGTTTTATAGGTGAAGTAGATGAAATTCGTGTTTGGAAAACTGCACGTACGGCAGATGAGTTGAAAAATAATTTATCTCAATCCGTAAATCCTACATTAGAAAACAATTTGCTTGCCTATTGGTACTTTGACGACCAAGCTGAGACTGTTACCGATATTTCGGCTAATGGCGTTAGCGGAAATATTAATAATGCAATTTATAAATTAAACACCAATAACAAGTTTACCACAAACTTGCCAGAAATGAGCATTAAAGAGGTAAGCGGTTTTCATAGTAATGAGTTTGTTGTTCGTCCCGGAAGCAAAAACCAAGAAGTTTTGGGTGTAAAAATCATTACCGAGGGAATCCTACAACCATTAACTCTTTCTGAAATTTCTTTTAATTTAGAGGGAACTACCAACGTAAACGATGTAGTGCAATCACAGCTTTTCAGCACCAATCAATCCGCCCTATTCTCGACAGACAAAGCATTTGGTACAAGCATTACAGATATGCGAACTTTAAAATTTACCGATAATTTGAAACTCTTCCCGGGAGTGAATTACCTTTGGTTAGCTGTGGATGTAGCCGATGAAGCTGCTGATGGAAATATTTTGGACGCTACGCTGCTATCGGTAAAAATTGGGGAAGAGACCATTACGCCAAATATTCAGTCGCCTGCGGGAAGAAGATTAATTACTTCAGAAGTTACTCCGGTTGGTGCCGATAGAACTATTTCTTTGATACCGAAACCGGTAAGATTGATAAAATCGAGCGAAGAGTTTACGCTAAACGAACAAACCAAAATTATAACGGCAGCAGGTACTATGAACGAAGCTGAATATCTTGCCGAAATTCTAAGAGTTTCTACAGGTTATCCATTTCCGATAAGTACTGATTTTAGCTCTCAGGATAATGCCATTATTCTTACTATAAGTGATGCTTTAGATGCAAGTTTTGGTATAGAAGGATACACGCTGAAATCTAAGGCTCAAAATGTTGTGATAGAAGCGAAAGAACCCAAAGGACTGTTTTGGGGAATTCAAACTTTAAGACAGTTATTGCCACCGCAGATTGAAAGTAGAACTACACTGAAAAATCAAGTTTGGACTATTCCGGGTGTTACTATCACGGATAATCCTCGTTTTTGGTATCGTGGGTTTATGCTTGATGTAAGTCGTCATTTCTTCCCTGTTTCTACGATTAAACGGACATTGGATATGATGGCACTTTACAAGCTAAATATATTCCACTTTCACTTAACCGACGACCAAGGTTGGCGTGTGGAAATTAAAAAATATCCGAAGCTGACTGAAGTGGGTGCATGGAGAACTTGCGACGGAGTAACAACTGGAGGTTTTTATACCCAAGAGGAAATTAAAGAAATAGTGGATTATGCAGCAAAATTGCATATTGACATTATTCCTGAAATTGATCTGCCTGGTCATATGCTTGCCGGACTTGCTTCCTATCCGAATTTGGGATGTACCAGTGGACCCGGTTCCTACAGTGTAACTTGTAACAGAGGTGGAATTTACAGCGATATTCTTTGTGGCGGAAAAGCGGAAACTTATACATTTCTGGAAGATGTGCTGACTGAAATTATGGAGCTTTTCCCATACGAATATATTCACATTGGCGGTGATGAGGCTGATAAAGGCAGATGGAATACTTGTGAAGATTGTAAAAGAAAAATTGCTGAACTTGGAATAACCGGAGCAAATCAAACTGAAAAATCCAATAAACTTCAAAAATATATGACCGATTATTTTATAGATTTTCTGGCAGAAAGAGGACGGAAACTAATCGGTTGGAATGAAGTTATATACGGCGGAATACCTGAAGGAGTTACTGTTCAGCACTGGATTTCAAGCAAAGCAGAAGTGTTGAGCATTATAAATAGCGGTCATGATGTAATTATGTCTGATTATCACAGCTTGTATTTAGCTCAAAGACAGTCGAATAGTCCGGAAGAACCATCCGGTCCCGGAAATATTAATACTTTGGATGAGTTTTATAATTACGAAGCTGTTTATCCGGAAGTTACTGCCGATAAGTTAAAACATATTTTGGGAGTAGAAGGCTGTATGTGGACAGAGTGGATAGAGGTGGAAAGTCATTTGGATTATATGATAAGTCCACGTACGCAAGCATTAGCGGAAATGGCATGGACACCTAAAATCAATAAAAACTATTCGGAATTTCTTGGAAAATTAGACCCGCATTATGAACGTTGGAATGTGATGGGTTATAATTATCGTTGGAATGTAAAGCCACAAGTAGTTGAAAAAAGTATTGAAACTTGTGAGCCGACTATTCAACTTTCAGCAACAAATAAAGGTAGGTCTTACTTCTGGAACGATGAAAGTTTCTCTAAAACAAGAAGCATTGAGGTTTCGGAGCCGGGTATTTACAAGTGTTATGTGGACTACAACGGACTTACGGTAGAGGAAATTTATAATGTGAGTTTTTTGCAAAATGAGACAATGCCGGCTGTTAGAAAAACTGAAAATGCAAATGACCAAACGGTTGTTCTAACTGCTATGGATGAAAGTTTAGCTTATCGTTGGTATGCAAAGGACGAGAACGGCTTAAATCTTATTCAACTAGGACAAAATATTACGTTACCGGAGTCGGCGCAGTTAGATAGTTATTATGTGGATGCCAACCGACTCTCAGATGGAGTTTCAAGTCTGAGATTGAATAACAACAATGGACAGGTTATTTTGAGTGATGGTAAGTTTATGAACAATGCCACGGCATTTAGTTTTGAAGCATGGGTAAAAGTCAACGAATGGCGAGAGTGGGGAGCTATTTTTACTCGTCGTCTGGACAATAACGCTTATCGTGTTATGTTGGAGTTGGGTAAAAATGGTGAATTGTATTTGATGGCTACAAACGGAGCTAATGCAAACGGCAAAGCACCGACTACGACTATGCCGGTAAACACTTGGACACACGTGGCTTTCGTGTATGATGGAAGTAAAACTCAAAATCAAGACAGACTAAAGCTATATATAAACGGCGCACCAATAACACTTACATTTACAGGCACAGTGGCTGATCGTTTACCAAGCATTAACAGTAATTTAAGACTAGGGCGTGGTGACAGTAACTTAACGGCAGATATAAATGTGTCTGATGTAAGAGTTTGGAATATAGCCATTTCTGAAGCTCAGATTGTTGAAAATATGTATGGATTGAAGTCAGTGCAACTGAAAGATTTGGAAAGCTATTATACTTTTGGGGATTTATTAAGCAGTACCTCAGAGATTGAAAATCCGCTTAATCCAACCCAGAAAGCTACCGTACAAGACTTAATGGAGGGTTATGTGATTTTAGAAGCATCGCCGGCTAAGTTTATTTCTTGCGGTTCACCACAGCAAAAAGTAACTGAAGTGATTTCAGGTTTACGTGGTTTGGATGTTGCAAAAAGTGGCTTAATTGTCTATCCGAATCCAAACAATGGTGCATTTATACTAGGTTTTGACCAAGCTATCCAATCGGGTGGGATACTCAAAATTTTCAATCTGCAAGGTCAAGCTATCTTCATGCAAGAAGTGAGCAAATTGCCTAAAAAACTAAGAATTGAACTGCCAAATATTCCGTCGGGAGTTTATCTGGTTAAATTCACTACAAATGATTTTATGCAAAAAGAATTTGTAACTAAGTTTGTGATTGAATAAAAAAAGACTATATTTGACAAGAATTTCTTATGCTTTCAAAACTTTTCAGAAGCATAGAAATTAAACATATAACTGTTACATGATATAATAATAACGATATAAAAATAAACACTATGTTAGATCCTAAACAAGCACTGCAAGAGTCAGAAGAGTTTATGCAGGCAGCGATAGAATACCTAGATGATGTATTGGCACGTATTCGTGCGGGAAAAGCCAATGTACGTATTCTGGATGGTGTCCGAGTAGATTATTACGGTTCGCTGGTACCTTTAAGCAATGTGGCTAGTGTTACCACGCCGGATGCGAAAACCATAGCGATACAACCTTGGGAAAAAGGACTTATTCCGGTTTTGGAAAAGGCTATTTTGGACTCAGACGTGGGTATTACGCCACAAAACAACGGTGAAATTATCCGTTTAGCTATTCCACCAATGACGGAAGAACGTCGTAAGCAACTAGTAAAGCAAGTGCGTGGCGAAGGCGAAGAGGCAAAAATTAGTATTCGTAATGCACGTCGTGATACTATCGAGAAAGTCAAAAAGATGGTGAAAGACGGTTTGTCTGAAGACAGACAAAAAGACGCCGAAGCAGAAGCTCAAAAAATCCACGACAAGTACATCAAAAAAGTTGATGATTTGTTGGCGGAAAAAGAAAAGGAAATTATGACTGTGTAAAATCACAGTTGTGTAGAAATAACTTGATTTTCTCTATGAAAGATAAAAGCGATTGTTTCTCAAAATAATCGCTTTTATTTTCGGATATCAGATGTATGATGTCGGATGTATGATGTCAGGTGTATGGTGCTGGGTGTATGATGTCGGGTGTGTTGGGAACTACATACAACAAACTACAAACTTCCATCTTTTATCTACCATCTACCATCTACTATCTACTATCTTTCATCTTTCGTATTTCATATTTCTAACTTCATATTTCTAATTTCTAACTTAAACAATGTTCGGAACAGTAGTTAAAAGTACAGGTAGTTGGTACACCGTAAAAACGGATGACGGAGAGCTGATAGATTGTAAAATCAAAGGCAACTTTCGTATGAAAGATATACGAAGCACGAATCCCGTTGCGGTAGGTGATAGGGTAGAGTATGTCCTTTCTGCCGATGATGCCGCTATGATTGTGGGGATTTGTGATAGGAAGAACTACATGATTCGTCGTTCGTCTAATCTGTCGAAATATTCGCAAATCTTAGCCGCTAATCTGGATTTGGTGGCATTGGTGGTAACAGTGAACTATCCGGAAACATTTACTGTTTTTATCGACCGATTTTTGGCAACAGCTGAGGCGTATAGAGTTCCCGCTTGTCTGATAATTAATAAAATAGATAGATACGATGATGATGAAATGGAATATGCGGAAAGTTTGAAGTTTCTCTATGAAAATATCGGCTATCCTGTATTCTTGATTTCGGCTTACGATGAAAGTTCTTTGGGAGATTTGAAAGAGTTTCTTAAGGATAAAACAACATTAATGTCCGGTAATTCGGGTGTAGGAAAATCTACTATTATTAATTTGCTTATTCCGAATATGGAACTCAGAACCGGTGAAATTTCCGAATATCACAATAGAGGAATGCATACCACTACTTTTTCAGAAATGTTTGAACTGCCGGATGGGGGAAGTATTATTGATACACCGGGAATTAAAGGTTTTGGAACCATTGATATGGATACCTATGAAGTGGGACATTTTTTCAAAGAAATATTTGAGTTTTCAAAAAAATGCCGTTTTAATAATTGTACGCATATTCATGAACCTGACTGTGCTGTTCTCGAAGCTTTAGAGAATCATTATATTAGTCAGTCCCGATATCAGAGTTATTTAAGCATTCTGGAAGATGATGAAAATGAGAAGTATAGATAAATGTCTGATGTTGGGTGTAGGGTGTTTGGTTAAATGTTTATTTGTTTGGATGTTCAGTTGTTAGCTGTGGGGAGCATTGACGACCTTGTCCGTTAACCAACGGATGCCGATGATTATTGTTATAGATGTTTTGCCTGTAGGAGATAAAAATCAATAGAATAAAAAATATGAGATTTTTTTTCACTGTCAATCTGTAATAAATTGTTTGATTTTATTAGGAAAAATCAAATTAAATAAATAATTTTGTAAATGAAATTTACCACTAAGCATTAACCTTAAAAAATACAAAACACAATGGGACATCATCAAATAGACAGACTGGATAAAAAAATTTTACAGCTAATATCAAAAGATGCTCGTATTCCTTTCTTGGAAGTAGCACGTGAGTGTAATGTTTCGGGCGCAGCCATCCACCAAAGAATACAAAAACTACGAAATCTGGGAATTATTAAGGGTTCGGAGTTTGTAATTGATAACTATAAAATTGGTTATCAGACTTGTGCGTATATTGGAATTGTACTTTCCGATATTAAAAAATTTAATTATGTAGTAGAGGAGTTGAAGAAAATTCCGGAAATCGTAGAATGTCATTATGCTACCGGAAAATATTCGATGTTTATTAAAATTTATGCTAAGGATAACCGACATCTATTACAAATCATTTTGGAAAGCTTGACTCTAATTGATGGCGTACAACATACGGAAACATTCCAACTGTCTCTTGATGAGATCTTTAATAGGCAGTTGTCCGTGTTTGGGGTGGAAGAAGATGATGAGGAAGATGTGGATGAGTAGTCTAAACATTAAAAAAACAAAAACAGCCTGAGGAATCAGGCTGTTTTCATAATAATAGGTTTCTTAACGCTAAGTGCCACTCTTAAACTGTCATTCGCTACCTTCGTATTGTCTTGGCGGATAATAAGTGACTCCATCGGAACCTCCAGTTTTTCCATTTCCAAAACTTCTGTTCGGGTTGGCTCTTGTTCAGTTAAGTCTGCAAGTTGCGTAGAATCAATTTTCATGATAAATACACTTGCAACCCCATGTCCAATCATACCGATTTCTTTTGCTGCAGCATAAGATAGATCGATTGTTCGTCCTTTGACGAATGGACCTCTGTCAGTTACTTTTACAATAACTTCCTTATCATTTTTCGGATTTCTGACTTTAAGTAGAGTTCCGAAAGGAAGTGTCTTGTGTGCGCAGGTCAAACTGTCGCGGTGGTACAATGCACCACTAGCTGTTTTTCGACCATGAAATTTGTCTGCATAAAACGAAGCCTTCACTTTGTCTTTGCTATAAGCTACGGAAGACAACATCAATGCAAGAACAAACACTGATAAAAATTTTCTCATAAAAAAATGTTTCTTTGCAGCTCTCTGCAAAATTTCGGTTGCAAAAATACTGCTTTTTCCCAAAACTGGCAAATTTTATGCATAATTATTAGCTGTTTTGGTATCTGTCCCTTTTTGAAAACCCTATCATGGTCTGCTGTAAGCCACTTTTTAATATGAGTGTTAAAAAACGTTAACAAGATGTTGTGAAAATAGAAAATAACTACTCAGTCCTTTGTCTCAAAACTTGGTGGGAAGTTTTAGAGCATTAATCATTTTTTATTACGGACGAATTTTCCCATAGGGAATAAATATCAATCACTACTGACCGACTAAAATATTTTGCTGTAATGCAAATTGCTTATTATAAGCCATTTGAAGTGTTTTAATAACTTGCAGGGTTGCTTTTTGAACTTCGTAGAAGTTTCCTGTGCATAACCCCCAATTTTAATTGGGGGAATACTATGAAAGAACGACATAAACACTGTAAGTGTTTCCCTGCTTACGTTATGGGAAACTCTTACAGAGTTTCGTTAAGTTGTATTTCCTAATCCCCCAGATAAATCTGGGGTGCCTGTCCGTCCTTTGGCGGATTATTTATGGATTTGTCCTACGGACAATTATTTAGTCGGTCAATAGTGAATATCAATATAAAAATCGTTTCTTGCTATTTACATTCTATTGCTATTTATCACCTACGGTGAAAATATACATTAACTAAAATACTTTTGAATGTTGGATATATTACCTAAATCTTATTATTGAACTCGTCTCGACTTTTAAAACATCCGCCAAAGTCGGACACAGTAGAGAACAATAGTTAAATATGAAGTCATCTTAACTTTTCATAATAACACAAAAATGCTCATTTTTTAACTACGATCCCGAATTCTATCGGGAACGAATTGCACGAATTTATTCGTGTCATTTGTGTTATTTGTAGTTGATTATTTTAAAATAAATAGTGCGGGTTTTTTGGTGGAATGAAATAAAAGTCGTATATTTGCACGCTCAAAAAGTGTATAGAAAAACCAATTATTAACTAAATAGGAGGAAACAAGCAATAGCAAAACAAGTTTTTAGACCTAAGCAAGGTAGAAAAGAAGCGCCAAACAGAATAAACGAGGATATTAGAGGCGTAAAAGAAGTCAGACTAGTCGGCGATAATGTAGAGCAAGGTATATATAGCTTTGATCGTGCTTTGCAGATAGCTGAAGAACAGGGGCTTGACTTGGTGGAGATTGCAGCTAATGCCGAACCGCCTGTTTGTAGAGTTATTGATTATCAAAAGTTTCTATATCAACAGCGTAAAAGAGAAAAAGAGAATAAGGCGAAGTCTTCAAAAATCGATGTGAAAGAGATTCGTTTCGGACCTCAAACAGACGATCATGACTATAACTTTAAGCTGAAACATGCCATTAAGTTTTTGACAGACGGCGACAAAGTAAAAGCTTATGTCTTTTTCAGAGGGCGTTCCATTCTTTTCAAAGATCAGGGCGAAATACTTTTGTTACGCTTTGCAAATGACCTGGAAGAGTATGCTAAGGTGGATCAACTGCCTAAGCTAGAGGGTAAGAGAATGACTATCATGCTCTCTCCCAAAAAACAGAAATAAAGGAATTTCATTAATAAAATAATAATATAGAAAATGCCAAAAATGAAAACTAACTCCGGTGCCAAAAAAAGATTCGCTCTTACCGGAACAGGAAAAATCAAAAGAAAACATGCGTTTAAAAGTCACATTTTGACTAAAAAAACAACGAAACAAAAACGTAACTTAACTCAAACAGGTCTTGTGGATAAAGCCGACGTGAAAGGCGTAAAGGCAATGTTACGTGTTTAATTAAGTCAAATCAAAAGTTTTTAAAAACAAGTTTTCAAACGTTTAATCGAATTTTAGCTTAAAGACTGTAAATAAGTACAGCGCTAACGTTCTTAATTCATTTTAATTATGCCAAGATCAGTAAATCACGTTGCTTCACGTAGAAGAAGAAAAAGAATTTTAAAGCTTACCAAAGGCTATTTTGGTGCTCGTCGTAATGTGTGGACGGTAGCAAAAAACACATGGGAAAAAGGTTTAACTTATGCTTACCGCGACCGTAAAACCAAAAAACGCAGTTTCCGCGCGCTTTGGATACAGCGTATCAATGCAGCAGCACGTTTGGAGGGAATGTCATACTCTCGCTTGATGGGCGCTCTGAAAAAATCAGGTATCGAAATCAACCGTAAGGTTTTAGCCGATTTGGCTATGAATCACCCTGAGGCTTTCAGCGCTATTGTAAAAAGTGCTATGAATGGAAGCGCACCAAAAAAAACAGCGCCTAAAGCAGCACCAAAAGCAGAAAAAGTTGAAGTAGCTAAACCAAAAGCTGAAGAAAAGAAAGTTGAAAAAACAGAAGAAGCTGTTGCAGAAAAAGAGTAATTAAATTTATCAGATACAAAAAAGCCACAAATTTTATAGTTTGTGGCTTTTTTTATGACTACACCACCCAGAGACTGGCTTCAAGCCAGTCTCTGGGTAAAAACTATCCATTGAGTCCTTATTTTATCAACGCAAGCAAATTTATTCTGCTTCTTGCTTCTAATAAACGATTAACTTGGAGTGCGACTAATATCGGGACAGCCGTTGATTGGTTCGCTGTTGTTTTTAATTTGCTCAAACTGCATAGAAAAAGGAAAAATAGTGGGAAAAATTCGTCCGAATCACAAAAAGCGAGTGTTTTTTATGTTTTTCTGTTATTTTGCCTCTTCGGTTGCTGGATTTACAAAAACAGAAAAATCGGTGAGAGAAAAACTGCTTTTCGCTGCGTAATATAAAAAAAGAGCCGTCTTGTTTTGAGACAGCTCCATGTTTACTGGTGGATGCCTCGTCCTATATAGGAGTGTGCAAACGTTTGAACGCTAAAATCGGCTTGTTTTAGCAACTTATATTAACGTTAATCTTTTTTGGTGTTACTTTTGTCGTTCTAAAAAATACAATTTATTTTTTTATAACTAAATAATTTTAAAATTTATGAGAAAGATAACTTTATTATTTTTTGCAGTGGTGCTTACGATAGGAGCATATGCGCAATTTAACGTAGCTTCCGACAATGCCGGAAATTATACATCATGGAATAATGGGAGCAACGAAGGATTTGGATTTGGTGCTTGGAATCTTTGGCAATCAAATACTTCCGGTTGGTTTTTAGGTAGTTCGAGTGAAAAAGGGTTTGGCAATATTGACATAAACGGTAAATCTTTTGGATTATGGGGCAATCCTAGTGGCGACAACTATGCTAATGCTCAGCGCTTAGTTAGTAATTGGGGTGATGGAGCAACATTCTCTATTGACATAGCTGTTGCATTTAGAAATGGTTCTAAAGGAATTACGCTATTTGCGACGAGCTGGAATGAGGTTGTGAGTTTTAATATTTCAGGTGACCAATATAAGTTTAATGGAACAAATTTGGGTTGGGCTTATGATCAGGCATCGGTATTTAAACTAAGTGTTACGCAACAAGGAAGCGACCTTAATGTTAGGCTATCTAGAGGAACTGATGTTCATACAGCAACCATTGTTGACAAAACTCTTTATGCCTTTAAGTTGTATAATGGAAGTACTGATGCAGGCAATGATTTAAATAATTTATATTTTAATAATCTAAAAGTAAGCTATTCTGATTGGTCAAAAGTACCAGAAGGGGTTAAAGTTGAAGTGGAATCAAATGCTACATTAAATTCAAACAAATCGGTTTCAGATTTAATTATTAATAGTGGTACTCAGGTTGAATTAGCTGCCGGTAAACAACTTACTATTACTGGTGCTGCTACGAATGCCGGTACTATTATCCTAAAAACCGGTGCTACTATCATAGGTGATATTGCCGGTACAGCTACCGTAGAGCAAGCAGCAGAAGAAAAACGTACTTACTATATCGGTTCACCTGTAAGCGGTACAGGCGTTGGTTCTGCAAACATTGGTGATTATATTACATTTACCGAAAGCACTGATACATGGTCTGCTGCCGCTGCATTCAGTGGTCTCGCACCGGACTTTGGTAAAGGATATGGAGTTCAAGTAGCTGCAGGAGGAACACACGGAACCCCTGCTACTATCAGCTTTACAGGAACATTGAACAATAGTCCTGCTGCTCAAACCGTTGGTATGACAATAGGTAAAAACCAATTCAACTTCTTGGGTAACCCGTATCCATCTTATTTGAGTTCAGCAACAGTATTAGCAGGCGGAGACGTTGAGCAATCACTTTGGTTCTATACAAGAACAGCAACAACCCCGGAAGTTAAATATCAGTTTATAACTTACAATCCGGCTTCCGGCGGTACTGTTATTCCTGAAACAGAAGGCATAGACGGCAATGTTGCACCAATGCAAGGATTCTGGGTAAAAGCAAATACAGCAAGTAACTTTACATTTAGCAATGCAATGCGTAGCCATAAAGTAGGTTCTGCGGCATTCCGCGCACCTCAAGCATCAGAAAAACAAGTACTACGTCTGCAAGTAAGCAACGGTACACTAAGTGATGAGGCAGTAATGCTATTTAGCGAAAATGCAAACAGTGATTGGAACTCATCTAAAATGATGAACGAAGGTCTAAATATCTACACCGTAAAAGCAGCAGA
>DUQG01000056.1 GCA_012837935.1 Bacteroidales bacterium
CTTACCAAATCTCGCAAACCCGCAACGCGCCAGGGTTTCGCGTGATAATTCGCGAAAATCGCAAGGGGGGTATAGCAGAGGTTTTACAAATTTGTTCTATTTAAAGAGAAATCCCCATAGAACTGGGGTTTTGTTGATAAAAATGCATTGATAATTAACGAATTACAAGAAAATAGTAAGCTGATAATCCTCTGTTTTACTGGGGTTTTCAGTGTTTTTTAGCTCGTAGACTTCGGTCTCGGGCTTTTTTGTTGCCAAAAATTGGCATGGAGGGGAGTTTTGATAATGAATTATGAGATGAAAATTAGCAAGGTTTCTGTATCAGATATGAAACCTGCCAAATATAACCCTAGAAAAGATTTAAAGCCTGGAGATCCAGCCTATGAAAAATTAAAGCGCTCCATGACCGAGTTTGGTTATGTGGAGCCAATTATCTGGAACCAACAGACTGGAAATATTGTAGGGGGCCATCAAAGATTCAAAATTTTGGTGGAACAGGGACATTCCGAAGTAGAGTGTGTCATGGTGGATCTGCCACCTGAGCGAGAAAAAGCTTTGAATGTAGCGCTTAATAAGGTTACAGGTGATTGGGAGTTTGAAGCACTGGCTGATTTGCTAAAGGAACTAGATGAGAAGGATTTTGATGTAACTCTGACAGGGTTTGATGCTGCAGAAATTGATGACTTGTTTTCGCAGGTTCATAATAAAGATGCTACAGATGATGATTACGATGTGAATAAGGCTTTGGAAGAAGCGGCATTTGTTGAGCCAGGAGATGTTTGGTTGTTAGGGAGACACCGCTTAATGTGCGGGGATGCAACTGATAGCACTGACGTGGCAAGGCTCATGGATGGTAAAAAGGCTAATCTTGTGTTGACAGACCCACCTTACAACGTAGATTTTCAAGGTTCTAGTGGACTAAAAATCCAAAATGATAAACAAGAGAATCAGCAGTTTTTTGAATTTCTACTATCAGCATTTAAAAATATGGCAGAACACTTGGAGCCTGGTGGCTCAGCCTATGTTTTTCACGCAGATACCGAGGGACTTAATTTTCGCAAAGCCTTTATTGACGCAGGTTTTCACTTAAGTGGCGTGTGTATCTGGAAGAAAAACTCGCTGGTACTGGGCAGAAGTCCGTATCATTGGATCCATGAGCCGATTCTCTTTGGATGGCTCAAGGGTGGCAAGCATCGGTGGTATACTGGCCGCTCTGAGACTACGATCTGGGAGTATGACAAGCCGAAGAAAAATAGTGACCATCCGACAATGAAGCCAGTACCACTACTCTGTTACCCAATTAAAAACTCATCGCAAGTAAATGGTATCGTGCTGGACACCTTTGGCGGTAGTGGTTCTACTTTAATCGCCTGTGAGCAGATTGACAGAATCTGTTACACCATGGAGTTGGATCCTAAATACGCCACTGTAATTGTGAAACGATTTATTGAGCAGGCGGGTACTGATGAGGATGTATATCTTATTCGTAACGATGAGAGGATTAATTATTCTGATGTTCCGAAACCGGAGAAAGTAACAGA
>DUQG01000044.1 GCA_012837935.1 Bacteroidales bacterium
GAAGAAGAACTTGCTAACAACGAAGTGCTGACTGAATTTTTCAAGCCTTTTGAGGAGAAAAACAGTTTCCACGATGCACCCGAAGGACGCATTATTGCCATAAATGAGGGAAGATTGGTCGATTTTCTGCAATCGGCTGAAAAACATCGTCAACTTTACGACATTATTGACGAATATTTCTATCAGGAGGGCAAAACAAAACTTCCCGAAGGGTTGATGATTATTAACCTGAATTTGCGTTCGGTTACTGCTATGGAGCCGGGAGAAGAGAGTTTGTTGCGTTCACAAATAAAGAAATTAACCAATCCCGATTTATGGGGAGATTGCAGCAAATGTCCTTTGGCAAATCGCTGTTTTATCAAGTATAATGTGGACAGCTTTACAGACAGTGCCGCCGGCGACGAAGTTATCAATCGTTTAGAATGGTTGGTGCGTACATTGGTTTACAAAAAAGAGCTGCATATTACCATTCGCGACTTGCGTTCCATGATATCCTATATGCTTACACGCGACTTCTCGTGTGCCGAAGTGGGCAAGTTGCTTGAAGATATGGACAAGGGTGTTTATCCGCAAGAATACTACTGGCAGTTCTATTACTTTAATTTGACTGCTTCGGATATGTTTTTGGGGAAAATGGTTCCACAACTTCATTCGGAGGACAGAATTGTGAGATTGTTGCGTGAAACTGATGTAGCAATGGTAGCTATTCCTTCGGCAGACAGAGATTTGTATTATAAGCCGAAAAGCGAGAATAATTATTTGATTTTTGCAGACCGAACAAGGTCGGTTATTCCTGAATTTAATCAGGCACATCGGATATTGGCATCATATCAAGCCGATAGTCAGGAAATTAACCTGCTGAAAGTTCGGTTTCAAAGTTTTGTGCGGCATCAATATTTTGAGGGACAATTCGATTTTAAAAAGCGACTTCCTTATCAGTCGTTGAGCAATTTTTACGAAAAACTGAATGGCACGGCGGTTTCGCTGGATGAAGTAATGCAAAGCTTAGCAAAAGCCATTTCAAACAGTGAAGGATGTTGGGATGAAGAGTTGTCGAAAAACAATTTGATTTTGGCGGCATCGCACATTAGCGACCCGCTCAGTTTCAGCTACCGAAGATTTCCGCTATCGGAGTTTGAACTGCTGAAAAAAGAGAACAGACTTCTGACTAATTACATCGAATACGAGAATGACAGCTTTATTTTCAGGCACAAAACTGATAAGCATATACAGCTTTCCGTGTCATTAGACCTTTACGAAATGCTTTATTATATTAGCAAAGGATTTAATCCTTCAGTCAATGATTTAAGAGGAAGATTTATTGAACTTCAAGTTTTTAAAAATTTATTGGAAAGTAAAACTTATACAGAAGTGTTGGTGACACAAAATAATAAAACTTTTTTTACCATTGCTTTGGACACACGAACCAACAACATTCACATCGCACCTTTAAATAAAAATGAGTTATGACACCCAAACTTGACAAAAAAGAAACAGTCTTTCGTAATCAGTATATTTTCGCGTGCGATGCAAAAGCCGTGAATTTGGATAACACGCTTATCAATCTCTTTATGCTGATGCGGAATAACGGAGCCAAAATTAAACTGAAATTGCGCTCAACACATCACACTATTGATGAGTTGGTGAACAGAGTTTTCGTGCAAGAACAGTTAGGTAATATTCACGGTGTAAAAGAGAACATGGACGCTGTCAAAGCTTGGTTGCGGAGCAATCTGACCAACATGGTTTTCAGAGGCAATATGGTAAAAGAAAATGTTTCATCGCTAAGACCAATGCACATAGAAGCCTATCGTATACGAAACATGAAATACATTCGCGATTATAACTCTTCCGATCAAGTTTATCTGATGCTCAGTAAGCAACCCAATGTATTGAAGAGCCTGAAACAGTACTTGTCGCTTGGGTGGGATGAAGGCTCTCGGCAAATAATCAACAATAAACAGTTGGATGTGGACACAGTCGGTATTTTACATTTAATTGGCGGAATAGAGGTTGATATGCGTGTGGCAACTTCTATATCTCGTATTCGTCCGTTGTTGGAAGAGCAAGCTGATTTGTTTTGCGATGATATTCGTCGATTACTTATTTACAAGGAAGTAATTCCCCGTTCAGTTTTTATTGATTATTTGAAAACACTTATTGGGTTTCATCTTTCATTGTATTTTCAGAAGCTAATCCATCTATTACCAAAAATGATAGAGGCGGGAACAAGAAATATTGAAGACGATTGGAGTATAGTGGTTGATGTTACGGATAATTTAAGTAGTAATATTTCTGAAATTGCCTGTAAAGACATGGAACGAACGCTTAATGGTTTATCAGCATATATTAAGGCTACAATGGAGGTTAATGCCGTAATGATGCGACCGGAATATTTAGCAGGTGATTTTGATAGCATTGACAAAATGTTGAGTGAAATAAAAAACAGGACAGAGAAGTTTGAAGCATATTACGAGAGTAAATATGCCGATATTCTTGCACGTTTTTCGGATGATGAAGAAAGTACGGCTACCGAATACAGAAAACAGCTCAATGATTATTTGAAGTATGAAAAATCTTACTTCGACCGTTATGTGCAATGCGTTTTTATGCTGAAAGGAAACTACCAATACCGTTATTCACACGACTTTATCGACAAAGTTAGTATGAAAAATCAGGAGAATGCTTTTATGGCTGATGGCAGAAGTCGAAAACATCCGCGTAGGGCGGTAATTGGTTCCGGTTTGTTGGAAGTATTGGTTCAACTGCTGGTTTTGGAGCCTGAAAACGATACTTATCAGTCAAAACCGCTTTCCATTGAAGAGCTGATTGGTAAAATCAGAACTCGATACGGAATTATCATTGATGGAACAAATGAAGAGCGATTTAAAAATACCGATGTGCAAACGCATCTCGCCTTCAAAGAGAATAAAGAAGCCTTTAAGAATAAGCTGCGTCAAATAGGATTTTACAACGATTTGAGCGATGCTTATATTTTACAAAAAATACGTCCACGTTATTAAATTTCAAAATTGCGATTATGGATATTGCTGAATTATATTACAATAAGATATTATCTCTGTTTGTTGAAACTTATAGAAATGAAATTGCAACAGCTCAACCCGGACACTGCATGAAAGTTACCGGATTTTCATTAAATCGGTTGCAGGAACTTTTGAAGCTAATTCAAGAAATTCAAACAGATGCGCAGACCTATATTTTATCTGAAACCGATTTTGGCGATGATTATGTTAGTCCGTCGAAATTGATTGAACTGCGTAATGATTTAAGTATTCCATTGTTGGTGCTTATCCCGATAAACAGTCGTACGTCAGCCGAAGACTCGTACGGCAATGCTACTTTCAAGGAGCTATCTGTACGGCATTTGGACGACAGTCTGTTCAGGCAGCTTCTTTCAAGTTTGCCTGATGAAATTAAGTCGATAGTAAATGAAATTTTTGACTACTTCAAAGATAGTATTTCGTTAAGTGAGAAAATTAATTATCTGCTTTTTTTGGAGGCAAATGATTATGAAAAGGCGGCAGTTGGAAAAGGGATTTATCTGTTACGCCTGATACCGGACAGTATTTTAGCGGACAATCCAGATGTGCTGCGTAAAAGATTGTCGTATAATGCACAGAATATTGAACTGATAAGCGACTTTTCCAAATCGATTTCTGAGCGTATTGCAGAATTAAAGCTCGAACAAAACACAATTCAGCAAGAAATTGCCAACTTCTTACAGTCGGAAAGCAAAGCTATTGACCAATCGGATGTTTGCATTCATATTTTTGAACAATATCCTGAATTGGATTTCGCCAACTGGTTAATTCCTGAAATGCAAAAAAGAGATGAGTTGCAATTACATGTTTTGTCCATCAAAGGAAAGAAATTGGTTGATAGTGAAGATGGAGGAAAAACATTAACCATTCCGGCAGGAAAAAGCGAAAGACTTAAAATCAGGATATCCACAAACCCGATACCGAAAGATTTCAAGGAGTTGAGGTATTTTCGTATCGTAGTGATGGCAGTTGATGGCATGTATAAAGTGTGTGATTTGAAATCTAAAATCAAGGTAACCGACAATAAGCGTGCTTATCGAGATGTCTCTTTTGATGTGCCTGACAATCTGTTTGAAGAAGGTTCTTACTTTTTCCGTGTGTTTGCGGAAGATGAGTATGGCGATGTTTTGAATAACAATGACCCATTTAAAGAAGAAAGTATTCAACAAGAATGGGAAAGAATGAAAGCGGAAATTCCCGAACTAAGTAAAGAGGAGTTTCAGCAAACTAATCGCGTGCTGCTTACTTGCGATTCTGATACATTCTACCTACAAGTGAGCGAAGAGGATGATATTCCGGAAGTGGAAACTCGAAAATCTAAAATAGATAACGTGTTGCAAGCCTATTTCTATTATAGAATAGAGCAAAGCCGAAAAGGACTTACTTTGGATATTCCTACTGTTAAAGACAACAGTGGCAGATGGATAGATAGCTCGCAATTAGTTAACATCTACCATATTAAGTATAATGCTTCTCACAATTATCAGATTATTTTATCGCGAAAACTGTTGTTGATTGAGAGGGCTTTCCTTGACAATTGTGAGGAGTTTGGACAAGTTCGAGCCACTATAAGTGCTAACCCAACAGACAGCATGTTACAATCATTGCGTTTTGAAGCGTTAGACAGTGCTCTGAATATTCCGGAAACATTGGTTGAAAAACGAAAAGAACTATTTGAACAAATAAAAGCTTCTGCCAATGATGATTCAGGCGTAGTAGCTACCTTCGATTTTCATAACCATATTGAGTTAATCAAAGAGTATATCTTAGAGTTTAAACAGTGGTTAGACGAGCTTGCCAATGTAACGCTAAACGAAGAACTTTCTATCAATATTCAGAATTTAGATATGGTGTCAATGAACGTTGAAATGCCGGATGGCAGTTTTCAAGTTATGAAATTGATATCGCCGTTGCATCCGCTAAGATTAAGCTGGATGGTAAATTTGTTTGAATTATATACAGATTGGGAACAAAAAACTGCTGAATATCCTGAATATCAAAAATCGTGGTTGAAGAAGATTGACAAATTCTATTATGGAGCATTAACCCCCGATGTAAGTCCGCTTATTTTAACAGAAAAATCGATGAATTATTTTCATTATTCGGGAGAATTGAGTTTTGGATGGGGTGTTTATATGCCTGTCCCGAAAGGTAAGGAGCGAGGCTTTGCAACCAATGCGCGTCAGTTGAAAGCATATTTGTCGTCTTTGTTGAATTTGGCACTCAACAGACGGATTGACAGTGATGTAAACCAACAAATGGTATTGAGACATATCAAAAATTATATAAAACAGCATCCTTATACCGATAAATTAATTTTAAATCTGTTTAATGCGGGAGATGCGCAAGTCTTTACAAAAACTCTAATTGAGTTAGAACACGATTTCCCTGAGTTAAAATATGAGTTGCGGCTTTTCAGCGACAATACTGCACTTCAACCGGGCGAAGCATTACGCAATTTACTAAACCCTGAAAATCAGATTTCGGAAGAAGCGGAAGCCTTTTCTCAAACTGCGGAGAATAGACTTTTCCCGAAACTTCGTTTCTCAATCAATGATGAGGAGGATTTTGCGAGAAAGCCATCAGACTTTCAAGCCCATATTAGTTTTATTGTCAATATGTTTTCAGCAGAAACTGCTTTAATCAGACAAGACGACAGCAAGCAAAGTTTTTATTTGAATGCTACAATCGGTAAATCTGTTTCGCAACTGATAATGAATGAAAAATCAAATCAATGGAATAGATTTTTTAGTACCAAACAGCATAATAATTCTATTTCAGATTTTTCTAATGAAAGTATAGAACTATATGCATGTTATCAGTCTATTATTGCTCAATCATTATCTGCTACGCGTGAGCAGTCTGTACCTGCCATTCGCCTTGATTTAAGTAGTGGAGACTTAGTGCAGATTTCACATATTCATGATGTGTCTGATTGGGTAGTTACGTTTGATAAAAATATTGGTCCTGAACTGTATGATTTGCCGGTTACAGGTAGTAATTTACCCTATTTGTTGGATTATATTCCCGAACAAGATATTATGGGTGTTGCATCCTATTTGACTACTCGTCCTACTTCGGAAGTAGAAGGATTGATGTTACCGCATTTCAAAAATTTCGGTATAAATATTCAAGAAGAAGAAAAATTTAAAAGACTTTTAGAAGATATTCGTTCTGTGAGTAGTTCACTATTGATGCAATTTAATACATCGCAAAATAAAGCGTTTGAAGTTTTAGGCACTACCTTAATGAAGAGAATGTTGCAAAAGAAAAACCTTTTAGTTAATTCGTTTTTCATTCCTATTGACTTACATAAAGAGTTGTTTGCCGGACTTGAAATGGAAAACAAAGAACGAGCAGATAATTTATTGATAGACATTCATTGTGAAACACGGGAAATTGTTTTAACAGTTATCGAAATTAAATGTAGAAAAACACTTTCAAGTTCAGAAAAAGATGATTTGCAAATAAAGATGATGAGCCAAATAGAAAATACAATTTCAGCACTTGCGCATCATTTTAATAAGGATTATACAAATTTATATCGGGATAGACTTGACAGGGAAGTTAAAACAATGGAACTTCAAATGCTCCTTTCATTTTACCTTCAACGTGCTTATAGATATGACACGATAAGTCCGGATGCTTTTAAGCTTTATACGGAATTTTTAGAAGGTTTGTTTGATGATGACTTCTCTATTAATTTCAAAAAATTAGGAATTATATTTGATTTTTCAGCACCATTCAGACAAAGAAAGGAGTTTATTCATGATACTACATTTTATGTAATGGGACAAGATAGTATTTCTGAAATTCTTGATAGTAGTTCAACTCTCAAAACCAAATCATCTGAGATTATTAAAGAAGACAATGAGTTCTCACAATTTTTTGAGAAAGTAAACACGATGACTTCTGATGTTTACAAGAAGCAAAAAGATGAAGTTGTTTCTGTTGAAGAAGTTCCGAATGAAACGGATGTCGCTGATGAAGAACAATTTGATGACGATAAAAGTTATGGACAGGAATTTGTGCAAGAGCCTACACAAGATGAGTTGGAAGTAAACAAAGAGATTGAAAGTGATGAAAAAACCGAAGAATTTCAATCGCCTGAATATCAAATATTAATAGGGAAAACTTCGCCAAGTTTACAATACGGGATTTTAGGGAAGACCATAATAGGGGACAGAAAAATTGCTATCGATTTGAATGAGACAAATACCATTAGCCTGTTTGGTGTTCAAGGTGGTGGAAAGAGTTACACGATTGGAACTATTACCGAAATGGTTTTAAAACAAATCTCAAATATCAATCATTTGGAA
>DUQG01000054.1 GCA_012837935.1 Bacteroidales bacterium
AAAACACCATTAAAAGAACTGCTAAATCCTGACGAAGAGATTCAATTCAAGCAAAATCAAAATTTCAAAGAACAATTATTATTTTAGTTAAAATCATTAACAAATTAGTGCATCAGCAGTAATTATCCACATATGTTCCTAATACTTTTTCAGTTACCACTGCTTGTCCCGATTACTTTCGGGGACTTTTAAGTCGTGGGTAGCTTAAAAGTGAAATGCGGGCTTTAGCCCAAACTTATGTAAATTTTGGCTAAAGCCGTTTTCTTGAAACCCATTTAATCGAGTTATCGGGACAGCCAACGATTGCACATAATCATCGGCTGGAAGCCGATGAACCCCACAATAACAGGAATATTTGATAGGAAAATTAAAATAGCACATCTTATGAACTATTCAAAAAACGAACTGATTGGACTGTTTTTAACCGGTGGCATTTGGGTGCTACTGATAACTGAGTCCGTTAAATTTATTAGATTTATTCTCTATTTTCTATTGGCATCAATAGTAAAGATTAGCTACGTAAACACCCTAACGTCAACTCTAATTCTGCAACTAATTATCACGATTATTTTCGGAATAATTGTATTTCGTTTTGTAAAGATAGGTAATTTCCCAAAGGTTTTTGAACTTAGAGTTGATAAAAAAACGGCTACTCGACTTGCTTTAATTACAGCGGGAATTGTTTTGCTGAATTTTGTCTTAATGGGATTGAACAATCTTTATAAGTTTGAAGCTTCTCAAATGCCATCGCCACATGACTTCAGCATAGGCAAAACGATAGCGGCAATCTCTACCATTGGGCTTGTTAACACCCTACTACAATATGCTATTTTGATATTTGGGTTTTATAAAATGGTTGTTGTAGGAGGTGATGAGAAAACTGATATACAATGATATATAAGTAGCAGCTAACAGGAGTTAGCAGCTACTGATTTAATTTTAACAATTAATTAAACTCACATAATATGAAACACATTCAATTATCTTACGACAAAGTTTTGGATTTTGTATCGGCTGAAAAAATTGCCGATTACGAAAATGATGTAAAAGTTGCTAATGAAGCACTTCACAACGGCACAGGCAAAGGAAATGATTTCCTTGGGTGGCTTAATCTGCCTTCTTCTATCAACGAAGCGCATCTTGCTGATGTAGAAAACACCGCAAAACTTCTGCGTGAAAATTGCGAAGTAGTGGTTGTAATCGGTATCGGCGGAAGTTACTTAGGTGCAAAAGCTGTAATCGATGCACTTTCTAATAGCTTTGACTGGCTACAAACAGAGCGTAAAAATCCTGTGGTAGTTTATGCCGGACAAAATATCGGTGAAGATTATCTTTACGAACTGCAAGAGTTGTTAAAAAATAAGAAATTCGGTATTATCTCTATTTCTAAATCTGGAACTACCACAGAGCCTGCATTGGCTTTCCGCTTACTGAAAACTCAGTTGGAAGAGCAACAAGGAAAAGAGTCTGCTAAAAAGCTAATCGTTTGTGTTACTGATAAAGCAAAAGGTGCACTACGTACATTGGCAAACCAAGAAGGTTTGAAATCTTTTGTTCTTGAAGACAGCGTAGGTGGTCGTTATTCAGTCCTTACTCCGGTAGGATTGCTTCCGATTGCCGTAGCAGGTTTTGACATTCGTCAGTTGGTGCAAGGCGCACGCGAAATGGAAACCATCTGCGGACTTGACACGCCATTTGCCGAAAATCCGGCTGCTCAATATGCGGCTGTTAGAAACGAACTTTACCGCAACGGAAAGAAAATTGAAATTCTTGTAAACTATCACCCGAAACTTCACTACATTTCTGAATGGTGGAAACAGCTTTACGGTGAGAGCGAAGGAAAAGAACACAAAGGTATTTTCCCTGCATCCGTAGATTTCACTACCGACCTTCACTCAATGGGACAATGGATTCAAGATGGTGAGCGCACCATTTTTGAAACAGTTATTTCTGTAAAAGAGCCTAACTACACCAAAGCTGTTCCATTCTCAGAAGAAAATCTGGACGGTCTAAACTTCCTTGCAGGAAAACGTGTGGACGAAGTGAACAAAATGGCTGAATTGGGTACGATGATTGCTCACGTGGACGGCGGTGTACCAAACTTGAAAATTGAATTGCCGAAAGTGAACGAATTCTACTTAGGCGAATTGATTTATTTCTTTGAAAAAGCTTGCGGTATCAGCAGTTACCTGTTGGGCGTAAATCCATTTGATCAACCGGGCGTAGAAGATTATAAGAGAAATATGTTTGCTTTGCTGGAAAAACCGGGATTTGAAGAAGAAACAAAAGCTATTAAAGCAAGATTGTAATATTAATATAGAAACGTTATAATATGGCGTTTCTATATGTAGAATAAAAATGTAGAGACGAGGCATCCGCCAAAAGGTCGGAACAAGCTGCCTCGTCTCTACATTTTTTATAATCATCGGTTAGAAGCCGATGCACCCCACAAAAAATCGGGATAGAACTTTAATGTTTCATCCCGATTTTTCTATTTATAAAGAATAAAATTAATGATTATCGGAACCTTTACCTAAAATCAATTGCCACAGCTTTTAAGCTGTGGATTAGTGATTTACAAGGAACAGGGCTTTAGTCAAAATTTATTTAGTCTTGGGCTAAAGCCCATTGGAAGTTGTTTAATTATCCACGCCATAAATGGCGTGGCAATTGATATGACTGTTAGGTAAAACATCCGATATTCATATAAAATTATCTCTTGAATCTTTTAATTCCAACATAGGCTATTGCCAACAACAAGAGTAACCAAAGGCTATCGCCTACAGGAGTGATTTTTATCATTTCTATTTCTATTCCCGGGTCAACCAAAGCCAGTTTATTGGGATTGTTCTCTTTAAAGGGTACAAAAGCAGGTTGACCGGATGCGAATCCACCACCGAATGAAGGAGATGACGAAATACCTACTCCACCCTTATTGCCATTTGCAGCTAATAACATTCCGCCACCACCGCCGGAATAAATCTGTTTATTCTCAATGTCTCTACTACTATAACCCGATAAACCTGAACTTTGTTGAAAACCGAAAGAATGTGTCGGAAAAGCAGTATTTCCCATACTCAGTGAACTGCTATTGCTCATAGCTACTGCAATTTCCGGCTCATTTCCGTACTGAACTCTTGACCTAGCGGACTTATTACTTTCAGGCACTTGAGCTTGCGCTATGATTATTTTTTCAGGCTTAGTCGTACCATTCAGTAGCAAAATTGTGTTCTTATCGTATTTTTTGGCAAAATACGTATATTGAAGGTAAAGATAGAATCCACCTCCACCCAGCACAATTATACTCAGCAGCAAGACTATTATCAATTTATTTCTAATTGTAGTATTCATGTTTTTCATTAGTTCAGGTTATTTCTTTACTATTAGCTTAACGCTTTTTCGACTCTCACCTGCTTCAAGGCGCATAATATACACCCCGGGGTAAAGAGTCTTCCGGTAAAAATTAATTCCGGTGGTCATGTTTTCCGATGCAATCAAGTTGCCCGAAATACTGTAAAGCAACATAGTTCCTTTGCTACCCGTGTAGTTTATCGCCGTCAATACATTGTCCGAAGTAATGTATCCTTCCAGCAGTTCAAACTCGTTGTTTGCCAAATCTATTTGAGAAATCGGTCTATTAACTATTATAAACCATTTTTCAGCATTACCTTTATTTGCAGAAGCAAACTGATAGCGAGTGGTATCTTCTTGTAGCGGAACAACTGTTTTTGTTGCCAAGTCTAGTAGATGTAGGTCTTGGTATTTGTCCAAGTTTGTTTTAACAAGCGTAAGCGTGTATTCATCGTCATTATTACCACGGAAACTAATCGGTGTTCCGTCAATAGTACTATTAGCACTTACTTGCAGAGGACCTGCAGAAGTTTCGGTATAGATAAATGCCGTAGGCGTACCAAAGTTCTTACGTCCGTCCCAACCATTGTCGTAACCTTCAGAAGTACCTTCTTGACTAAACAACCACAAGTTATCTATCGTGCTGTTGCTTTGCAGATTGACACGTAGATAGGAAAGCGGGGCTTTTTCAATCGGCTGGGAGGCTGTCTTTCCGCCTTTTTCAGCTGGTTGGAAACCAGCTGCCCCACGTACTAACTGTGGTTTAGTATTAGTTGTTAAAGCAATAGTACTATAAGGCAGAGTTACCGTTGCATTTGCTCCATTGTAAATAGTTTCCGCATCCGTAAATTTCAGCAAGAATCCTTGCATAGAAGGAATCTGATCATCCCAAACCGTATTTCCTACATTCTTCGGAATAGCAAGATAATTTCCGGCACTTAATTGTCCTTCTCCTACAATGGTTCCGGTTTGTGCCCAATCGTAGAAACGTCCCGTGTTGTAGAGATAAACCGTTTTTTCTACCTCATCCGGCATTATCATCTCACTGATTTTGATTGCCGATGTGTAAGAATTGCCGAATATATTTTGTCCTAAGCCGTAGTGTTGATTAACTCCCGGTCCGGTTTTCTTATGCGGAACATAAGGTGCCTTACGAGTCATAATAAGATTTTGCGAGCAGAAATTCAAATCACCGGCAAATGTGTACAGCTTAGTCGTAGCCGGCGCTAAATCGGCTTTGTCATGCGTGATTTCATAGCCTTTAAAAGCTATCAACGTGCTCCAATCATTAAGATTATGCCATTTCCAATAGAAATGTTGATTATCACCGTTATAAGTTTCATCGTATTCGCGTACATAAGCACCTTCAAAATACTCTATCGCATAGGTTATTTCTTGTATCGGAATACCGAAATGCTGCCATTTATATTTGGTAGTAAAGACAGTGTCATTGTCCGGACTGCCTATGATATTATCCGTCCAGTTAGCTGCTGTTGTTTCTATACCCTGTGCCAAAAACTCTACCGTACCTTTAATACCTTTATTACATCCATCGGCAACTATTAACGAGCCATTGGGTTGCCCTACAGCTCCGGCTTTTACTTGTAGTTTGTTCGGGTTGGTTCCCGAGCCGGTTACTTCCCCCGTGATAGTCAGTGAAGCACCTGCCGGAACTACCGTAGCAAAGTTTGTAGCGTTAGTTAAGTTAGCTATCGTTTTCGGATTGTTCACAGGAACGTGAAGATCGGCTACAGTATATTTTCCGTTATTATATTGATTATTGGCAAATTCTACATTTTCATTGTAGCCCGGAACTACTTCTTGTGTCCAGTTTGTGGAGGTATCCCAGTGAGTTGGATTTGTAGGAGAAGTATTACCCATCCAATAGTTATTACATTGGATGCTGACAGTTGCATCACGTGAATCTCCTATACCTTGACCGATATCACTTGTGCCGTCTGTATTGTCGGATGCGCCCACATTACCGGATGTGTTGTCGGATGCAGGATTGACCAATTCCGGCACACCGTAGGCATCTACTTTCAAACTAACAATTTCATCGGGTGTACCCGTAGTAATGCCGTCTGCCTTTACCTTTATCTGCCCCGGGTAGTCCAAATCTGTTAAAGGATATATCTGACTGAGCAAAACACGTTCACTACCTTCTATGGCATCAGGGCAGCCGTCTCCATCACTATCCGGATCTAAGCGATCGGGAATGCCGTCACCGTCTGTATCTATATCCGTGCATTCAGTATAAGAAAAAGCAGGGAAAGTTACATCGTATAAGAACATACTACGATTTGTTAGTACTCCTGCTTTTCTTATTCTTAAATAACGAGAGTTTTGCTTTAGAGAATAAGTCTTAGGTACTACGACATTGTTTATTCCAAAATCAATTACACTGGGACTTAAATAGCTTGCATTATCTCTTGATTCTTCAATTTGTAAATCATCATTATTCCCCCCTATAACATTTAAAGTTATCTTTGTTCCTGCCGGTGCGACAGCACCCAAATCTAAAATAAGATAATCAGTTGAGTTATCAAATTCGGCATAGCTTGATGGATTGGTATCTACTGCATAGGCACCATTTATTACACCATTATTAGTTCTTAAAGTAGGTCGTCCTCCCGATGATGAATGGTTTACACAATCCCTCATCTCATCTATATCCAATATCCCGTCGTTATCATCGTCCAGGTCTTCAACATCCGGTATGCCGTCGCCGTCCGTATCCAAAGGTGCAAGAGACGTTGGACAGATTTCTACAAAATATCCCCAACCATCTGTGTTATTAGGAATAGTGCCTTGCGTTCTTGGGTCGGTAATGGTCAAAGTGGTAAAAGGCGTAGTGGAACTTACTACAATGGATGCATCGGTTAACTGATTACTTGCAGAAGTTCTAACCGTTGAACCTGAGATGTTTACTGAGTTTTGGCAATCAAAATCAGTCGGATTTTCAGTTAAAGTTAAGGGTAGCGAGGTAGTTCCGGCTTTTATTTCAAAGTTAGCTTGGTCATACGCTGAATTTTGTGAATTTCCCATAATCAATAAGAAAACCTGTACCGAGGTTTGGGGAACATCAAATGTATAGGTTACAGACTGAGCAGTAGTTGAAGTTCCCGATCTTATCCAAGCGTACCCATCACCGTAAGTTCTTCCACAGCTTGAGCTACCACCTGTGGTACCCGAGTAATAAGCACGTGTTAGCGTTCGAGTAACCTTTACCCCGTTAAGTATAGAAAAAGCGTTGGTGCTTTGATCAAATTGAGGTGACGGTACAGATGTACAAACTGAAGTTAATGGATTATCCTTTGGAAGAACATTAACTGTAAGTTTAGCCGTACTTGAAGAGCCTAAAGTATTAGCAATGGTATATTCTATCTGAACAGGTCCTACAAATTTGTTCGCTGGAGTAAACGCATAGGTTCCATCGCTATTAAACGTTATAATTCCGGCTTTGATACCGTTTGCTGTATAAATTATAGTAGCAGTCCCCTTCTGTAAATCAGTTAAAACACCTGCACTGTTGTAATATTTTGCTCCGGTAATAACAACGGGACTGATAGTCGTGTCATACTCGTCATTCGTCAACACATTGCCTGTAACCTGCGTGCCTGCCTGTACTTGGTTAGTGTCGTCATTGGCTTTTACGGCACATACGTTCACGGAAGCATCCCTCGAACTGCCTCTACCTTGGCCCATATCTCCACCCACATCGGCAGCTCCGCCGGAGTTTACCAAATTAGGAACGCCATTAGCATTCACGCCGCCGTTAGCAGTTATATTTATACTACCGTTCTCATTTAGATGCGAAATAAGTACATTTTCGTCTCCTTCCAGCGCATCGAAGCAACCGTCGCCGTCCGAGTCAAGGTCTAAGCGGTCGGGAATACCGTCCCCATCAGTATCTCTATCTACATATTCAGTATAAGAAAAAGCCGGAAAAGTTACATCACATAAGTACATATTACGACTTGTTTGTACTCCTGCTTTTTTTATTCTTAAATAACGAGAGTTTTGTTTTAACGTATAATCCCTATATACCATGGTGGGTGAAGATTCAGTTAAATCTACTACAGTGGGAGGGCTTAAATAGCTTACATTATCTATTGATTCTTCAATTTGTAAATGATCATAACTACCTGCCCAAGCTCTCAAAGTTATCACTGTTCCTGTCGGTGCGACAGCACCCAAATCTAAAATAAGATAAGCGCTTGAATTATTAAATTCGGCATAGCTTGATTCATTTGCATCTACTGCATTGGTAGCATCTACTACACCACTATTAGTTTCTATAGTAGGTCGTCCTCCCTGTGATGAATGAACTACAGCATCCATTTCATCTATATCCAATATTCCGTCGTTGTCATCGTCCAGGTCATCTATATCCGGTATGCCGTCACCATCTGTATCTTGCGGGATTGGTGGAGTAGATGAAAGAGAAGTGGGACATAGTTCTACATAATACCCCCAACCATTCTCTGAAGAATTAACATTTATTCTCGGATTGGTAATGGTCAACGAGTTAAATGGTGTACTAGAGGTTACCACAATGGATGCATCGCTTAAATATTGTGTTCCGTTTTGCTTATATTCAACTCTAGAACCGGAAATGGTTACAGGATTATTATTACTTCGGCAATCTATAGAAATCGGATTTTTACTTAAAGTAGGTACAAGTGTAGTAGTTCCATTTTTTATTACAAAATCAGCTTGATCAATCGCATTAATTTCTCCCGCATTACCCAAAAGCAATAAGAAAACCTGTACCGCGGTTTGAGGGACATTAAAGGTATAGGTTACAGAATGCTGGGTCGTATTGCCGTTTTCTTCCGATCTTAAATAAGCATATCCGGCTGCATAAGAGGATTGACAAGCACCGTTAGCACCTCCAGCGGTAGAATACAAGCCTTGTGTCAGCGTTCGGTTAACTGATACTCCGTTAAGTGTAGCAGTAGTATTGGTGCTTTGAGAAAACTGAGGTGTCGGTATGGATGTGCAAAGTGTACGCGTCTGAGCCTGTGTGCCGAAAAAGAAAGACAGAAACAGTATGGTAACTAGTATGATTTTGAAATATTTCATGATATAACAATGAGCTAAAGTCAAAGATTATAAGGTTTAATGTTTTGGTATAAATCGTTTTTTATTTATGTCTTTATGCCATTTATCGGTTAAAATAAATTCAATACCTTCTTTCTTTATGGTATCCGACAGAGACAATAGCATTAAATATATTATCTAAATTTCTGTTTTTCGCAAATAACAAATAGATCAAAAAAAATAGAACGAATACAAAAAATTTATATATTGAAGTCTCTCAACTTTTTCTGAAACAGTAAACCAAATTTCACCTGAACAGCATAGCTCAACAGCCATATCGCTTATTTTCAACCAATTAAGCGAATTTCTTCTTCCAAATCTTGTACCAAATCCACTTTGTACTTTTGTTTTAAGCTTTTGTTTTTATCTAAAAAACACTTGAACAGCACCTATCAAAACTAATTTCTAAATATTCACGCTCAAACACAACAACACACCGAACCACTCCGCGCAGTAAGTATGCACGTTGTTGTCGGTGTAGTGCCAACCATGCGTTAAATAATGTTAACGAGAGGGTAAGTCGATGAATTTGAGGTTATGTGGAGATGCTTCGCGTCATTTTCGGGGCGCGTACCCCCATCATGAAAAACGCATTGTAAACCGTTTATACGCATTTATTGTCATATTAAAGTTTAGTAAGCTCAAATTTGGTGTAAAGTAAATAAAAATTATTGAATAACACAAATATTTTAAAAAATAATTTAAATTTAGCAAAAGTTGAGAGTGAAAGACTTTTGAACGTTTGGACGTTTAGTGTTTGGATGTTAAATCGTATTATATAATCATCGGCTAGAAGCCGATGCACCCCAATTTGTGAGATTTGTGTAATTTGCGTTCTATCACTTATATCATCAAAATCACACAAATCATACAAATCACAGTTTTGACTTACTTCACCACTTTCAATGCTTCATTTACTGCATTCAGCAGTGGTTCGGTGGAGATTTCTTTTCCTACTGCATTTTTCATCCAAAGCTGTGGAACAATCCTTCCTTGCGTGTACATGCGTTGCATTTCATCAGCCATATTTTTGCCTTTTATAGCTTGCTCTACTTGGAAAGAGATTAAATGACCAATCGGATAATAAGACAAGTATAGCGGATAGTCAATCATATGCGAATAGATTCCCAAAATCGGTTCGTCTTTTTCACCCAAAATGCCTGCATAAAATTCGTTCCAAACTTTTTTGGCTTCCGCAATAACCGCTTCTTTCAGTTCTGCCGAAGTAGCTTTCGGATTGGCGTACATCCATTCCCACACGGCAATATCCACCAATGCCACACCCATAATTTCGTAGCTCGACCAGAAATTATCCAAAGCTAAGTAGGCATCCGCAGCTGAATTGTTGTCTTTAATTCCAAGCAATTCCAAATCACGTTTTTGGAAGACAAAAGCAACTGCTTCTGTAAAGGCATTATTCGGCACACCGTTTAACATCCAATAATCCACATCATTCAGCGTGATGGTTTGCTCTACGTTGTGTCCGTATTCGTGTACAGCAATGTTGTAACCTTTGTAATCCATACCGTTTTCACCAATTCGTGTGCGAAGACGAGCCTTATCACCACGCATCACTGCACCCCAAGCGTGCCCTGCGCCTGTGGACGGGTCAACCTGCACAAGCGATGCAATTTCTTTTGCTTTATCCGCTTTCCAACCTAATTTCACCAAAATATTCGCCAAATCATTTTCAAAAGCCTGCGGTGTCGGATATTTTGCTGCGGTAATTTTTGTCAATTCATCTTCCGGCATTGTACCACGTGCTTTGAAACCGTTGTACCAAATATCGTACGGCTGAAGTTCACGCCCCAATCTCGACTTGATAAGTGCAGCCACTTCTTTTACCTGTGGCGACGAAAGTAAGGTACGGAACAATTCCTTTACATCTTTGACAGGAATTTCCATTGTTGCATCAAAATTTCGAGAAATAGCAGTAGGATAATGTGTGGAATATTTATCCAATGCACTCATTACTTTAAAGTTACCAAGCAAAGTTGCATAACGCACATCCGCTTCCGGTGTAGCCGTTTCTTCTGTGTGGTTTTGGAAAATTTGGTTGGTTTTCGGGTTCCAGGTATAATCACCGCTGTTAATTACCTGACTTGGAATAGTCTGGTCGATAATGCGTTTCATTACCGTGTAAATCATTTCCTGTTTTGCGAAACCGTTTACACTATCTGCGTAGTTTGATTTCAACTCATCGCGCAATCCCCAATGCGTAATCAGCTTCATATCAGCGGGGAACATCGTTTTGCCTTCGTCGTTCAGCAGATTTCCCATATAAATATTGTAATTGGAAATGTAATTATCTGCGTCCGAGAGCGTTTGCGATGCTTGTTGAAGAACCTCTGCCGGAACACGAGAAGTAAAACGGTCGCCCATACGTGCGTAAGCCCACTCTTTGCGAGTCCACTTTTCACCCAATTCGGTTTTCTCTTCTAAAGAATAAAATGGAAAATTCAGCGCTGTGATAAATGCAATTTTATTTCCGTACAAATCGCTGTCGAGATGTGCAGACACATCATAACCTGCAAAAATCAAATCAATCGGTGTAGATTCAATTCCTGTCATCTGCACAGGCTCTTTGAGTTTCACATCAATTTGATGCATGAAGCCGGCAATTATCTCAAAATTGCGTTCCAAACGGTTGTAAAGCTTATCAAGTTCTGCATCTTCTGCCACGAAATAAGTTTTGCAAAAATCGGCAAAATCATTCTCACTTCCGTCCGTATCACGCCAAAGAGCAGCAGCTTGCGCCACACCGCACTCAATTCTGAACTTATGGGTTTCACCCAAACTATCCAGCAAAACTTTCGTTACACTTTCCACGGTTTTTGTAGAAATGTTATTGTTTCCCATCGTTTTTTCGGTTTTCTGACAGCTATAAGCCATCCATGTTACACTCACAATAAGTAGTAAATAAATTAATTTTCTCATTTCAAATAGATATTAACTGATTATACATAATCGGAAAAGACAAAGGTAAAAATTTTTTTTGAAATATGGATTTAGATTTAAATATGTTAAACAACTTCAATTTGCTTGCTGAAAAACGTAGATATTTATACATTTGAAGAAAAAATAAAAGCCATGAAAAAACTTATTCTATGCCTAAGTGCAGTTGTTTTGATTTCTACAACTGTTTTTGCTCAAAACAAATCCGATTTGCAAACAACCAAAGAATCTGTCGAATTAAAAGACAGCAAGTTTATCTTTAAAAAACATCAACTATCTAAAGATGATTTAGAAAAAATTGAAAGCTATAAAAATCTTAAATTTGATACGCTTAAATTGAATAAAGAACAATTTAAAGAATACTCAAAATACATAGATTCAATTTCCTCTCTTCTAAAAGATTCAAATAATATCTCAAAATCTAAGCTTGATAAGGAATTGAAAAAGTATAAAGCCATTGCAGAAAACATGCAAACTAATTCGCCTTATGAATATAATATGCCTGTTCATCATGTCGAAAGTTCGGACTCAATGCCCACTTTAAAAGTAAAAAGCGAGGATAAAATGCCTATTTTAAAACCAAAAAAAGACAAAAAATAAACTTATGAAATCCCATTTAATTCTTCCACTTTTTCTTCTAAGCTTTGTATGCTGTGGAAATAAAGCACAAACAGACCAAAACCCTGAACCAGCTAAGTCTGATACGATTATCAGCAAAGTTTATCCGGATTTTACTGAACTGGACAGCATTCATAAGGTAAAAATCATTCGCTATTTCCGGCTTGCAGATAATGATACGCTTGACTTTAATCTGAGAATTAGTCAAGGCAAGGACAGTACGATTAGTATTTATTTATTGCACGAAAACACAATGCAGTTCGCCGAAGCAATAAAACTTTTTGATGAATGTCTGTCTACCATTCAGGAAGACTTTGACTTGTCAAAAACCGACGGACTTGCACTAAAAACCCCGGTTTATTATCCTGATTTGGTAAGCAAACTTGCCGCTGAATACAACGAAAAGCACGGAACGAAAAAACTAAAGTATGGCGATTTTGTTGATTTTCTAATGACTTCATCACTTACAGCTACTCTTAATGAGTTTTTCAATGCTTTTAATGTGGAAGTGAAAAGATATAATATTGAGAAGTTTCATTTTGTAGAGAAAGAAAACTACGAGAAATACTTTCCTGATATTTCGCCCGACATTCTAAAAGATTATCCTGAGATGATTTTTGATGGGTTGAATTATTTATCGGTAGAACTAAAAACGAAAGAGTAAAAAACAAAAAATCCATTTGATTAATTTCAAATGGATTTTTTATTCTTAAATCAGCTGTTAAGGCTTAATAGGAAACTCTAAAATCAAACCCGACTTATTCGGTACTTTTTCAGCCGTAGATTCCACTTCAAACTTTACCGTTGTTTTTTCAGTCGGTTTTTTAGTTACAAACTGAAACGGATAGCGCATTCCAAACACATTTTCCCGCATAACAATCTTACCGTTAACAAAGTCAGACGATTCGTCAAACTCTTTCCTTATTGAATCCACTACCAAAACTTCCAATACACTGTCATTGTCTACTGTATATTCAAATTTGGTCAAAAAATTCATAAATGCATTAGCAAATACATAAACTGTAACTGTATCGTTCACATGCAAAGAGTCAAGAGTAACACCTCCGGTTGCGCTAGACATCAAAGGTAAACTATCTGAATTGACTTTTGCCCATCCATACACGCTTAGTTTTGGCGTATAGTTAGAGTCGCCTTCTATTTTACAAGCTGAAAAACCTATCAGAAAAACACTTAGTATCGCTACTACAAAAATTTTCGTTCTCATATCTTATTTCTTTTTTTAGTTCTAAAATCAACTGATTATCAACAAATTTCAAGCCAAACGTATTCAGATTTTTTTATAAAAAAAGGAGTTCTCGCCAAGTGAGTTCTCCTTTTTCGTTGACTTAAGTCGGGATGACTGGACTCGAACCAGCGACCTCGTCGTCCCGAACGACGCACGCTACCACCTGCGCTACATCCCGAGGTCGTTTTTTTGACGTTGCAAAATTAGCCTTTTTATTAGATATACAAAAAAATATTTACGAAAATTTTCAAATATCTTTCTATCGTGATATACCGCAAACCCTTATACGCAGCCAAAGATTTTTTGTATCTTTGCAAATTGAAAAAATAGTGATGATTATGGTACAAAGTTATTTAAAAAGGAACAATTTTCTCAAATTATCTCCCAAAGCCGTGTTTTTTGATATGGATGGCATCCTCTTCGACTCAATGCCACACCACACCATCGCTTGGGTAAAAGCAATGAACGACTCAGGTTTGCCATTTACGCAAAAAGAAGCTTATATGTATGAAGGTCAGCCCGGTGTCGATACGATTAACAATGTATTCAGAAGAGTTCACGGCAAAGAATCTACCGAGGAAGAGCGCACTGCTATTTACGAGCTTAAAGGTAAATATTTCAATAAATTAGGCGAGCCAAAGCGTATCCCTTTTGCCTTGGAAATGACTCAAAAATTGAAAGAAAAAGGTTACCTGCTCTATGTGGTTACAGGTTCGGCACATCCCACATTGATCGATAATATACAAAACTATTTCCCCGATATTTTTCCGGAAGAGAATATCATTTCTGCTTTTGATGTACCCAAAGGCAAGCCCAACCCCGACCCTTACCTAAAAGCGCTAAGATTGTCAAAAGCTCAACCTTGGGAAGCGGTTGTTGTGGAAAATGCACCACTTGGCGTTCAATCTTCTTCTACTGCTCAAATTTTCACTATCGGTGTCAATACCGGTCCGCTGGAAAAAAATGTTTTAACAGATTCCGGTGCTGACATCGTACTGGATAGCATGAAAGAATTGTTTGAGAAATGGGATGATTTTAATTTTTAATAGTTTATTGTAGAAATGAAAAGATTTTTAAGTATTCAGTTTTTGCTAATTATTATTTTTTCCGTTTTTGCAAACGAGGCAGACTCGTTAGTCAACTATACGCCAAATATTGAAGGAACTATTCGTGGAAAATACGAGTATAACAGCAGTTTGGATGCACACCGCTTTCAGGTTCGTAATGCCAGATTTAGCGTAAATGGCGATATTAGCAAAATCGCTTCATACAAAGCAGAAATCGACCTTTCGGACGAAGGTGTTACTAAAATGCTTGACGCTTACGTGCGATTAAAACCGACAAATTGGTTTAATTTCACCATCGGACAGCAAAAAATTCCATTTGGCACGGACAATCTTCGCGCACCGCATCAACTTTATTTTGCCAATCGCTCTTTTGTGGGAAAACAGCTCGTTAGCGGACTGCGTGACGTAGGTGCTACCGCTCTTTTTAAAAGCAAAAATATTGTTCCTGTTGAGTTTCAAATGGGGATATACAACGGCGACGGACTTTACAATCAGCAACGCTGGCAAAAAACAATGAACTATGCTTTCCGATTGGAAGTCTTTCCCGTAAAAATTTGGGAAATAAGCCTAAACTACAATTCCATTCAGCCTGCGGCACTGAGAATAAATTACTTCGATGTGGGCAGCTACATTGATATTCAAAACTTACATTTAGAAGGCGAATATATTTATAAAATATACACAGGCGATGTATTTCCTGCCACGCATTCCTACTCGATATTTGCAGCGTATAATATTTGGCTGAATAAGAAAAATCTTAAAAAAATTACACCTTTAGCTCGATTCGACTCAATGACGGATAATAATAAAGGTAAAGTGAATGACGAGAACGACTATGCCGTAGATGATATTGCACGTAAACGCATCACAACGGGACTTACATTTAGTCTGAATAAACCGTTTATCAATGACATCCGATTAAACTACGAAAAATATTTTTATGCTGATAACGTAGTCAACAACGATGATAAAGTAGTAGTTGAATTTGTTGTTCGCTTCTAAAACAAAACGCAAAAGCTTATGCAAATCATAAAACATCCAAACCAGTCTCAGTGGTCTGAAATACTACAACGACCCACTATCGACAACTCTACCCTATTTGAACAAGTAGGTGCAGTAATTGATGAAGTACGTCAGCATGGCGACAAAGCACTTCGAGATTTCACTCTAAAATTTGACGGAGTTTCTCTTGAAAACTTGGAAGTTACCAAAGAAGAAATTGCTGAAGCTGAACAAAACGTACAGCCTGAACTGAAACAAGCCATTGAAATGGCAAGACGCAATATTTGGAAATTTCACTCTGCACAGCAGCGAGAATTTTCTGAAATTGAAACTTCGCCGGGTGTTTTTTGTTGGCAAAAATCGGTAGCCATTGAGAAAGTCGGTCTTTACATCCCCGGTGGAAGTGCGCCGCTTTTTTCCACCGTTTTGATGCTTGGTATTCCGGCACAAATAGCCGAGTGCAAGGAAATTGTTCTTTGCACCCCGCCGAACAAAGACGGAAAAGTTCATCCCGCTACACTCTACGCTGCAAAAGTTGCCGGAGTGCATCGAATTTTCAAAGTAGGCGGCGCGCAAGCCATTACTGCTATGGCGTATGGCACAGAAACAATTCCACAAGTGTACAAAATTTTCGGTCCGGGAAATCAATACGTAACTGCAACTAAACAGTTGGTTTCACTACATGGTGTCGCTATTGATATGCCAGCCGGACCTTCGGAAGTAGAAGTTATGGCAGATGAAACCGCAAATCCGATTTTCGTAGCTTCTGACCTACTTTCGCAAGCTGAACATGGCGCTGATAGTCAATCGATTTTGGTTACAACTTCCGAATCGCTAATAGATCAAATTTTGGAACAGATTGAAATTCAACTGGAACAACTACCACGAAAAGAGATTGCAAAACAAGCCTTAGAACATAGTAAAATAATCTTGGTTAAAGATATAGAAGAAGCTATTGCGATTACCAACGCTTATGCACCGGAACACTTGATTATTTCCACTCGTAGCTATATGGTTGTGGCTGAACATATTGTCAATGCAGGTTCTGTATTTTTGGGAAATACCACACCTGAAAGTGCAGGCGATTACGCTTCAGGCACCAATCACACGCTGCCCACTAACGGATATGCAAAAGCGTATAGCGGTGTAAATTTGGATAGCTACATGAAAAAAATCACTTTCCAACAAATCACACCCGAAGGACTTACGAATATCAGCAATGCAATTATTTTAATGGCAGAAAATGAAGGGTTACAGGCTCATGCAAATGCAGTGAGGAACAGATTGTTAGATATTTAGATATTAGACTATCAGACAAAAGAAAGTAGAACAAAGAACAAAGAATAAAGAACAATGATAAAAGACAATGATAAAAGACAAGAATAGCAGTAACCAAAAGTCCCCCTCGTTCACTGAGTTAAATCGAAGTGTGGGGGATTTAGGGGGCTTAATGCATCAGACATCAGACACCCAACACCCAACGTCATTTAACTTAACTTCCTTGCTTCGCAAAAACATAGCCAACTTGGAACCGTATTCAAGTGCGCGTGATGAGTTTAAAGGCGAAGCTTCCGTATATTTGGATGCGAATGAAAGTCCGCACAACGCACCTTTCAATCGTTATCCTGACCCGCTACAACTGAAACTGAAAGAAAAAATCAGCGAGGTTAAAGGCGTAGGAGTTGAAAATATTTTCTTGGGAAACGGAAGTGATGAAGCTATCGATTTGGTTTACAGAGCTTTCTGCGAACCTCGAACAGACAATGTAGTTGCTATTGAGCCGACTTACGGAATGTATAAAGTCTGCGCCAATATCAACGACGTGGAATATCGCAAGGTTTTGCTTGATAGTAATTTCCAGTTCAAAGCAAAAGAACTAATTGCAGCAACCGACGAAAACACCAAAATAATTTGGCTTTGCTCACCTAATAATCCAACGGGAAATCTGTTGCTTGAACAGGAAATCAACCAACTTTTTACTCGTTTTCATGGAATTGTGGTTGTGGATGAAGCGTATATTGACTTTGCAAGTCGTGAAAGTTACACCCAAGTCTTGGCAAATCATCCGAATCTGATTGTCCTTCAAACTTTTTCCAAAGCTTGGGGAAGTGCAGCCATCCGCCTCGGAATGGCGTTTGCATCCAAAGAGATTATTGCTGTTTTCAATAAAATCAAATATCCGTATAACGTCAATTTACTGACGCAAGAAAAAGCTTTTGAATCCTTGGCAAACAAGCAAAATGTAACGCAGTGGGTTCAGGACACACTGAAAGAACGTGCCACACTGATTGATAAACTTAGCGAAGTAAAAATGGTACGCCACATCTACCCTACTGACGCGAATTTTGTTTTGGTAAAAGTGGATGATGCCAATGGAACTTACAAAAGATTGGTAGAAAAAGGCATTATCGTACGCAATCGAAATTCGGTAAGCCTTTGTGCAGGATGTTTGAGGATAACGATTGGAACGAAAGAGGAAAACAAGACATTGATAGAAGAATTAAAAAGAATTTCGTAAGGAGTTTGATAAGCTGAAAAATGATTGTCTACATTTCAATTACCACGACTTTTATCCCGATAATTATCGGTACGTGGGTAGCTTGATAGTGAAGCACCGGACTTTAGCCCAAACTTATGTAAATTTCGGCTAAAGCCATTTTCTTGTAATTCATTGAATCCACGACTTAAAAGTCGTGGCAATTTATGTCAAACCGAATATATTTTCAAGGTACAGATGGAAAAATTTACAATCTTTCAGCCAAAAAGTACAAACATATTTTAGATAGAAACATCACTATTCAGCTAAGAAAAGGCAAAATTTCAGGATATTACATTACAAAATAATTCAAAAAATCATGAAAAGAAAATCTTTAATCACACTTTTACTTACCCTAACATTTACATTTTCGTATGCGGCAGAACTTATCAAACCCGAAAAGGTTTGGGTGTATGGTCCCATTAACTTGGTGCAACCGCTGATAATGGATAGCGTGAATTTGAAAGGCGAAAAATATAAGCCTGAAAGTCTGCTTTCCACACCTATCAATTTTCCGGAACAAGCGCATTTTTCCACACCGCTTACACCGGAAAACAACGACTTTTTTAAATTGCACAAACCACAAAGTGGTTCGGCTTTTTACTTAATTTCATTTTACGTAAACAGCAATGCTTACGGTAAAGCAAAGATAAAAGTTACTGCGCCGGAAAGATTTGAGCTTTATGTGGACAATGCAAAAAAGGCAGACAAAAAATCGGTCGAGGATAGTCTTTCCAACGCTAAATCGGCTGAGTATAACTTGCTAGGTAGAGTAAATTCTTCGCGTGTAATAATTAAATACCTTGCTACCGCTGACAGCAAAGTTTCACCTGCTTTCAAAGTAGAAATCCACACCGATTCTACCAATAAAGCTGAATATAGTTTTGCTGATAAGCCTTCCACACGAATAACCATCGAAGATATTTTAATCGGTAAGCGAGTAAATAGCTGTTCCGTATCACCAAGCGGAAGATTTGTTTTGTTGCGCTATACAACTACAAATAACGAAGGAAAAAATCAAAGCTCAATTGAGGTTTACGACACCAAGCAGAAACGTGTTGTTCTTTCTGAAAATGATAACCGCAACCAACTAAACTGGATGCCAAAGTCGGATTTACTTCGTTATTTCCAAGATACGGATAATGGATGGAGTTTGTTTACACTTGACCCAAGCACCAATCAAGTACAGTTAATTGCTCAAAACTTACCTAAAGAAACTTACACTTTTTCGCCGGATGAAAAAACACTCTATTATCCTAAAAAAGAGACTATTGATGCCGCAAGCCCAAAAGGATTAACACGAATTTTAGCGCCGGACGACAGACAAGGAAATTACAGAAATCGTTATTCTATTTATCAATATCAAATTGAGACAGGCTTATCACAAGCTCTAACTTTCGGGCGTAACACGGCATATATTCGTGATATTTCATCTGATGGAAATTTGATATTATTATTCATTACCGAAGAAGATTTAAGCGAACGTCCATTTCAAAAAAATTCGCTCTATCTGCTTGATTTGCAAACGATGAAAACCGATACCCTTTGGCAAAACGAGCGATTTGTAAGTGGAGATATTAGTTTTTCGCCCGATGCAAAACAAATTCTGGTAACAGGTGGTGCTGAGTCTTTTAACGGAATTGGCTTAAATATCAAATCCGGACAGATAGCAAACAGCTACGACACGCAAGCTTATATTTTTGATATTGCAACGAAGCAAGTAGAACCTATTACCAAAGACTTCTACCCAAGCATCTCTTCCTACACATGGAGTAAAAATGATAATATCATTTATTTCCGTGCCGAAGATAAGGACAGACTGCTTGTTTTTTCATACAATCCAAAAACCAAACAGTATAAAAAACTACCTCTGCAAGAAGAGTTAATAGGTTCTTTCAGCTTGGCTAAAAATAGCAATGTGACTGCATACGTAGGTTCCAGCACTTCCAATTCGAGAAGAGCTTATCTGCTGGATTTAAGCAAAATGAACTCAACGCTACTTGTCGACCCGTACGGTGAACGTCTGGATAAATTGACGCTCGGCGAAGTGAAAGATTGGGATTTTATCAGCCAAGCCGGCGATACCATTCAAGGAAGATATTACTTGCCGCCCAACTTTGACCCGAATAAAAAATATCCGATGATTGTCTATTATTACGGAGGCACCAGCCCAACTCAACGTACTTTTGAAACGACTTATCCGCTTCATGTCTATGCAGCCAATGACTACGTGGTTTACACGCTTAATCCGAGCGGTACAACCGGATTCGGACAGGAATTTGCAGCGCGCCACGTAAATGCATGGGGAAAACTTACAGCTGACGAAATCATTGAAGGAACGAAGAAATTTGTGGAAGAACATTCTTTTGTACAAGGCGACAAAATCGGTTGTATCGGTGCTTCTTACGGCGGATTTATGACACAGTATCTACTTACTCAAACCGATATTTTTGCAGCAGGAGTTTCACACGCCGGAATTAGCTCGATTTCAAGCTATTGGGGTGAAGGCTATTGGGGATATTCCTATAGTGCAGGTGCAAGTGCCGGAAGTTATCCTTGGAATAACCACGAACTTTACGTAAATCAAAGCCCGCTATTCCAAGCAGACAAAGTTAGTGCACCGCTGCTGCTGCTTCACGGAACTGCCGACACTAACGTCCCGCCGGGTGAAAGCATTCAGATGTTTACAGCTTTGAAATTACTTGGAAAACCCGTTGAATTGGTGATGGTGGAAGGCGAAAATCACGCTATCTATGATTTCCAAAAACGTATCAGTTGGAATCATACCATTTATGCTTTCTTTGACAAATGGCTAAAAGGCGATGATAGCTGGTGGGAAGAACTGTATAAAGTGAAATAGTTGATTAGTTAATTGGTTAATTGGGGATATTCACTAATTAACAAAATAAAGCCAACTAAATCATTGTGAGATAGTTGGCTTTTTTGTATCTTTGTTTATCACCCCGTTTTTGTAGTTAGACGCTCAAAACGGGGGTAACCAAACAAAATA
>DUQG01000047.1 GCA_012837935.1 Bacteroidales bacterium
TAAATATCAATAATTAACTAGTTGTCGAAAATATTAATTTCAAATCGTCGCGTTTTATAAATAAGCTTTATCTGTTGTTTTACAGATACTTATAGGCGTGTTTTTTATTTTTAACAGGACACTAATGTATATTTCAGCTTTCTATAATCCTCCGTCAGTCGACGGCGACTTTGAAATAGTGCTAATTAAGTTTTATTTGCAGACTTTTATTTTTTTTAACTTAAAGTCTAACTGTTTGGCTATCAATCCGTATTTAAGCATAGTCATCTAAAAGTCTATAGTCTGTTAGTCTAAGAGTCTAAGAAAAAAAAATACAGTAAACCTATAAGCCGGGTTCTGTTTTCATCAAATGATGAAGTTTGTCATTTATCTGGTTTCGGCATTGCTGACGAAATCTGAGCAATCTACCCTCCAACATCGACCGAGCAAGCCTGATAGCGTTGGTTTACATGATCTTGCAACCCATAAGACGTACGGCAGCATGTGTCGCCACACACTCCGGTAAGCTCTTACCTTACCTTTTCACCCTTATCCGCCGGATGGCGGACGGTTATTTTCTGTTACGTTGCTCTGCCATCGCTGACAGCTTCCCGTTAGGAAATATGGTGCTCTGTGTTGCCCGGACTTTCCTCCCCAATCCATAATTGGAGCGACAAACCGATTTACTGTATCGTGCAAAGATAATTATTTTTTCCGTAGCATTCCTTTTTATCCTATTTATTTTGTTTTCTAAGAGCAGCAAGTTTAGAAAAAAAGCAAGCTTCGATAAGATTTGAAAGCCATTTATTAATAAATCAAAAAAAGCAAGTTATTTTTAAAAAATATTATCTATCTTTGAATTTAAAATATTCAAAAACTAATTCATTAAAAATCAAGATTATGAAAACCCAAGAAGACGATTTATTGGTTTACGATGACAATGATGCCGTAAAATTTATCATGAATCTGGTACCAGCCGAACTCAAAGGACGTATTAATGAGGATGCGGTAAACTATGTTTTGGATGTGTTGTATGAGTATTATGAAGAAAATGGCTTAATTAGCGAAGACTCTACCGAAGAAGCAAGCATTGACGAAGAAGATATGCTTAACTATGTGGTAGAAGCTGCTGAAGAAGACGGTATCAAACTCAATGAAGATGAAATTCAGCTTATCTTAGATGGTGAGTATGAGTATGGTAAGTCTTTGGGAATCTACTCGGAAGACGAAGAATAAAAGTGTAAAGATATTTTTGAAAGAAACACCTTAACAGCCTTTGTTGGGGTGTTTTTATGTGTAAAAAGAAGATGTATTATATAGCCTCAGCACTCGTAAAGCTTATTTCATGGCTTCCTTTCCCTGTTTTATATCTACTTTCAGATTTTACGTATCTTATTGTTTATCGGCTAGTTGGATATAGAAAGGCGGTGGTTAGAGAAAATCTTTCTTTTTCTTTTCTGGAAAAATCCGAAAAGGAACTGCGTAAGATTGAACAGGAATTTTACCGGCATTTTTGCGATTTAATCTTTGAAAGTTTGAAAATTCCCGGAATGTCGGAAAAAAGCATTTTGAAACGCATGAAATACATTGACTATGAGCCAATGATAAAGCATTACGACGAAGGTAAGTGCGTATTTTTACATACTTCACATTATGGAAACTGGGAGTGGACTTCTTCTTTTTCACTTTACTTGCCTAAAGATAAACCTGTTTATCAGATTTATAAAAAACAGCGTAACGAAGTTTCCAATAGAATTATTTATAAAATTAGAACTCGTTTTGGTGCAAAAAATATTGAAGTAAAAAATATTTTACGCGAAATGTTATCCATGCGAAAAGAGGGGAAATTGGGTATGTACGGAATGCTATCCGACCAATCGCCAAATTGGGAAAGCATAAATTACCACACAACTTTTCTTAACCAAAAAACTGCCGTGATAACCGGAACAGAGCAGTTGGCTCGCAAATTTAATTACCCGATTTACTATGTACGATTGGCAAAAGTGAAACGTGGTTATTATACATGCACGTTGATTCCCATTGCTCTTAATCCAAAAGAGACTAAAGAATATGAAATAAGTGAAACTTATATGCGAATGCTCGAAGAAGACATCCGAAACAATCCGGCAATTTGGCTTTGGTCTCACAAACGATGGAAATTTACTCGAAATAGATAAAAATGTTGACTGCTTAGCTTAAAACATATTGTGAAGAGTTGCGTTTGTAGAAAAATGTAAATTATTATGATGAAAACCGTATCGGTAGTAATACTTAATTGGAATGGAAAGAAATATCTGGAAAAATTTCTTCCATTTTTGCTCGAAAGCATAAAGGATATGCCTCAGGCAGAGATAGTTGTAGCTGATAATGCTTCGACAGATGACTCATTGGAATTTCTGAAAAAGAATTATGATAAAACGGTTAAAACCATTGTATTTGATGAAAATTATGGCTTTGCCGGAGGATATAATCGTGCTTTGAAACAAATTGAGAGTGATTATTATGTGCTGATTAATTCGGATGTGGAAGTTACAAAGGATTGGCTAAAAGTACTTTATGACTATATGGAAGCAAATCCGAAAGTAGCTGCTTGCCAACCAAAAATTCTTTCGTATCATAAGCGAAACCATTTTGAATATGCCGGAGCTGCCGGAGGATTTATTGATAAATTGGGCTATCCCTATTGTCGAGGAAGAATTTTTCATGTATTGGAAGAGGATAAAGGACAGTATGATGATATAAAAGATGTGTTTTGGGCGTCCGGTGCATGTTTTATTATCCGCAAAGAGGATTTTTGGAATGTGGGTGCGTTCGATGAAGATTTTTTTGCGCACATGGAAGAGATTGACCTTTGTTGGCGAATTAATAGCCGAGGCAGACGAGTTACTTGTAATCCGCAAAGCGTTGTCTATCACATCGGTGGTGGAACACTCAACGCCGAAAGTCCACGAAAAACCTATCTTAATTTCCGAAACAATCTATTGATGCTTTATAAAAACTTGCCTCACAAAAGTGTGAAAAAAACCTTTGATACTCGCTTTTATTTAGACAATCTGGCTGCTTTTGTGATGCTTTTACAGAGAAAACCGGAACACCTGAAAGCCGTTACAGACGCTCGTACCGATTTCAGAAATATGCAGGAAGATTTTGCTGAAAAACGAAATGAGAATATTCTAAAATCTGTTCGTTCTACATTTAAAACAATTTCTCAAAAATCAATCCTTTATGAGTTCTATATTAAACGTCATAGAAAATTCAGTGAACTTACTCGTAATGATGTAGAGATAGATTCTTTTGAAGAAAAGACCACCGAAACGATTTAATAAGGAAATGAAATAATGTACGGATAAGTAAATTTGTAAACTACTTTACGAACTTTTTCCAAATAAAATCCGTAAGTTTGTGTTTCATTCCTAAAAAAGCAATGAATGCGACTACTGAAACCTCTTATACTGCTTCTTACGACTTGTTTTCTTTCTGTTCCGCTAAAAGCAGAGAAGCAATCTCTGGTTGACAGCATTATGAGTGAGGTTATTTCCTCTGCTAAATTTCATAAGTCAGTAGTGCAATCCTATGATGCTGAAGTATATATGCGTGCCAATGTGGATACGAAAAAGAAAAATTTTCTTTATAAATATACCCATCTGATTCCTAACTTTGTAATCCACGACCGCAAAAACGATAAAGCTTTTATTGAAACTGTAAGCAAGCTTAAGTTTTCTGCACCAAATGATTATAAGCAAGACGTAAATTTTGTAAATGGCACACTCACAAAAAAAAGCGACATTGCTATGCTGCCGTTTAGATTTACCTCACTAGATATATATGCGGAAAGTGCTCATGGTGAAGCTTTTTATCTTCCACTGCACCCCAGAACATTGAAATATTATACATACTCAATTACTTACGTTGAAGAGTTGGACGACAGGTCAATTTACTCAATAAGCTACACGCCAATCTATAAAAATCCACAATTGATTAGGGGAAGTTTTATGGTAGAAAGCAATTCTTGGCGCGTTATCGGTTTTTATGGCGAAGGCAATGACCTGTTCGTTGACTTCTCTTTTGATATAAAAATGGGTGATAAAATGCTTGAACGATATCTTCCGGTAAAGTTTAATATCGTCCAGACTTACAAATACTTAGGCAATAAAGTTAGCAATACCTACCAAACAGATATAAAATACTTGAATGTAAAACTCAAATCCGAGCTTACCAACGAGCGTAACTTAAACTTGGGAAATAAGTATAGAATGCGTTTAGATTCGGTACCGCTCAATACCGATTCAACACTTTGGGAAAGACTTCGCACCATTCCGCTTAATGAATCCGAAGAACAGTTGCTTGCCAAACATATTGAAAAACAGCAATTAGCTGAGCAAGAAAAAGCTAAACGGGATTCAGCACGTGCACAAACAGACGCTACACTACGAATAATGAAAAACGTGGTGCTAAATACAAATTATCGCTTCAAATCCGGCGATATTCGGTATAGCGGTCTTCTAAACCCATCCATGCTTGGATATTCTACGCAAGATGGATTTTCGTATCGACAGAAATTTCAATTAGGAATAAATCTACCGAGACAACAAAGAATTAACATCAACCTGTTTGGCGGTTATGTATTTGGAATAAAGCAAGCTCACTACGGAATTGATGCGGTTTGGAACTACGAACCCTCAAAATTCGGTTTTTTGAACTTATCCGCCGGACGTGGAAACCCAACGTATAGCTCTCGATTCTTGCAGTTAATCCAAGATAGTCTGATTAAGTACGACCAGATAAAATTGGGTAATTATAAAGACTATTATGTAAAAATTCATACCATTAATGAGTTGACAAACGGCTTACAACTCGGTGTTGGAATAGATTATCATGTTCGAAAACCTAACAAACAGCACTTAAAGGAAATAGCCGAAAACAATTATCCCATTGAATTGCCTGTGCAGTATGCTTTTGTGCCGACAATCAGCTTTACATGGACACCGGAACAGTACTATATTTTTGACCGAAATCAAAAAGTGTATGTACGTTCGTACTATCCTACCTTTAAGTTGGAATATGCACAGAGTTTACTGAATGTGTTAGGTGGCACATCGTCGTATAGTAAGGTAGAGTTTGATATGAGTCAATGCATCCGATTTGGGTTGTTGGAAAGTTTGAATTATCACGCCGGATTTGGATTTTTTGCACGTCAAAAAAGCGAGTACTTCAACGACTTTCGCTATTTTGCAAAACACTATTTTCCCGAAACCTGGGGCGATGGAATAGGGGGCAGTTTTAGCGTTTTACCGCGCCATTACTTTAATTCATCAGACCGATATGCACAAGTTCATTTGATGTATGAAACGGCTAAATTCATGTTTACTCGACTTCCGGCACTCTCTGCCGGTGTAGCTCGCGAGCGAATATACCTTAGTCAACTATATACCCCTTACATAAAGTCTTATACTGAATTTGGCTACGGTATCGGAAATCGATATTTGAATGCTGCTGTTTTTGTGGGTTTCCATAAGCTTAAATACGAAAGCATAACCGCCAAAGCAACATTTTTACTATAAAAAACTTTCATAAAATAAGAGCAAGACTGAAATCAAATTCAATCTTGCTCTTTTTGTGTACTATCCTAGATAGGATTTATTAATGTTTTTCTACACTTCCCATTTTTCCCATAAATAGAATAATACCCGAACTTTTTTCTTTAATCACAAAAGCAAACGGCTTATTTGCAATAAAATAGGGATGGCTCGGCATGGATGTGTTTTTCATTCCAATGGTAGTTACTGCTGCTGCTTCGGTGCCTTCTTCGGTTACTTCTACGTAAGTGTCGTGTTGTACAAAGCCGATATAAAGTGGTTTCATATCAGAAATTCCATCAAACTCGGCTATAGGTAAGAAAGCTTTCAGCATTCCCATGGGTTGCAACATAGGTGTCAGTTCAAATCTATTTTTCACTTTAAATCGCGGAAACATCACGGTAACTTCTTTATTAGTCATTTTCTCAACAGCTTTATTAAATCTCTCTGCCGTCAAACCGCTGAAAGTTGTAGAGTTGCTCTCTGTCTTTTTAGGAAGAATTACTGTCATGCTAAATGCTTTATTACCGTAAGGCATTTCCAAATACTGTGCATACTCATCTTCGGCATAGGCAAATGTGTCAGTTTTATTCATAAAGTTAACCTTCACATTTTGGTTTAACTCGTTTGTAAAATTACCTTCGTTTGTTTCTTCTTTCTTAAACTGCTTTACCCATATTCCCTTAAAATAGATAGCATTGATAAGAAACATCACGGTAGCTTTATCAATTTCATCTATAACCTCAGGGATCAACCCATTTGTGTTTTCACTGCACCAATTATTGATAATTCCCGGTGCATCAGGACTATCGAAGTCAAGAGATGAAACTTCGGCATTAAAATAATCGATGTTGGTTTTCAGGAAATCAGGTTTAACACTGAATGTATTGCGATACCAAATTGAATTAGCGATAGAAAATTTTGTCTTTGGGTCAACGGTAGGTAGTGTACTCTGCATTAGCTTGTAGTATTCATTGATTTCTTTTTCAGACATACCACTCATTTTCAACGTTTTTCCCATTTCTGTTTTTGTGTCGCCTACAGCACCGTTCCAAGTCATTCCAAGTGCAATACTCACGCTTAATGGCGAAATAAAAACGTTACTTTCGTCTGTTTCGGCTAAAACTTGCTTCATCAACTCAAAAGCAAAGTCATTATCTTGCACAACCTTTTGTTTCTGAACGGCTGTCAATTTTATTGGTTGAGCTTCTTCTACGGGTGGATTAACTTCGTTTTTGCAACTTACAAAAAGTGTAAGAATAACAAGTAATGATAATAGTTTTTTCATGATTATAAATTTTATAAGTTAACGTGAGTTCGATATAAGAAATTAATAAAAAGGTTAGCATAATTCAGACTTAATTACTATCTTTATAGTGCTGAAATACAGACAAATAACTAAATTCTCATCACTATGCTAACCATCA